>JAQXPK010000120.1 GCA_029100605.1 Bacillota bacterium | reverse complement strand
AACTTGGCCTTCCAGTATTTCCCGAAGACCAGAATTTCCGCCAGCAGTCCCAAGGGCAGCGCACAGGCCACATCAATGGCGGAGTGCTGCTTGACGAACATGGTAGCGGCGCTGATGAGGAAGACATTGAAGACCACAAAGGCCTTCCACAGCTTTCCCGCCTGCTTTTCCTTCAGCCAGCAGGAGCCAATGCCCAGAGAGTAGGCCACATGCAGAGAGGGGCAGACTCCGGTGGGGGTGTCCATCTTGTAGATAAAGGCCGCCAGGTGGGTGAAGAAATTGTCCCGGGCGAATTCCGTGGGCCGCAGGTCCTGGATGCTGGGATAGACGATGTAAACCGCCATGGCCACCACCTGGGTGATGATGATGTATTTTTGCAGATTCTTGAAGTTCTCAATGTCATACAGGAGAAAATACCCCAGGGAGATGACGATCAGCACATACCAGAAGCAATAGGGGATGAAGAAGAACTCATTGAAGGGAATCAGATCGTCCAGTCGGCTGTGCATCACATGGCAGGCATCGTAGGGGATGAAGTTCTCCGTCAGGAAATAGAAGAGAAAATACACCAGCCATCCGGCCAGCAGCTTGAGGTGGGAAAATTCCGGGTCGTTCAGCTTGGAAAAGCGGAACTTCCGGTAATCAACAACAGGTTGTTTCATAGGATCGCCTCTGTAGAATGATTGGTTTTGTAGTCCTTCTTGGGAATGTTGGGGTAGGGCACCACGATGTGCTCCGGCAGGCTCACCGCCTGGGCGGTGATGCTGTCCATCAGCGCCTGACACACCCGGCGGCGCTCCTCGGCAATGGGGGCCGTGGGGTCAAACCGGATGGGCTTGCAGAAATAGACCTTGTGAAGCCTGGGCGCTAAGTACATGGGCACAAAGTTCAGGGCCTTGCCTGTGCGCTTGTAGTACAGCTTGGCCACATCCACAAAGTTCTCCTGAAACGCGCAGAGGATCTGGTTGTAGCCCTTTTTGCACTCGGGGAAGATGATGATATGGTTACCAGCCTGGAGGCTCTTCACAGTGTCCCGGAAGGTGTTGATTACCCGGGTGTCGTGGTACACGGCGATGGTGTCGCCGCAGCGCATGACGCAGGAGGCAAAGGGGGCGATGATGTAGCTCAGCAGCCGGAACAGGGGCTTGAGGGCCTTGGGCTTTTCGTCCCAGAAGTCGTGATAGGCGTAGTCCGGGATTTCCTTGGCGGACATCATCTGCCCGGCGCACCAGATGGCCCGTTTTCCCGGGAAATAGAGCTCCGCCAGAATCGGCCCGTTGGCCTGAGAGTGGTTGCCCACCACAATGGAGGGCTCTTCGGGAAGGTTCTCGGTGCCCTCCACAGTGGTCTTTGGATAAAAAATCCAAACAAGCTTCCAGCAGACCCAGTAAAATGCTTTTTCCAACCGTTTTTTCAAGGCCGTACCTCCGCACAATACATTTTTTACGGGAATTGTACCGGGGAAAGCTAAACTGCACCTAAACTTGAAAAAATTTCGGAAAAGGGCTATACTGTTTTCAGTTTCGTTTCGGTTTAGGATGATACCATATGCTTAGCAAAAAGCAAGGGAAAACCAAGGAAAATCCAGGGGGGAAATGTTTTGTTCCATATTCTCGTGGCAGATGACGATAAAAATACCCGTCGGCTCATGCAGGCGGTGCTGGAAGGAGACGGCTATACCGTCACAACGGCCTGTGACGGCGAGGAGGCCCTGGCCGTGATGGACCGGGAGCACATCGACCTGGTGGTGCTGGACATTATGATGCCCAATATGGACGGCTATGAGTTTACAAAAACCCTGCGCTCGGCCAACAATGAGATGCCCATCCTCATGGTCTCCGCCAAGCAGCTCTCCGAGGACCGGAAAAAAGGCTTCCTGGTGGGCACGGACGACTATATGACAAAGCCTGTGGATACCGAGGAAATGCTGCTGCGCATCAAGGCCCTGCTGCGCCGGGCCAAAATCGTCTCCGAACGGAAAATCGAGATCGGCGATGTGGTGCTGGACTACGATTCCCTGACCGTCACCCGGGGCAAGGAGCGCCAGGAGCTGCCTCAGAAGGAATTTCTGCTGCTGTATAAGCTCTTGTCCTATCCCGGAAAGATCTTTACCCGGATTCAGCTTATGGACGAGATCTGGGGCATGGATTCCGATACCGGCTGGGAGACGGTGACGGTTCACATCGGAAGGCTCCGCAAGCGTTTTGAATCCTGGCCAGAGTTTGAGATCATCTCCGTCCGGGGCCTGGGCTATAAGGCGGTGAAGAAAGTATGAAGCGTCG
The DNA here is from genome assembly GCA_029100605.1 of Bacillota bacterium. Classification (GTDB taxonomy): domain Bacteria; phylum Bacillota; class Clostridia; order Oscillospirales; family Oscillospiraceae; genus Faecousia. The sequence continues at coordinate 109,852 of JAQXPK010000120.1, read as the reverse complement.
CAAACCCTCCAAGCAGGAGCGCCAGAGCCGCATGACCCTGACCCTGACCCTTTCCGGCTGCGTCTTCGTGGTCACGCTGGTGACCCTGCTGATCATCGGTGCGGCCCTGCTGATCGTAGACCGCACGGGGCAGCTGGGCAAGTGGATGGAGCACTCCAGCATCCTGTCCTTCTTCCTGATCATCGCCGCCATCAGTCTGGTGGGCGGTACCCTGATGGCCCTGCTGCTGGGCACCTTCCCCCTGCGCTCCGTTAGCGAAATGACCCAGGGCCTGCACCGACTGGCTTCCGGGGACTACGATGTCCGCATAGAGCCCAAGGGCCTTATGGCCACCATTGCCCCCCTGCGGGATATGGTGGAGTCCTTCAATGCTACAGCGTCCGAGCTCGCGGGCACGGAAATGCTGCGCTCGGACTTTATCAACAACTTCTCCCACGAGTTCAAAACCCCCATCGTCTCCATTGCGGGCTTTGCAAGCCTTTTGCGGCAGGGGGACCTGACCCGGGCTGAGCAGATGGAATACCTGGACATCATCGAAAGCGAAAGTAAGCGTCTGGCGGATATGGCCACCAATGTGCTGAACATGACCAAGGTGGAGAATCAGGCCATTCTGACGGACGTTTCTACCTTCAACCTTTCCGAGCAGCTGCGGACCTGCGTGCTGCTGCTGGAGCGGAAGTGGGAAAAGAAAAATCTGGAAATGAATCTGGATCTGGAGGAGTACACCGTCTCCGGCAACCAGGAGCTGCTGCGGCAGGTGTGGGTAAACCTGCTGGACAATGCCATCAAGTTCTCCCCGGAATGCCAGACGGTGGAGGTTTCTGCCCTGGAGACGGAAAATGATGTGACGGTCTCCATCTGCAACACCGGCTCCTATATTCCCCCGGAGCAGCAGGAAGCCATTTTCCGCAAGTTCTACCAGGCGGACCGTTCCCACAACAGCGAGGGCAACGGCATCGGCCTGGCGGTGGTCAAGCGGGTGGTGGAGCTCCACAGCGGCACCGTCCGGGTAGAAAGCGAACCCGCCTACACCAAATTTCTCGTCACCCTTCCCAAAGCACAATAAAAATCCCGCCCCGGACAGAATGTTGCTGCGGCAACGCTGTTCGGGGCGGTTTCGGTTTATACTGAGGAAGAAATGCAAAAACGGAGGAAACAGCGATGATTCGTCAGATTATTCATATCGATCAGGAAAAATGCAATGGCTGCGGCCTGTGCGTCAAGGCCTGCCACGAGGGGGCCATCGCCCTCATTGGCGGCAAGGCCTATCTTGCCCGGGAGCACTATTGCGACGGCCTGGGGGACTGCCTGCCCGGCTGCCCCACCGGGGCTATTACCTTTGAAACAAGGGAGGCCCCGGCCTATGATGAGGCCGCCGTGCTGAAGGCCAAGGCAGAAAAGGCTGCGGCCCAAGGTGGCTGCCCCGGCAGCCGGATGCGGACGCTGTCCCCAGAGCCGGAAATGCCCCAGGGCGGCCATTGCCCCAGCCAGCTGCGGCAGTGGCCTGTGCAGCTCAAGCTGGTGCCTGTTCAGGCCCCTTGGTTTGACGAGGCCGATGTGCTGGTGGCGGCGGACTGCACTGCCTATGCCTATGGGGACTTCCACCGGGATTTTCTCCGGGGAAAGGTCCTGCTCATCGCCTGCCCCAAGCTGGATAGCGTGGACTACAGCGAGAAGCTGACGGCCATTTTCCGGGAGAACAACATCCAATCCGTAACGGTGCTGCGCATGGAGGTTCCCTGCTGCGGCGGCCTGCAGCGGGCCGTAGAAACCGCCGCCGCCAACAGCGGAAAGAATATCCCGGTGACTACGAAGATCGTTACGACGGACGGGAAGGTACGGTAAAAAAGAGGCTTCCCCTCCGGGGGAGCTGGCTCGGCGCAGCCGAGACTGAGGAGGGGCGTAATGAGCGAGAGTGTTAAGGAAATACGTACCGCTCACTTACGCAAGGCCCCTCATCCATAAATTGTGGTATAGCTGCCACCGGCAGCTATAGAAAATTAGATTCGCTGCGCGACGCACCGCCGCTGCGGCGGTCCACCTTCCCCAATGGGGAAGGTCAAGAACTAAAATCAGGAGAAACCCTATGAATAAGAATTTGTTTTGTTTCCAGTGCGAACAGACTGCCGGATGTGCCGGCTGCACCGGTGCTGCCGGTGTCTGCGGGAAGACCGCCCGGACGGGCCTTTTACAGGACGCCCTGACCGGTGCCTTGATCGGCCTAGCCCGGGCTTCGGAGAGCAGCGCCGATCTGCTGACTCCGGAGACGGACGCGCTCATTCAGCAGGCTTTGTTCGCCTGCGTCACCAATGTCAGCTTTGAGGACGGGGCCATTCAGGCCCTGTTGGACCGGGTCCATGCCGAGAAAGCCCGGCTGGTGCCGGACTGCAGCAGATGCATGAATCCCTGCGGCCACAACGACGATTATGATCTTGCAAACCTCTGGAACGCCCAGGAGGATATCCGCAGCCTGAAAAGCCTGATCCTCTTCGGCATCCGGGGTATGGCCGCCTATGTTTACCATGCCGCCGTGCTGGGTTACCGGGACGAGGAAGTCAACCGCTTTTTCTATCGGGCCCTGTTCACCCTGGGGGAGGATACGGACGCAGAGCACCTGATTCCCATTGCCCTGCAGGTGGGAGAGGTGAACCTGAAGGCCATGGCCCTTCTGGACAGGGCCAATACGGAAACCTTCGGCCACCCCGAGCCTACCGCCGTCAGCCTGACAGTTGAGAAAGGCCCCTTCATCGTGGTCAGCGGCCACGACCTGTATGACCTGAAATGCCTGCTGGAGCAGACCCAGGGGAAGGGCATCAACGTCTATACCCACGGGGAAATGCTGCCTGCCAACGCCTACCCGGGCCTGAAAAAGTACCCGCATTTGAAGGGCAATTTCGGCACAGCCTGGCAGAACCAGCGAAAGGAGCTGGAGAACCTGCCCGCCCCTGTCCTCTTCACGACCAATTGCCTGATGCCCCCGAAGAAGAGCTATCTGGACCGGGTTTTCACCATGGAGCAGGTCCGTTTTCCCGGAGCTGCCCATATCGGCGAGGACCGGGATTTTACCCCCATAATTGAAAAGGCTCTGGAGCTGGGCGGCTTCCGGGAGGATATGCATTTCACAGGTATCAACGGCGGCCACACTGTCATGACCGGGTTCGGCAGAAAGGCCGTGCTGGACAATGCCCAGGCGGTTGTGGATGCGGTGAAGTCCGGCGCGCTGAAGCACATTTTCCTGGTGGGCGGCTGCGACGGCGCGCGTCCGGGCAGAAGCTACTTTACGGATTTTGTCAAGCAGACGCCAAAAGATACGGTGGTTCTCACCCTGGCCTGCGGCAAATATCGCTTCAACGATCTGGACCTGGGCACAGTCGGCCCGCTTCCCAGAATCCTGGATATGGGCCAATGCAACGATGCCTATTCCGCCATTGTGGTTGCCGATGCCCTGAGTAAGGCCTTTGGCTGCGGCATAAACGACCTGCCCCTTTCCATGGTGCTGTCCTGGTATGAGCAGAAGGCCGTGTGCATTCTTTTGACCTTGCTGCACCTGGGCATTAAAAACATCCGCCTGGGCCCCACGCTGCCGGCATTCCTGTCCCCCAACGTGGTTGCTCTGCTGCAAAAGGAATACGCCATCGCCCCCACAACTACCCCGGAGGCGGATTTGAAGGCAATTTTGGGATAATTGCAAAAAATGGCTCCCCGTTTAGGGGAGCCCCATTTGATTTATACGTCAATCTCCAGCGTCACCGGGCAGTGGTCGGAGCCTTGGATATCCGTCAGGATGTCTGCCTGGGTGATCTTTTCCCGGATGCGGTCAGACACCAGAAAATAGTCAATGCGCCAGCCAGCATTCTTGGCCCTGGCCTGGAAGCGGTAGGACCACCAGGAATAGAGGACCTTTTCCGGGTACAGGCAGCGGAAGCTGTCCGTAAATCCGGCGGAGAGGAGCGCGGCGAAGGATTCCCGCTCGGGCAGGGAATAGCCGGCGTTTCCTTCGTTGGTTTTGGGATTTTTCAGGTCAATGGCTGTGGCCGCCACATTCAGGTCGCCGCAGGCAATGACCGGTTTCTTAGCATCCAGAGCCACCAGATATTCCCGGAAGGCCTTGTCCCAGCTGAGCCGATGGTCCAGCCGTTTCAGCTCCTGCTGGGAATTGGGGGTATAGCAGGTGACAAGATAAAAGCGGTCGTATTCCAGTGTGATCAGCCGTCCCTCCGTGTCCAGCTCGGGAATGCCGATGCCGTAGGTCACGGACAGGGGCGGCTTTTTGGCGAAGATGGCCGTGCCGGAATAGCCCTTTTTCTCGGCGGAGTTCCAGAATTGGCTGTAGCCGGGGGTTTCCAGGCTGATTTGCCCGGGCTGGAGCTTGGTTTCCTGCAGGCAGAAGAAGTCTGCGTCCAGGTTCCGGAAAACCTCCTCAAAGCCCTTGCCCACACAGGCCCGCAGGCCGTTTACGTTCCAGGAAATGCATTTCATGGTTCCTTCTCCTCTTTGCTGCTGTTCAGGGTGGCGCTGTTATCCCGGAAGAGCAGGTCATCGTTTTTTAGGGTCAGCTCCCGATCCCCGCTTTGGATGGTTACGGAGGAATAGCCGCCGTAGCCGATGCAGGTCTTGGCCAGACACGCTCCGGCCAGGGAAAAATCGATTTCCTGCATTTGGTTGCCGGCAGGGGAGAGGGTGACGGTCAGAGCGCCGTTCTCCTCGGCGACGGTCAGAAGCCGGATGCCGCTGGGGTAGAGGCTTTCCAGGTTTTCGTCCGTTGGCCCCAGCAGGTATAGCCGCAGCACATACTCCAGCGCTTCATCCGCACAGTCCCGGGCCTCTGCACCGATAGGCAGATCGGAAAAGCTGTAGACCAGTTTTTTTCGGGGATAATAAAAGGTCACGGTGTTCTCGCCGGTGGGGGTGGGGGAGCAGCCGGTGAGCAGCAGCAGAGCCAGAGCAATGGCAATGACGCGCTTCATGTGGCATCCACCTCCGTATCAAAAATCGGGAAGGTCACATAAAATCGGGTGCCGACGCCCACCTGGCTGTCCACCCGGATTTCGCCCCGGTTTCGGGATACGATGGCCCGGACAATGGCCAGTCCCAGGCCGCTGCCGCCGGTCTGCCGGGAGCGGGCCTTATCCACCCGGTAAAAGCGCTCGAAGATGTGGCTCAGGGCCTCCTCGGGAATGCCCATGCCGGTGTCCGTCACGGTGAGTTTGGCAAGGTCCATGCTGCGGCTCAGGGTCACGGTGACGGTGCCGCCGGGGCGGTTGTACTTGATGCCGTTTTCCATAAGGTTGAAGACAATCTGGTACAGGTCGTCCCGGGTGATGAGCACGGTGCTGTCCTCGTCCAGATTCAGTTCCAGGGAAATGCCGCTTTTTTTTGCCACGGGGTTCAGCATTTTGGCGACCTGGCGGATGGTGGGGCCCATGCGGATGAGCTCAGCCTCCGGAAGGGGCTGACCGTCCACCTTGGTCAGGGACAGGAGCTTGGCGGTCATGCGGTTCAGGCGCTCGGCCTCGCTGCCGATGTCCTCCACGAATTCCCGCATGGTGTCGGCATCCATATCGTTTTGCAGAATGGAGTCCGTCAGCAACTTGATGGAGGCCAGAGGGGTCTTTAATTCGTGAGAGGCATCGGAGACGAACCGGCGGCGCTTCTCCTCAGAGTTTTGCAGCCGTTCTGTCAGGTCGTTGAATTCACTGGCCAGCAGCGTCAGCTCGTCGTTGCCGCCCACGTTGACCTTCTGGTCATAGTTGCCCTTCTGGATGGTGTGCATGGAGTCCATAATGGCCCGCATCCGGCGGGAGAAGTGGCTGGTGTAGATCAGGGAAAAGAGAATCACCGCCAGCTCCAGAATGACCGTGACCCGGAGAATGGTTTGCAGCAGCAAATCGATGACGGCACCCTGGGCGGTGTCGTATTCCGTGATGTAGACGCAGCCTGCCACGGTGCCGAAGTCCACAATGGGCGTGGCGGCCCGGGAGATCATGGCCCCGCTGTGGTAGCGCCAGGTGAACACATCGTTGCCCTGGCAGGCCCCCAGAATTTCCGGCAGAAGGGCATACTGCCCCAGGGCTTCTCCGGTGCTGTCGTAGATGCACAGCCCTGCGCTATCCGTCACCAGCAGCCGGGAGGCCCGGAGGCTTTCCAGCTGATTCAGAATGCCGGAAACCGTGGCGGTGTTCCATACGTCCAGGGTGGACAGTTCATCCGAGGCCAGCTGGCATTTTTCAATCATGGCGCTTTCCTTGTTTTCGTAGAAGAGGCGCTGGCTGAGCCGGGTGCAGAAAAGATTCAGAAAGAGCAGTACCGCCGCCGTAACGGCAATGTAAGTCAGGGTGTAGTGAAATTGGGCGGTACGGTACCCCCGCAGCCGGGTCATTTTACTTTCGGAAATAGTAGCCCACTCCCCACTTGGTCAGAATATGCTGGGGTTCAGCTGGATTTTCCTCCAGCTTTTCCCGCAGCCGACGGATATGGACGTCCACCGTCCGAATATCGCTGCGATATTCATAGGCCCAGATGGTGTCGAGCAGCGCTTCCCGGGAATAGACCCGGTTGGCATTGCGCATGAGGAATTCGATCACGTCGAATTCCTTGGCGGTGAGCACCACCAGCTCGCTGCCCTTATAGGCATTCCGGGCGTCCAGGTCCAGGGTGATGTTGCCGCCGGTGAGCCGGTTGGTCTCCTGCTTTTCACCGGCCCCGGACCGCCGCAGCAGGGCCCGGATGCGGGCCTTCAGCTCCAGAATGTTGAATGGCTTGGTCAGGTAGTCGTCGGCCCCGTGGTCGAAGCCCATGAGCTTGTCCATGTCGTCCACCTTGGCGGTGAGCAGGATGATGGGCACATCGGAAAATTCCCGAATGCGGCTGCAGGCCGTCAGCCCGTCCATGACCGGCATCATCACATCCAGCACCACCAGGTCCGGATTTTCACTTTTGGTCAGCTCCACGGCCTCCTGACCGTTGGAGCCGGTGATCACGTCATAGCCGTCGCTTTTCAGATTGAAGCGGATTCCCTTGACGAGCAGAGCCTCGTCATCTACTACCAGGATCGTCATACAATACCCCTTTCTCCCAGGAAGCTCCCCAAAATCCTGAACAAATCATGGCCATTTTGCAAATAGCCGCAAGGACGGATTGACGGGGATTTGAAATACTGTTATAATACCAATAGTATACACGACTTTTTCCTGCCGGACAACCCCGGCAGTAAAATTTTAGGGGGAAACCATGAAAAAAACCTTGCTTTCACTGCTTTTGGCGCTGAGCATAACCGCCGGTTGCCTGAGCGTTCCTGCCTATGCAGAGACCACCGCAACGGACGGGACCGAAGACCCGGCCATGACCGAGACCCTGCCGGACCTGGCGCAGGATGCCCAGGCCCCCCAGACGGACTATGCCTTCGGCTCCGTCAGCATCCTGAACGGCTGCCGCACGCTGGACGGGCAGGTCCCCCTGGCCGGTTCGGACCGGAAGCTGGATACGGCCCAGGCGGCCATCATCTATGAGCGCAATACAGGAACCCTGGTCTATGCCTATAATCCCGACACCAAGCTGCCCCCCGGAGCGCTTTCCAAGATCGTTACAGCCCTGGTTGTTGTGGAACGGGTGGAGAACCTGGATACCGTCGTAACGGTCCAGCCCGGCATCGCCTCCCGAATCCCCGGCGGCGCAACCAGCACCAAGCTGAAAAGTGAGGAGCAGATGTCCGTAAGGGATCTGCTGCACTGCATGATCCTGCAGAATGCTGCCGATGCCGCTGTGGCACTGGCGGAGTACGTGGCGGGCACCCGGGCCACCTTTGTGGATATGATGAATCAGCGGGTGAAGCAGCTGGGCTGCACCAGCACGGAATTTACGGATGTCCACGGCGTCGGTTCCGGAAACCAGACCACCACCGCCCGGGATATGGTCCGCATCATGATGGCCTGCAGCGACAATCCCGCGGTGAAGGAGCTGCTCTCCACCCAGACCTATGAGGTCCCGGCCACCAACCTGTCCGAGAAGCGGAGACTGCAATCCCTGGACTACATGATGCAGAATAAGATCGTCACCAAGTATATTGACGACCGGGTCACCAGCGGCTTCGCCAGCTATTCCGCGGATACCGGGGCCAGCATTGTGGTCACTGCGGACAATACGGAGACCGCCGGTGTAACGGGCATGAACCTGGTCTGCGTCATTATGGGAGCTACCCGTGTCTTCGCGTCCAACGGCTGGCAGGTGACCAACTATGGCAACTTCGATGAAATGGTGAAGCTCCTGGGCTATGCCTATAATAATTTCCTGGTCCACCGGGTGATCTACAACGGCATGAGCCTGACCCAGCTGCCGGTGGCCGGCGGTGAGACGGATGTTGTGGGTGTGGCCAATGTAAACGTCGATACGGTGCTGCCCTCCAAAGCCAGAATGGCAAACCTTATCCGGAATGTATCCGCCCGGGACGGCGGCCTGTCGGCCCCCATCGAAAAGGATTCCGTCATCGGTACGGTAGAGCTCTGGTACAGCAATTCCTGCCTGACGGAGGCCCAGCTGCTGGCGCAGCAGCCGGTGCGTACCGCTGCGGATTCGGGCCTGACGGTCTACAGCGCTTTGGCACCTCAGACGGCAAGCGAGAAGAGCAGCCTCTCCGGAGTGGTGCTCATCGTCTGTGCCGTGATATTGGTGCCGGTGGTCAGCTATCTGGCCATCAATTCCTACCTGCGCTACCGTGCCCAGACCAGACGCCGCAAGAGAAGAAAAAGCCGGAGAAGGAGTTATTAAATGGAAACCTGGGAAGCTCTGGAAGAAACCTGCCTGCACTGTGACCGCTGTGAGCTGTGCAGGACCCGCCATAATGTGGTCTTCGGTGTGGGCAATCGCAGCAGCCGTCTGCTCTTTGTGGGCGAGGGCCCGGGGGAGCAGGAGGACCTGCAGGGCGTCCCCTTTGTGGGTCCCGCAGGCAAGCTCCTGGACGATATGCTCTCCATCATCGACCTGGACCGGGAAAAGTGTTATATCGCGAATATCGTCAAATGCCGCCCGCCTCGCAACCGGGACCCCCAGCCCCAGGAGCAGGATGCCTGCATTGGCTTTTTGGAAAATCAAATTGCGCTTCTGCAGCCGAAGATCATCGTCTGCCTGGGCCGCATTGCCGCCCAGCGCCTGATCGATCCCGAGTTCCGCATCACCCGTGATCACGGCACCTGGACAACCCGGGACGGCGTCCTCTACTCCGCCATGTACCACCCCTCCGCCCTCCTCCGCGACCCCACCAAGCGCCCCGAGACCTTTGATGACCTGCTGCTCCTCCGCAAAAAAATCCAGGAGCTGAATATTTGATCCGAAGTCTTGACTTTTTCCCAAAGAGCGGCTATAATAAACGAGCTTGTGATGCTAGTGTAGCACAGTCGGTAGTGCATCTCACTCGTAATGAGAAGGTCGCCTGTTCGAGTCAGGTCACTAGCTCCAAAAAAGTCCTAGAGCCGCAATGGCTTTGGGACTTTTTCTTTTTCGTGGCGTGGCTGCTGATCCGAAAAGCTCAGACAAAAACTCAGACCGTCAATTTGAAATCGGTCTGACCGTTCTCTCCGATAGGGCAAAACCGCGCCCAGGAGGAGAGAATCCCGGGCGCGGCGATTATAGAAAACGAAACTCAGGTATAATGGGATATGTGTCTATGCTGGTAGGTGGGCGTGGGAGTTGCGGGTAATGAATATCTGCCATTTGCATTGCCCCGGAATTATTCGGCGTACATCTTGACCATGCAGCCGGGTTCGGCGGTGGCACCCGCCACGGTGCGGACGCTGACCTTCTGCGTGTTGTGGTCGTTGTCAGTCCAGGAGATCAGCTCAGGCTCGCGGGCGTAGTTCAGATGTACCCGGGAACCGTCTCCGAAGTACACGACTCCGCTGGGCAGCTGGCTGTCGAGCTCGATGCCGTAACCGCCCAGGGCCTGATCGGATACCAGCTTGGAGGGGTCGAGGATCGGGCGGCCATTGTCGTCCTTCAAGCCCAGCAGCCAGGTGAAATAGGTGGAGGGGTTTGCACGCCACTTGGCTGCGGGAAGGAAGTCTGCGCCCAGCATACCTGCCAGTTTCACGAAATCGGAAAAGGCGGGGGTTGTGCCGGAGGCGATTACCACAGCATTTGTGCCGCCGGTATACTCCAAAGCTGCAGCCGCATCAATACAGATACCGTCCATCTTTTTGAGCATGGAGCGGACGCAGGTGGTCTTTACAATCTCCTCCAGGTTGGCTGCGCCGATGGTCATGCCCAAATCGGAATAGCCGGATTTGTAGCAGTATTCGGCGTGGCTGATGGTGATGGCACCGGGGACATAGCCTGCATCGGCGATTTCTGCGTTCTCCTCGTGCTTCTCAACCACCTGCAGGGTGGCAATGGGCATGGTCAAATTGCCAGCGTGGGAAATGGTGGTCTTGCTGGCGGCTGCGTAGAAAGCACCGGGGGCTTCCTCGATGGCGTAACGATCCATCACGGTGGCGGGAATCATCTTGACCATGGTTCCGGTGGTGCCTGCAGCGCGGGCGTCGACGAACTGCTGATAGAATTCACGGGTTTCGGTATTCATAGTTTTATTCTCCCTTTTTTGAAAAAATGTGATGGGTGTTCCGGTCGTGCCGGACGCTACTTTGCGACGCAGCTGCTGCCTGGCTTCGACGGCTTCCAGAAGCTGCCCCTCAAGGGCATCTAGCCGGGAGCGGAGCTGCTGTGCAGCCTCTACATCTGCGGAGCCGCGGGCCTGATCCAATGCCGCGCCGATGGAGGCGATGTCGTGCCGGATGGCTTCTGCTTCATCGATTTCACCATCGGAGCTAAATAGGCCGGGGAGTCTCCACCCGCCACGCTGGCTCTGTTCCTCCCGGCTCCGGTAGGCATCGGCATTGCCTGGGGCGACCTCTGCGATGCGGGAGCGGATTTCTGCGTGGATTTCACTTACCTGGGCGACCTGATATGCTCTGCGCTCCGGCTCCGCGAAGGCTTCAAAACTGCCCCGCGCAGAGACCTGTGTCTGGTTGTAAGCGGGGAAATCCACAAGGGATACATCTAGGAGCCTGCTGATTTTTGTTACCCTGGAAGTCCGCGTGTCCGGGTTCCATTCGGATTCCTGGATTTCAAACGCGAAGGACATTTTGTCAATCAGGCCAGATTTTACGTCCTCGTAGAAGCTCCGGGCTTCCTCAGATTTGGTCATGTCCGCTTCGATGCGGAGGCCGTGGTCGTCGATGGTAAGCTGGAGGGTCTGGTTCCTGGTGCGGGCCAGGCAGCGGCCTCCGTGGTTGTACCGGAGGATTACATCGGAAAGGTCGGCCCCATCCAGGGCGTTCCGGTCGATGATTTCTCCGTATTCAAAGTTTGTCACGGGGTCGGTATAGAGCACCGTACGCTGCTCGAATATTGTCTCCTTTGCTTGGAAATGAAAAAAGCCGGACAGATGTTGTCCGGCTGGGTGGATATTCAGTTGTCATCTACTGTTGTCACGCTGACGCTTGCGCATCCAGGCATCCAACAGCTTGAAGATCGTTTCTTCGATTCTTTGCGGGGAGTAGGATCGTGGGAAATACTTGCGAAGCTTCTCGCCGGACAGGGTAATGTCATTCCTTTCCGGCTTTTTCTGCTCCATCATAATCTGGAGCATAGAATCTTCGTTGAGTTTCCCGTTTTGGGCGAGCTTGCGAATACGCTGCGCCTGGGATAGAGAGGGAGTTGCCTGCTCACTTTCGATGGTATCGTAGAGCAGATTCTGACTTTCCTGGGGGAGAGCGGCGATCTGATAGGCAGGGCTGAGTGCGATTTTCTTTTCATCCACCATTTCCATGAGTTCGGGAATCAGGTTCGTCAGGGAGATATAATTGCGGATTGTATCGCCGCTGACACCAGCCAATTCTCCGATGGAATCATCGCTGCGGAAATTCGCCGAAATTTTCGGCGAATTTTGATCTTCCTCCTTTTGGGGCCTTCCGGCCTTCTTTTTGACCGCTTCCATGCGGAGTTTATAGGCTTTTGCCCGTTCAGAGGGAAGAATGTTTTCACGCTGGATGTTGCTGTCAACAAGCTGGATGATGGTATCATTGTCATCGAGGTTCATCACGATCACCGGCATGGAATCCAAACCGGCAAGCTGACTGGCTCTCTGACGGCGATGACCGGCAACCAGCTCATAGCCGCCATCCGGCTTCGGTCTGGCAATCGCCGGAACCAGTACACCGTGTTTTTTCACGCTTTCAATGAGTTCCAGCATGGAAGGGTCATCCCGGATGCCGAAGGGATTGTCCGGGTGAGGATGGAGCTGATCTATGGGGATGCTGTAGATGCTGCCTATCGATTCAGGGGATTTGCGAGGGATAAAGCGAGGCTCCTTTCGTAAGAGTGTATATGAAAAAAGCACCCAACCGGGCGCTAAATTCATCTTGAAATTAACTGTGACAGAGGGTATAATCAAAAAAGAAATACTGCTGTTGTATTTATAGAGAAGGCAACGGATTATTCAGAAGCAACAAATATGGGATTATCTTAAAAGATTCCGTAAAAGTTCGGAATTGCCGTTTTTTGAACCTGAGGAAACAAAACCCGAATCCATCCGTAAATGTTGGGGATGTCAAGCCTGTCAATACCCGCAACTTTTTCGGAAACAGCACTTGGCGGGAACTTGGCGTTAATTTGGCGTTATTTTTTCTCAAAAATGGCCTAATGATACCCCATAAGACGGGATGAGCCAAAACCTTGGAGACGAAAAAGTGCTTGCAATACAAGCACTTTCCGCAAGTTACGAGAAGCTACCAAATGCTTTAGCGCGCGCTCGTAATGAGAAGGTCGCCTGTTCGAGTCAGGTCACTAGCTCCAAAAGTCCGCTGTTTTCAGAAAACAGCGGACTTTTGCTTTACATATTTGCGCTTACCTGGCGGATTTTGTCCCGGATGGACAGCAGATCATCGAAGGTTTCCGGGCGTTTGGTCACATCCCGCAATAGCGCGGAGGGGTGGTAGATGGCGGTCATCCAGACGCCGTTTTTCTCTATCCAATGACCGTGCTGCCTTGTAATGCGGTAATCGGGATCGATCAGGCGCTTGGCGGCGATACGCCCCAGGCACACAATGATCTTTGGCTTTACCAGCGCCACCTGGTTGCGCAGATAGCCGATACAAGCGTCCTGCTCCGTCTCCAGGGGGTCGCGGTTGTGAGGCGGGCGGCATTTGACGATGTTGGCGATATAGCAATTTTCCGCTCGGCTCAGGTCGATGATGGAGAGCATATCGTCCAGCAGCTTCCCCGCCGGCCCGACAAAGGGCTCACCCGTCAGATCCTCCTGCTCGCCGGGGCCTTCCCCCACAAACAGGATGTCCGCGTCCTCCCTTCCAACGCCAAACACTACGTTGTGCCGCGTCTCGCACAAGCCGCACCGGGTGCACGCGGCGCAAACGCCTTTTAGATCATTCCAGTTCAGCATAGTTACCGGCTCCTTCTGCGCTCGGCCCGCCTGCGGCGGGTGCGGGCACGTCTGCGGGAACGCATGAAGGAATTGAACGCCAGGTACACGCCCACCAGTCCCAGCACGATCACGCAGCCCGTGCCGATCACGGACAGTACCTTGGAGCCGCCAGCCCCGCCGTCATCCCCGTTGCTCCGGACGGACACGCCGGTATCTCCCACGGCACGGACATCCGCTACGGCATACAGCTCCACCTCAGTGACGCAGGAATTCTGATACCAGACCTCCAGCGTGGCAATCCGGTCATCCTTCCGGATGGGAGCGGTCATGCCGCCGCCCTCCACATTGTAGTTCATGATGAAATTTTTCATCTGAACGCCCGCCGGAACCACCGTATCCACATCCACAAAAGCCTGTCCCACGACCTCACATTCCCCGCCGGCAACGGGCCATTGGTTGACCGCCATGCCATCATAAATAATGCGGTTGGTCTTAAAGTTGTTGAACAGATAATTGACCAGCTCGGTCATTTCTTCAAAGTTACCGTAGGTGGCCACGTTTCCGGTTTCTTCATTGGTCACACGGGTTGCCCCCAGGGTGATGCACACAAGGCGCATATCATTATATTCGCCGGTACAGGCAAGGCTGGCTCCGGAGTTTTCTGTGTAGCTGGGAAGGCCGCCGGTCACCTGGTTGTTCATGAACTGCTGGATAATGTGGTTGTCGATCATGTAGTTTTTGGTCTTCAGCTCCCGTTTTTTGTCCACCATGTTGGTCGGTTCAATGTCATAAAGGGCTGTACCGAAAATTCTGGCAAAGGTCTCGTTCTTCGTCGCTTCCACCACAATCTTCGCCAGCTCCCGGGCGGTGGAATAAGAGGTCGCCGTATCCAGACCGGAGATATTGCCGAATTCCGTGTTGGTGCAGCCCATCTGCCTGACGCGGTTGTTCATCATAGTTAAAAACGCATCGGTGGTTCCCGCCACATGCTCCGCCAGAGCGACGGCAGCATCGTTGGCGCTCTCCAGCAGCAGACCGTGAAGCAGATCCTCCACCGTCAGCTGCTCGCCGCTTTTCAGCTGGGGCGACATCTTCTGGCTGCTGCCAGGAACTCTGGACTGGATGCCGTCGGCGCAGGTGACAATATCGTCCAAATTGCTGTTTTCAATGGCAACCAGCGCTGTCACCATCTTGGTCAGAGTGCCGGGGCACATCTTGGTGTCCGGATTGTAGGAATAGATCACGGTTTCGGTATTCGTCTCGTAGACAAACACAGCCTGGGAAGTGTCCAGACGCCGGTCGCTGCCAATCAGGGGCCGCAGGCCGTTAATGGTGCGGCAGCCATTGTCAATGCACACCCTGCCAAAGGGAATCTGCGTCGTTTCCTGTACGGGCTCTCCGGCAGACGGGGCAGTCTCGGTGATTTCCGTCGCGGAGGCCGGAATTCCCGCCTGGAACAGCAGGCAAAGGCAGAGTGCCAGACTCAGAAATCTCATTTTTTTCATAAATTTCCCTCAATATTTCTTCACCGGACTTGTCCGGCGGTGAAAAGTCGTGTATAATGAGGCTATTATAACAGCTTTTCACCCTCTAGTCAATCCGGGAGGCCGATTCCCATGAAAAAACCACGGCTCAGTATTCTTGTGGTCGTCACGCTTCTGTTCGCCGCCTTTACCGCCGGCTTCTTTCTGGGCCGAAATGGGAAGCGGGGCAGTGTAGAGCTGTCCGTTCCCGCCGCCATGCAGACTCTGCCGCCGGAAACGACTGCCCCCGAGGTTACTGCCGCCGAGACCCACACCGTGGTCTATCCCATTGACATTAACAAGGCGGACGCAGAAACCCTGGCTGCATTGCCCGGCATCGGCGCTGTTCTGGCGGAGCGCATCGTTGCCTACCGTTCGGAAAACGGAGATTTTGCGGCTGTGGAGAGTCTGATGAACGTGGAGGGCATTGGAGAAAAGCGAATGGAGGCCATACTCGGCCTGATTACAGTTGGAGGAACGAAATGAAGATACTGGTTGTTGACGACGAAGCCCTGCTGGTCAAGGGCATTCGCTTTAATCTGCAAAACGAGGGCTACGAGGTAATCACCGGCTCCGACGGCTTGGAAGCCGTTCAGGCGGTGCAGGAGCAGCACCCGGACCTGGTCGTGCTGGACGTGATGATGCCAAATATGGACGGTCTCACCGCCTGCTCGAAGATCCGGGAATTTTCCGACGTGCCCATCATCATGCTCACCGCCAAGGGCGACGACATGGACAAGCTCATTGGCTTCGATCACGGGGCGGACGACTATCTGACGAAGCCCTTCAACATTCTGGAGCTGAAAGCCCGCATTCGGGCGCTGCTTCGGCGCTCCGCCCGCTCGGAGCAAAGCAGTGCCGGGAACAATTTGACCATCGGCACCATCACCCTGGATTTGGATGGCCGAAACGCTTACAAAAACGGGCAGCTTGCCGATCTGACCGCCAAAGAATTTGATGTCATCGAATTTCTCATGCGCAATCCCAACCGGGTGTATTCCCGGGAGGCGCTGCTGGACACCATCTGGGCTTACGAATACCGCAGCGACATCCGTACCGTGGACGTACACATCCGCCGTCTGCGGGAAAAGCTGGAGGAAAACCCGGCGGAGCCGAAATACATTATGACGAAGTGGGGCGTTGGCTATTATTTCCGAAAGTAAGAAGACCGCTTCCCGCGGCTATGGCAACACCCAGTTCCGCTACGCGATGAGCTACGTGCTCATTACGCTGGTGGTGCTGATCATTTTGAATATCTACTGTTCCAGTATGTGCCACAAGCTGTTCTACCAGAGCAAGGAGTCCTCCCTGGTGGAAAAATGTCTGCTGGCTTCCGACGAAATTGCCACCGCCGAGGTGCTGAACACCTCCACCGTTACAGGCATCGTCAGCCAGCTGGAAAGTCTGAAGGTCACCCGCCTGGTGGTCACTGACCGGAGCGGCTCCGCCCTGTATGACAGCAGCGGCACCTCCGCCGGAAGCTATGTTCTGCTGCCGGAGATATTGCAGGCTCTCACCGTCAGCAGCAGCGCCCCCGAGGGAAACAACGTCTTTTCCTGGACATACCACGACGGCGTCACGGATTCCCGGGCGGCGACCCCCATCGTCTACTACGGCACCGTAGTGGGCTGCGTGTACATGACGGAGTACGACACCACCCAGGGCGCGCTGATTAAATCTTTGCAGTTGACGCTTCTTCGGATTACCCTGCTGCTGGAAATCATCGTCACAGTGTTCTCTCTGGCCTTTTCCAACGCCTTTTCCCGGCGTCTAAACCGGATCATGGCCTATATGCGCACCATCCGGGAGGGAGACTACTCCCAAAAGGTCAACATGGGCGGCAGCGACGAGCTGACGGTTCTGGGGGAGGAGTTTAACGACCTGACGGAGCGGCTGCAGACCTCGGAGCGTAAGCGCAGCCAGTTCGTCTCCGACGCCTCCCATGAGCTGAAAACGCCCCTGGCCTCCATCAAGCTGCTCACAGATTCCATTTTGCAAAACGACATGGACGTGGACACCATCAAGGAATTTGTCGGCGACATTGGCGACGAGGCGGAGCGTCTCAACCGCATGGCAGCCAAGCTGCTGTCCCTGACCAAAGCGGAAAACGCCCAGATGCAGGAAAGTGAGATCATCTACATGGCACCCACCGTGCGCCGAGTGGCGAAAATGCTCCGTGCCAACGCCCAGCAGTCGGGCATCCGCTTCCAGCTGGAGCTGGAGGAGGATACGCCGGTGCTGATTCTGGAGGACGACCTATACCAGATCGTCTTCAACCTGATGGAAAACGGCATCAAGTACAATGTCCCCGGGGGCAAGCTGACGGTTCACTTAAGCCGTCAGGAGGATAACGCCCTGCTGACGGTCAGCGACACCGGCATGGGCATCCCGGAGGAGGCCCTTCCCCACATTTTCGAGCGGTTCTACCGGGTGGACAAGGCTCGTTCCCGGAAAAGCGGCGGCAGCGGCCTTGGGCTTGCCATTGTCCGCACCATCGTCCAGCGCAACCGGGGCGAAATCGCCGTTTCCAGCGTTGTGGGCGAGGGAACCACCTTCACCGTCACCTTCCCGGCCTTTGACACGGAGGTGGACAGGACATGAAGCGGTTATTCTGTCTGATTCTCGCGCTCTGCCTGCTGCTCTCCGGCTGCGCCCTCTCCGGGGAACGGATGAAGGATCCCGTTACCTTTTACTATCCCCGGCGAGAATACCAGTACGGCGCAGCGGACGGAGTGATCGCCTCTGAACAGCGGGAGGCCTCGGGTCACCGGAGGGATCTGAACTATCTGCTGGCGCTGTACTTCATGGGTCCCAACGATGAAGCCCTGTCCTCTCCCCTGCCCCGGGGCGTTCGGTTTGTCAAGGTCGGACACGATGGCACCACTGTCACGCTGGAGCTGACGGACACCGCTCAGTCCATGACCGAGGCCGAATTCACCCTCGCCTGCGCCTGTATCACCATGACCTGCCTGTCCATCACGGAGGCGAAGAACGTAACCATCATCAGCGGCAGCCGAACCGTCACCATGAACCAGGACAATCTGACGCTGTACGACAGTAACACCGAAGCAACGGAGGAAACCCAATGAAATTCATATCCTGGAATGTCAACGGCCTGAGAGCCTGCGTCGGCAAGGGCTTTCTGGACTCTTTCGCCAACCTGGATGCCGACTTTTTCTGCCTTCAGGAGACGAAGCTGCACTCAGGACAAATTGACCTTCCCCTGCCGGGCTATATCCAGTTCTGGAACTACGCCGAAAAAAAGGGCTATTCCGGCACGGCGATCTTCGCAAAGGCGGAACCCCTGTCCGTCCGGTACGGCCTGGGTGTTGCGGAGCTGGACACCGAGGGACGGCTGATCACCCTGGAATACCCGGACTTTTTCCTCGTCACCTGCTACACCCCCAACGCCCAACGGGGACTGACCCGCATTGACCACCGGCTTTGCTGGGACGGGGCGTTTCGGGAATACTTACAGGCACTTGATCGGAAAAAGCCCGTCATCGCCTGCGGCGACCTGAACGTCGCCCATCAGGAGATCGACCTGAAAAATCCCGCCTCCAACCGGGGCAACGCCGGCTTCTCCGATGAGGAGCGGGAGAGCTTCGGAAAGCTGCTTGCCGCGGGCTTCACGGATACCTTCCGCTATCTCCACCCCGACACCGTCGGAGCCTATACCTGGTGGAGCTATATGTTCAACGCTCGTGCCAACAACGCCGGCTGGCGGATCGATTATTTTCTGGTCTCCAACCGTCTGGCAGACAAGATCACCGCCACACCCATCTACCCGGAAATTCAAGGCTCAGACCACTGCCCGGTAGGGCTGGAGCTCGAACTGTAAGCACAAAATGGCAGGAACAGGGATGCTCCCCGTTCCTGCCATTTCGTTATTCCGTAATCTCGATTCCCACTTGTTCCCCCTTGCGAACCAGGTAGCTTTCCTTCAGCCGCTCTATGTAGGCAAAGGGCTCCTCCGGGGAAATGGGGACGAACCTACCGGTTGGCTCGTCGTGCTTGGGAAGCAGCGTGAAGGTCAGCTTCCCCTCTCCCAGACGCTTGACCGGCAGGGACGTATTCAGTCCGAAGCCTCCGTCCATGGGCACTACCAGCCCCAGATTCTCCCGCTTGTCCCCGCAGGAGACCCAAAGGCGGCACATCACGTCTCCCGAAATCCGACACCGGCAGGTGAACCGGTAGTATAATCCCTGCCGCTGCACCTGCACCTTTCCAACCTGTTCTTTCCCGAAATAAACGCCATAATCCAAAGTAGAACGCCTCCCTGCCGCAAATCTATGCGGCAAAGAAGCGGCGTATTCCCAAAGAAAAAAGATAGGAGATAGGAGATTGAAGATACAAGATTGAAGATAGGAGATACAAAATAGAAGGTAGAAGATAAGAC
The DNA here is from genome assembly GCA_029100605.1 of Bacillota bacterium. GTDB lineage: Bacteria > Bacillota > Clostridia > Oscillospirales > Oscillospiraceae > Faecousia. Next base: position 90,501 of record JAQXPK010000120.1, on the reverse strand, counting down.
GTAACTGTTCAGTAGCCCATGTCATTGCGAACCTGTGCGCACACTGGTGTGGCAATCCGTTCTCTTTTCTGCCGATTTTACAAACTTTTCAAAGAGAAAAATACGGGTGACTGAATAGTTGCGATAAGACATAATATCGTATCTTGTTTCTCGTATCTCAGTATCTTGTATCTCAGTTGTATCTGGTTTACGTTGCTCTCCCGCCGCCGGGGAGGCCGAAGCTCACCGCGATGGCGTCGTCCACCTGAGCCATCTGGCTGTCGTCCAGGTGCCCCATGTGCTCCCGGAGGCGGCGCTTGTCAATGGTGCGGATCTGCTCCAGTAGGATGATGGAATCCTTGCTTAAGCCCACGCTGCCCCCCGCGATGTTGATATGGGTGGGCAGCCGGGCCTTACCTGTCTGGCTGGTAATCGCCGCCGCGATGACCGTGGGGGAATGGCGGTTGCCGGTATCGTTCTGTACAATTAAAACAGGCCGGGTGCCCCCCTGCTCACTGCCCACAACCGGCGACAGATCGGCGTAGAATATGTCGCCGCGTTTGACTGATGGTTCCGTCATAGCTTTCACTCTCCGTGCATCAATACTCACGCTACCGGATGAATCCTTATGTAACGCGGTAATGCTATTGTCCCACGCCCGCCGGGCATTTATACGGCGGGCTGGCAAAATATCCTATGCGCGGATGCGTCAAAATGCTACGAAATTTTAAAATCTGTGACGGCAAGCGACAGGATCTTCTGTCCGCCCCAGAGAATCTCTGCCGTTTCCGGTCGATTCTCGTCGTTGACCCATATGTCCAGGTGCAACGCGTCATCCTCATAGCTGTCGTCAATGCTCAGGCGGAGCCGTTCCCCGTCCATCCCGGCGGAGGTGAGGAAGCCCTCCCGGAGGGTTTTCAGGAGAATCCAGGGGGCGCTGATAGGGGTAAGCCGGTCGTCCGCCATCAGATCAAACTGCAGGGCGGTATCGTCGAAGGTCAGACTGCCTTCCCCGCTGGCAATTTTCCCGGTGATCCCCGCAATGGTCTCCGGCGCGGTAACGGTAAAGGTCAGATTGCCCTGGGAATCCCCCTGACAGTCCATGCCGAAGGTGTAGGTTCTGTCCCCGTAATCCGCCGTGATCTCGCAGGAAAACCGGCATTGGGAGGCCTTCAGCAGCTCCGAGCGAAGGTCAAGCCCCCGCTGCAGCTCCCGGGATTTTCCGGAGCACCCCGTGAGAAACACCAGCATCACCAGAACCGCCGTCCATTTTTTCAAAGGAACCCCGCCTTATTTCAGTAGTCGCGGAAGCGCTTGCAGCATATCCGTGGGCAGCATCCCGTACTGCCCCAGTTCCTTGGCGCACAGGTCGCCTGCCGCGCCGTGGAGCCACGCGCCGCAAGCGGCAGCTTCCAAAGGCGCGATCCCCTGCCCCAGCAGCGCCGCGATGACGCCAGCCAGCACGTCCCCGCTGCCGCCTACCGCCATGCCGGGATTCCCGGTGGGGTTGACGTAGCCGATCTTGCCGTCTGTGACACAGGTTTCATGCCCCTTCAGCAGGACGACGCATCCAAGCTCCCTGGCAAGGGTCGCAGCGGAGGCCATGCGGTCATCCCCGATGATGCCCCCCAGACGGGCAAACTCCCCGTCGTGGGGCGTCAGGATTGTGGGATTGCTTCTTCCGCGCAGTATATCTCTATGCCCGCGCAGCACATTTATGCCGTCGGCATCCACAACCACCGGGCAGGAGGCCTTTTCCAGCACCGCCTTCACCACCGCCAGCGTTCCTTCGGACCGCCCCAGCCCAGGGCCGATAAGGACAGCGTCCATCTTCGGCAGTCTGTCCAGGATTTCCGGCACAGCAGTCCCGCTGAGCATTCCCCCGTCCTCCGGCAGTGGGAACACCACCGGCTCATTCAGCTTCACCGCCTCGATGGCGTAGATGCTCTCAGGCACCCCTAGAAACACCAGTCCCGCCCCGGCGCGCAGCGCGCCCATGGCGGCAAAATACGCCGCTCCGGTAAATCCCCGGCTGCCGCACAGCAGCAGGAGCTTCCCGAAATCCCCCTTATGCCCCCATGGGTTCCGGTCAGGAAGAAGGGACAAAACCGCCTCGTGATTCAACGTTTTCATGTTGCTTACAGATTGTACAGCTTCGTGTACTTTACCGTCAGGTAGTCCGTGTAGTATTTGGGGTCAAACTGCCCGCAGACGGATTTCATCAGCTCACCAGGCTTTTGGAAGCTGGCATAGCGGTGAATGTGGCTTCTCAGCCAGCCGGTGACCTTGCTCAGGTCGCCCTTCGCCACGTCGTCCCAGATGTCCCCGATGTCCTCCTGCATTTTGTGCAGCATCTGGGCGCCGTAGGCGCCGCCTAGGGCGTAGGAGGGGAAATAGCCGATGCTGCCGCCGCTCCAATGGCTGTCCTGCAGGCAGCCCTCCCGGTCGTTCGGCACGTCCACCCCCAGATATTGCTTGTACAGCCGCTTCCATTCCGCGGGCACGTCCCTGACCGCCAGCGTCCCGGCGATGAGCTGCTTTTCAATCTCATAACGCACCATAATGTGCAGGCAGTAGGTCAGCTCGTCCGCCTCGGTGCGGATGAGAGACGGCTCCACCTTGTTGACGGCGCGGTAGAATTTTTCCTCGTCCACGTCGGCAAGCTGCTCCGGAAACAGCTCCTTCAGTTTTGGAAACACCGCGTGGACAAAGGCGGGACTTCTGCCGATGATGTTCTCATAGAACCGGCTCTGGCTTTCGTGAATGCCCATGGACACGCCGCCAGCTAGAGCGGTGTAATTGTAGCAGTCGTCCGCCCCCAGCTCATACAGGGCATGTCCCCCCTCGTGGATCACGGAGAACATGGAGGACACCAGATTGTTCTCGTAGTAGTGGGTGGTAATGCGCACGTCCTTATTGTTGAAGTTGGTGGTATAGGGATGCTCCGTCTCGGCAATGCCGCAGTGGGCGCGGTCAATGCCCATGACCTCCATCAGATAGTCAGAGAGCTTCCGCTGGGTTTCAATGGGATAATGCCGATACAAGAAGGAATCGTCGATCTGGGGAACCTGTCGGATTTTGTCGATGAGCGGGACAATCGTCTCCCGGAGCCGGGAAAAAAACGCGTCCAAAATCTCCGTGTTCATCCCCTCCTCGTACTCGTTGAGCAGGGCATCATAGGGCTGCATCTCCGGATGGTAATACCCGGCGAATTTCCGGTTATAGGCCACAATTTTGTCCAGATACGGGGCGAAGGAATCAAAATCGTCCGCCAGCTTGGCTTTGTGCCAGGCATTGTCGGCATCGTTCAGCAATACGGAATAGGCAACATATTCCTCCGCAGGAATGCGGTTCATCCGGTCATAATTTTTCCGTATAACCTCCGTTTCCCGTCTGGCCTGGGCGTCCAGCTCCCCACTGTGCGCCTCCAGATAGGACAGCAGCTCCCCGTTTTCCGGGTTTGCAAGCAGATCGTAGGTCACCTGGGACATGACCTCCATGGTCTTTCCCCGCCCCTCCCAGGTATCGCTGGGAGCGGCGGTGGTAGCGTCCAGATAGAGAACGCCCGTAACGTGGTTATAGGCTGCCAGGGTTCCCTCCAGCTTGCGAAGGGCAGACAGCGCCTGATGGGTGGATTCATATTTCATAATCATGCACTCCTTTGTTGTTCATTCAATAGATTCACCATATCACTCCGGTGTCAATCCGTCAAGTAGTTTGACGGATTCACGGCTTTCTTCCAAAAAAGTGCTTGCATATTTTGCGCGTATATGGTAATATAGGGGAGATATAGAAAAAGCGTTGATTGGGCTGCCTTGTATCGGTTTGCGGTGAAAGAGAGAGCGGGATGGTGAAAACCGCTTGCGTGCGATGCCGGGCTTTCTCCCAGGAGCTGCCGCTTGAACGGACAGTAGAGTTGGTCGCGTGACTGCGTTAAAAGTCTTGGGTGTGTCAGCACCGGAAAGTGCGCCGGTTTCCGGCGAAAAAGCGGGTGGTACCGCGGAAGCTATGCCTTTCGTCCCGATTGTTGGGAGGAAAGGTTATTTTTTTGTAGTCAACCTTTCAGGAGGAATGAACATGAAGGAACAATTAGAGCAGATCAAGCAGAGCGCTTTGGCAGCGCTGGACGCTGCCTCTACCCCTGCCGCGCTGGAAGAGCTGCGGGTCAAGCTGCTGGGCAAGAAGGGCGAATTGACCGCCGTCCTGAAGCAGATGGGAAAGCTCTCCGCCGAGGAGCGCCCCGTCATGGGACAGCTTGCCAACTCTGTCCGCGCCAGTATCGAGGAGAAGCTGGAAAAACGGAAGGCAGACATTCACGCCGCCGCACTGGAAGCGAAGCTGGCTGCCGAAGCCATCGACGTGACAATCCCCGGCAAGTCCGTGTCCATCGGTCACCAGCATCCCATGAACCAGGTACTGCAAACCATCAAGGACATTTTCGTAGGTCTGGGCTACCAGGTGGTGGACGGCCCCGAGGTGGAGCTGGCGGACTACAACTTCACCCGGCTGAACATTGAGGAGGGCCACCCTTCCCGTGACCGCTCCGACACCTTCTACTTTACCGACGACGACAGCGTGCTGCTGCGCACCCAGACCAGCCCCATGCAGATCCGCTACATGGAGAATCACAAGCCGCCCCTGTGTATGCTGGCGCCCGGTCGGGTGTTCCGCAAGGACGAGGCCGACGCCACCCACTCCCCCATGTTCCACCAGATCGAAGGTCTGGTAGTGGCGGAAAACATCACCATGGGCGACCTGAAGGGCGCGCTTACCACCATTATGCGGAAGATCTACGGTGAGGACGCGGTGATGCGCTTCCGTCCCCACCACTTCCCCTTCACCGAGCCCAGCTGTGAAATGGATATGCAGTGCCACAAGTGCCACGGCACCGGCGAGGTGGACGGTCAGGTCTGCTCCACCTGTCACGGCGAGGGCTGGATCGAGCTGCTGGGCGCCGGCATGGTGCATCCCAAGGTGCTGGAAAACTGCGGCATTGACCCGGAAAAATACTCCGGCTTCGCCTTCGGCATGGGCCTGGAGCGCCTGGCTATGGGCCGCATGAAGATCAACGACCTGCGTCTGATCTTCGATAACGACATCCGGTTCCTGAACCAGTTCTAAGGAGGAAGCAACGATGAAGCTCAACAGAAAATGGCTGAATGAGGAATTCGTGGATCTGTCCAACGTCTCCGATAAGGAATTTGTGGAAACCATGACCGTTTTCGGTCAGAAAGTGGAAACCTGGGAGCGTATGGACGCGGAAATCAAGAACGTTGTAGTGGGCAAAGTGCTTTCCATGGTGCGCCACCCCAATTCCGACCATATGTGGATCTGTCAGGTGGACGTGGGCAGGGACGAGCCGCTGCAAATTGTCACCGGCGCTCAGAACGTCCACGAGGGCGATCTGGTGCCTGTGGCTCAGCACAACTCCTGGCTCCCCGGCGGCGTTCACATCACCAAGGGCAAGCTCCGGGGCGAGGTATCCAACGGTATGCTCTGCTCCTTCGCCGAGCTGGGTCTGACCCAGAACGACCTGCCCGGCGTGTTTGCCGACGGCATCTGGATTCTGAACGACGAGGACTGCACGGTGGGCGAGGACATCAATCTGGTCATCGGCAACGACGACACCATCGTGGATTTTGAGATCACCAACAACCGTCCGGACTGCTACAGCATCATCGGCCTGGCCCGGGAGGCCGCCGCCGCCTTCGGTAAGCCCATGCGCCACCACGAGCCTGTGGTGCACGGCAGTGATGCCGGGGACATCTACGACTACCTGGACGTAGAGGTGCCCGCCACCGAGCTTTGTAACCGGTATACCTCCCGGATGGTAGCCAATGTAAAGATCGGCCCCTCCCCCAAGTGGCTGCGGCAGCGTCTGCGGGCCAACGGCGTTCGGCCCATCAACAACATCGTGGACATCACCAACTACGTCATGCTGGAGTACGGTCAGCCCATGCACGCATTTGACTACCGCTACGTTTCCTCCGGCAAGATCGTGGTGCGGGAAGCGGAGGAAGGCGAAACCCTGACCACCCTGGATGGCACTGTTCGCAATCTGAAGCCCGGGATGCTGGTGATTGCCGACGAAAATAAGCCCATCGGCCTTGCCGGTATCATGGGCGGCGAGAATTCCGAAATCAAGGACGATACCGCCATGGTGGTTTTCGAGTCCGCCAACTTTGATGGTACCTCCATTCGGCAGACCGCCCTGGCGCTGGGAATGCGCACCGAGGCCTCCGGCAAATTTGAAAAGCGCCTTGACCCCATGATGACCGTCCCCGCCGTTCAGCGTGCCTGCGAGCTGGTGGAAATGCTGGGCTGCGGCGATGTGCTCAGCGGCACCATCGACGTGATCAACTATATTCCCGAGGAAAAGACGCTGCCTCTGGAGCCGGACAAGATCAACCGGCTGCTGGGCACCGACATTTCCCGGGAGGACATGGTCAAATATCTGAACCGGCTGGAAATAAGCGTAGAGGGGGACACCATTCTGGTTCCCTCCTTCCGTCCCGACCTGAACCGGATGGCGGACATCGCTGAAGAGGTGGGCCGCTCCTACGGCTACAACGAAATCCCCACCACCGCCTTCAAAACCTCCACCCAGGGCGGCTACTCCCCCATGATGAAGCTGGAAGCCAAGACTGGCACCCTCTGCCGCGCCATGGGCTACAGCGAGATCATTACCTACTCCTTCGTCTCCCCCACGGTGTTCGACCAGATTCGGCTCCCTGCTGATTCCCCCCTGCGAAACGCCCTGCGGATTCAGAATCCTCTGGGCGAGGACACCTCCATCATGCGCACCATCGCCCTGCCCTCCATGCTGGAGATCCTCTCCCGGAACAACGCCTATCACAACAAGTCCGTGAAGCTCTATGAGCTGGCGAAAATCTACCTGCCAGAGGAGGGTCAGGTTCTGCCCCAGGAGCCTAAGATGCTGGTTCTCGGCACCTATGGCGCAGGCGAAACCTTCTTCACCCTGAAGGGCGAGCTGGAAGCCATCTTCGCCGGTCTGCGGCTGCAGAAGGCCAGCTACACCGCCGTGAAGGACAACCCCAGTTATCATCCCGGCCGCTGCGCAAAGGTCTCCATCGGCGGCGTGGACGTGGGCATGATGGGTCAGGTGCATCCCCTGGTCGCCGCGAATTACGGTATTGACGCCGACGTATACTGCGCTGAAATCAGCTTCACCAAACTCTTTGATCTGCAGTTGCCCGACGCCACCTATACCCCTCTGCCCAAGTATCCCACCGTGTCCCGGGATCTGAGCCTTGTCTGCGATGAAAGCGTCACGGTTGCCCAGGCGGAGGCCGTCATCACAGCTGCCGCCGGAAAGCTGCTGCGGGATGTCAAGCTCTTCGACATCTACCGGGGCGTGGGCGTGCCCGAAGGCAAGAAAAGCATGGCCTTCTCCCTGGAGCTTCGAGCCGACGACCGCACCCTCACCGACACGGATTCTGAGGCTGTGGTCACCAAAGTTCTGACCGCCTTGAAGGAGAAGCTGAACGCGGTTCTGAGATAACCTGCAAAATTCACAGATTTTTCCGAATTCGGGGCTTTACATGGTGCCCCGGTTCGGTTATAATGACCCTATTCTAAGGCAACACCCTGCAATAGGAGCTGCGGGCTTCGGCGAATCTTTTGCCCCAATCGTGCAGTACGAAAAATGGGAATTACATCCAGTATTGCCGCATTTTTTCTGCTTTCGCTTGCGTCAAAATATCCCGCCGAATCTCCTTGTCCCATTATGCGGTATTGCCCTAAGGGAAAAAGGAGGCTGAAACCATGACGGACAAGGACACCTTGAAATTCACCGTACCCAGCGACGACAAAGAGAATATGCGGCGTATTCTCCGGAATGTGTATGAGGCTCTCACCGAAAAAGGCTATAACCCCGTCAACCAAATCGTCGGATACCTGCTGACCGAGGATCCCACCTATATCACCAACTACAACGGTGCCCGGAGCATGATCTGCAAGATCGACCGGGACGAGCTGATGCAGGCGCTGGTGCGGGAATACCTCTTCAACAAAGATTCCGAAGCCGAATCCAACTGAGCCAGGGGGCTTTTGCCAAGGCAAAAGCCCCTTAAACATTGCTGCCCAGCCGTCAAAAAACAAAGGCAGCACCGTATCATGGGGCAAAAGGTCCGCCGAAACCCGCAGTTCCCATCGTGCGGCGCTGCCCAAAGGAATTCGGCAAGCCTGTACCTTGACAATCTCATACGCTGCGTCTCCGTCCTTCCCATTTTCATGTTTTTTTCAGGAAAAGTTATGTTACCTTCGGCATTTGACCGACTGCTTCCAACAAAAAGGCTTGACATTCTCATTACAATGTGTTACAATCTGATTACATTTTCCACAGGAGGTACCTTTCATGGCTGAAGAAAATGCAGTTCTTATGTATAAAGGACGTCCGCTGATGCGGAAGGACAATTTGATTTACTACGGCTCCATGGCGGACAGTCACATCGTGATGCTCCAGGTTCTGGAAACCAAAAAGCAGGGCGATCTGGACGTGGCTACCCGGGTTTCCGTTCAGCTTCAGCTGACCGATCCCACTGCCAGAAGCCGTGATCGTGTCGTCAAAAAGAGCGAAAAAGACGGCCTGTACACCGCCCTGGATTTCGGCTGTGTCTGGCTGGAACGCGCCCTGGCGGGCAAATAAGCCCGCCCCTCCCCGGCGAAAGCCGGGGAACCATTTTGCAGTCTTAAGGAAACCCGTTTGATTTGCGTTTTTTTCCCAGGCTGCCTACCAAAGACGGAGGCAAACGTATGAAGATTCAAAGAATTCTCTCCCTCGTGCTGGCGCTGGTGCTGTGCATCGGCATGATGACCGTCACCGCGTCCGCCGCAGGCGACATCATGTACGGCATCGGCTTTGTGAACGCCAGCTCCCTGCGGCTTCGCAGTGAGCCGGACGGCAATTCCACCACCCTGACCTACGCGCCCCGGAACGACTGCGTTGTGGTGGTTGACAAGGTCGGCGATTGGTACAAGGTCAACTACAATCTCCAGACCGGCTATATGCACGCATCCTACTTATCCGTTCTGACAAAGGAAAACGCAGAGCTTGGGTACGGTGAGGTCACCGGCAGCGGCGTCAATCTCCGTTCCGGCCCCGCCACTTCCTATGGCAGGGTTGCCACCGCTTCCTCCGGTGATAAGTGCTACATTCTCGGCCTGAACGACGGCTGGTACAAGGTGATCTACGGCGGCAGCATCTGCTACATTCGCAGCGATTTTCTTAAGCTGACGGAAATTCCCTATGAAAACCAGCTTTCCCCTAACAGTCCCAGATTCTACCGCCACGGCAAGTCAACCGGCGTCGCCCCCAGCGCCGCCGCTCTGAACGGCGACCTCAGCGGTTCCACCTCTGCCTCCGCTCCCACCGCCGCAGCGCCTGCCGCCACCGGCGCGGACATCGTAGCGGAAGCTCAGAAATACCTGGGCACGCCCTACGTCAACGGCGGTGCCTCCCCCAGCGGTTTTGACTGCTCTGGCTTCGTGTACTACGTGCTGAAGCAGCTGGGCTTCTCTCCCTACCGCACCCCTGCCGATCAGTACACCCAGGGAACCGCCGTGGACAAGTCCAGCCTCCAGCCTGGCGATATTGTGTTCTTTGCCAATACATACGCCAGCGGCATTTCCCATGTTGGTATCTACGTTGGGGGCGGACAGTTCATTCACTCCCCCAATTCCCGCTCCACGGTCTCCTACAGCGATCTGACCAGCGGCTACTGGGCCAACCACTACTACGGCGCGAGAAGAATGGCATAATACATCCCCTAAAACGGGGTAATGTCAATAGAATCGGAAATTCTCCGTATGACCGGCCGGTCATACGGAGAATTTTTTCGTTTTCTATCCCCTATTCCAGAACGTTCCAGTATTGAAGTGCCCGGGCGACTCCGTCTTTTTCAACCGTTTCCGTTACAAAATCTGCCGCGGATTTCACCGTGGCTTCCGCGTTTCCCATGGCGATGCCGATCTGCGCCAGGGTAAGCATTCCGATGTCGTTTTCCCCGTCGCCAAACGCCATCGTCTCGCTTGGATCAATGCCGTTTTTTCTGAGGTATTCCATAATCCCCGCTGCCTTGCCGCCATGGCAGGAAATCACATCGACCGCGTATTCGTTCCACCTGGTTATGGTACAGTTCGGCACTTGCCGGGCAAGATGCGCCTCTTCTCCCTTTTCCAGGTAGGCGATTGCCTGGTAGATTTCCTTTCCCGTATATGTGCCGGTTGGCGGGACAGCCGTGGAAATGGCAGCCTGAGCCTTTTCCACGTGGCGATTCACAAAGTTGAGATACATTGCGTCTTTTTCCACCAGCAGGATGGGCATTTTCTTCTCTTCAAACAGGCGCAGAAGCGTTTCCTTGTCCTCGCCGGTAATGGGTTTTCCCCACAGGACGTTCCGGTTCTCATCCAGGCATAGCTGACCGTTTAACGTGATGTACCCATCAAACGCAATATCCCGCACAGGAAGCGCTTCCAGCTCCGATACGTGTCTGCCGGTTGCGACAATGCATTGAATGTTCTTCTGCCTCAGCTTCCTTATCGATATTCGTGTGCTTTCCGGCACGTCTTTCAGCGTATGGGAGATCAGTGTGCCGTCCACGTCAAAGAATACTGCCTTGACCATCTGCCGCCTCTCGTTATCGTTCCAGCCGGAGCAGCCGCTCCGGCGTTCCTTCTTCGTACTTCCATTCTCCGCTCTCCCGGAAGCCGTGTCGGGCGTAAAACGCCCTTGCGCCGGAATTCTTTTCCAGCACCCAAAGCCGGTTGACGCCAAGCTCCTCTATGGCGAATTCCAAAAGCCGCCCGCCGATGCTATGGTTTTCAAAAAAAGAATCCACATACAGCTGCTTTACTTCCTCCCCGGAAATCTGGATCAGCCCCTTCACAATTCCGTCGTCGTAGACCCAAATCTCCTCCAGCATATCCGGGTTATCCCAATAGTCCCGGGCGACGGTAAGCACCTGCAATTCTCCGAAGGAATAGTCGTCGTTGTGAAAAATCGGGCGGTAATTGACCCGTTTCGTAAAAACCAGGATTTCCGCAATGCGGGAAACGTCCCCCTCTTCCGCTCGGCGGATCAGGCTGAGGTCGTAGGCGATCCGTGGTGAACCGTCCGGCTGATAGATGATGCCGCAGCGCTGAAAGCCCTGCTTGGCGACAGCCGCCTGCATAACCTTGTTGTCCTCATGGGTGTCAATGCGCAGATAGTCGATTTGTTCTTTCCCAAAGGCCACAGCGGCAGCCAGAATGCCGCCGGTTCCATCGGAGGCAATGCGGTGGATAGTTCCATAGGGCCGATCACTGTGCCACGCACCGTCATCGATCCGGGCGTAGGTGGGGTCGTCGCCGATGAAAAAATAGAACACGCCGTGAATCCCAACCTCATCGGTAATAGCGTACAGGCCGCCCTGGGCAATATCCTGTTCCAGCTGCGCCCTGGGCGGATGGGTCGTTCCCCACTGATTGGGATTTCCGTGAGCCGCCATAAAGGCTCTTGCGTAGGCGTAGATTTCTTCGATCCGCGGCAAATCCGTGAAGGCTGCCCTGCGCACAGTCAAATGCATATCCGGGTCTCCTTTTTCTTTCTTTTCCCCGTAATTATAAACCGTTCGCATGGATTTTTCAACCTTGGCGCATACTAGGGAAGCGAAAGAAGGTGCTTTTATGGCAAATCGAAAGCGGGGACGGCAGAGCTTTGCGCTGGCTGAGCCTCCGGTGATCACCCATTGGGCCAGCGTAGCGGGAAAAAAGGAATCCGAAGGGCCTCTTGCCCATACCTTTGACATCAAGTCCCAGGATACCTACTTTGGTCAGAAAACCTGGGAGCAGGGCGAAAAGCAGATGCAGAAGCTGGCGCTGACGAAGCTGGCGGAAAAGGCCAGGATGAACCTGGAGAGCTTTAATCTGGTTTTTTCCGGCGATCTTCTGAACCAGTGCATCGGTTCCTCCTTCACCCTGCGGAACCTGGGGATTCCCCACCTTGGGCTGTACGGTGCCTGCTCCACCATGGCGGAAAGCCTGCTGCTGGCTGCCATGACGGTGGGCGGCGGCTTTGCGGACAACGCGGTGGCGATGACCTCTTCCCATTTTGCCTCCTCCGAGCGGCAGTACCGATTCCCACTGGGCTACGGCGGGCAGAGAACCCCCACCGCTCAGTGGACAGTCACCGGCTCCGGCGCGGCGCTGGTGCAGGCGGAGGGCAAGGGGCCGCGGATCACAAGCTGCACCGTTGGTACGGTGACGGATCTCGGAATTAAGGACGCCAACAACATGGGCGCCGCCATGGCTCCCGCCGCCTACGCCACCATCAAGGCTCATTTTGACGACCTTAAGACCGCCCCGGAGGACTATGATCTGATTGTCACCGGGGATCTGGGGCAGCTGGGCAAAGAAATGCTCCTGGAGCTTGCCAAACGGGACGGCGTCAGTCTGGGCGGAAAGTTAGCCGACTGCGGAACGCTGATTTTCGATAACACGAAGCAGGACGTTCACGCCGGTGGTTCCGGCTGCGGCTGCAGCGCCATCACCCTGTGCGGGTATCTTCTGGGACAGCTGAATTCCGGGAAGCTGAAAAGGATCCTGTTCTGCGGCACAGGGGCGCTGCTCTCCCCCACCTCCACCCAGCAGGGGCTGCCCATTCCCGGTATCTGTCACGCGGTATGCATCACGGGAGGGAACTAACATGGACTATGTAAAAGCATTTGCCATCGGCGGCCTGCTCTGTCTCATCGGTCAGATTCTCATTGACAAAACCAAGCTGACCCCGGCCCGTATCCTGGTCAGCTACGTGGTCATTGGCGTGATTCTCGGGGCGGTGGGCCTGTATCAGCCCCTTGTGGAATTTGCCGGTGCCGGCGCAAGCGTCCCGCTGACAGGCTTCGGCAATACCCTTGCCAAAGGCGTGAAAGAAGCCGTTCAGGAAGAGGGCTTCCTTGGCATATTCACCGGCGGCCTGAAAGCCTCCGCCGGGGGAATCACCGCAGCCATCCTTGCCGGCCTGATCGCCAGCCTGATTTTCAAGGCCAAGGATAAATCTTGATATTATGGGCAAGCTATGTCAGCGGTAAAACCGCGAGACTAGTTTCGGAGGAAGAAAAGATGAATAATCAGAATCAGAACAAGAATCAGAACAGCAACCAGAACGAGAACCGCAACGAGAACCGTAACGAAAACCGCAGCGAAAACCGCAGCGAAAATCGCAACGAGAACCGTAACGAGAACAGAAACAGCCGTTGACGCGGCAAACGGGACGCCCACAGCCTGGGCGTCCCGTTTTTCTTTATGGCAGCACCGCATAATGGGAGCTGCCCTATACCTCCACGAATCTGTCCAGCTGGAAAAAGTACAGTAGCTTCCTCTTGATGGGCATCTCATAGATCCGGCTCAGCGCATCGCCGTAGGTCTGTACCTGAAGCCGATAGCGCTCCGCCGCCGCCACAACCGTTTCTTCCGTTACATGGTCGGTCTTGAAATCCAGCACCGTAATGCCATCCGGCTCCAAAAGAGCGCAGTCCACCACGCCCTGTAAAAGAACCCGCTCCCCTTCCAGGCCGTCGCCGTAATTCCGTCCGTCGTCCAGAATGGAGAACTTGAATTCCCGCAGGCAGGGCGAGCCGGAGCGGAGCTTTCTGCCGATGTCGGTCTGGAAAAAGGCTGCGATTTTGCCGCAGTCAACCATCGCCCCCTGCTCCGGGGTGAGAAACCTCCGATCCACCAGGTCCTGGATTTCCTCCTCCACCGACGAAACGCTTCCGCACTTTTCGTAGCGCAGATATTGCAGCGCCGCGTGAATGGCGCTGCCGTAGGACTTTCCTGACCGCTCTCCTGAGAGAAACGACGGTCTGCGAAATTCCCGCTGGATGCATTTCGGCTCCTGGGTATCCTCCGCCGCCTCAGCGTCCTTGACCCGACCCTTCCTGCCTGTCGCGGTCTGCTTCGAGGGGCTTTTCGTTGCAGGAAGGTGGGGATATTGGAAGGAAAGCGCATTTTGAAGGGTCTGCTCCACCCCCTCCGGCATGGCAGACCGGTCACCTTGGAGCAGCTCCCCGCCCCCGGCGGCTTCCGGAGCCTGAACAACCTGGATCCGCCAGGGGTGCGGGCCCAGGGTCGTTTCCTTTGGCCTGCCGCCCAGCGCGTGGAGCGCACCGGCCTCGGTGTGGCGAAGCGCCGCCAGCAGCACCCACTGTCCGGGGCAGCCTGCCTCCCGGCACAGAAGCTCCCCGTTGTCAAAGTCCTGCCGTAATGCGCAGTCCCGAAGGATTTTTTCCGGGTTTTTGTCTGCGTAGGTCATAATCAGGCGATCCCGTGCCCGGGTCATGGCGACGTACAACACCCGCAGCTCCTCGGACAGGCTCTCCGAGGCCATCTTCCCGGCAATCGCACGCTTAGCGATGGAAGAATAGCGAACCCGGTTCTCCGTATCCGCCACAGACAGCCCCAGCCCCAAATCCCGGTCGCAGAGGATCTGCGCCTGCTGGCTCTCCCGGTTGAAGCGCCGGGAGAGATTGCTTAAAAATACCACCGGAAATTCCAGTCCCTTGGACTTGTGGATACTCATGATGGTGACGCATCCGGCGTTGGAGGTTGCTGCCGAAGGCAGTCCCTTCTCCGCCATCGCGTCCAGAAAGTCCAAAAACTGCCCCAGATCCTTCTGGTTCCCCTGCTCAAAATCCGCTGCCATCTGATAGAAAATCCGAAGGTTCTCGCTTTTCGCCTCGCCTCCGGGCATGGCGGCGTACACGCTGTCCAGCCGGGTCATGGAAAGGCACTGTTCCAGCAGCACGGTCAAAGGATTCCGTCGGGCACATCGGCGCAGCGTGTCCAGCGTCCGCGCGAATGCCTGCGCTTTCGGCAAATCGCTTCCCAGAAGCGCGTCATAGAAAGCGCCCTTTTTCTGCCGACTCCGGATCTGCGCCAGTTCGTCCGCCGTAAAGCCGAAAATCGGGCTTGCCAAAGCGGAAATCAGAGGAATGTCCTGCCGTGGATTCCAGATGATCTGCAGCAGCGAATGGAGCGTGCCGATCTCCTCCGTCTGCAGCAGATCGGTTCCACCGCCGGAGGCACAGCGAATGCCCCGCTCTTCCAGCGCCTGCTGAAAGTACCCACCGGCGCTGCCGGGGGAACGAAGCAGAATCACAATGTCCTCCGGGCGCACCGGGCGTAATTTGTCTCCCTCCCGGACGGGAGTACCCTCCCGAATCATCTGGGCGATGCGCTCCGCCACAAAGGCCGCCTCCTCCGGGTACTGGTTTTCCCGGGTCTCGATCACATCCAACTCCACGGCGGACTCCAGGGGCACATGGGGAATTCCCTCCCGCAGCGCCTCCGCCTCCCCGTAGACAAGGCCGCCAACCCTGGGCCGCATACAGGTACGGAACACATCGTTTACAGCCTCGATGATCTCCGCGCCGGAGCGGAAATTGTGGCTCAGCATAATCTTTCTGCCCTGCCCCGGCTCGGCGTCCTCTGCCGGAACGTATTGCCGATATTTTTTCAAAAAAATCCCGGGGTCTGCCAGCCGGAACTGGTAGATCGACTGCTTCACATCGCCCACCAGGAAGCAATTCTGCTTTTCCCGGGTCAGAGCGTCGAAGATTGCGTCCTGCACACCGTTTGAATCCTGGTATTCGTCCACCAGAATCTCCCGGTAGCGCCGACCGATCTCCGACGCAGCGGCGGTGGGATTGCCTCGGGATTTCCCCAGCAGCAGATCCAGGGTTTTCTGCTCCAGATCTCCAAAATCCAGGCACCGGCGGCTGCGTTTGGCGGCGGTATAGTCCCGGTCAAACTGCCGCACCAGGGCGATAAGCCCACGGGCAGCCGCCGCGGACTGCTCTAAATCCGCAAGAATCTGCCTGGAATCATTGGCAAAGGGCAGCAGCTTCTTTTTCACGCCGTCCTTGCATGCCTTCCACGCCGCTTTGATCTGCTCTGTCAATTCCGGATCGGGGTTATTCTTCGTGGGAAAGCGCAGGGTGCCGAAGGTCAGTTCCCGGTGACCGGCAATCTCGTCCCAACTTTCCATCCCGCGAAGCGCTTCCAGCTGATGCAGGGCATCTTTCAGGGTCACAGCCGCCTTTTCCAGCCCCGGGCAGGCCTCCGCCCCTTCGGCGCACTGGCAAAGCACCGCAATCTGGCAGTTCAGGTAGTCCTGCAAATCCCGGATCAGGAAATCCCCCCAGACCGTCTGGGTGGCGTCGGAAATTCCCTCCGGATTGCCGTCGGTCAGGCATTTTTCCAGCCAACCGTCGGGGTTCAGGTGGCACCGGGAACTGTCGTAGACCTTTTCGATCAGCTCCGGCAGCTGTCGGTCAGACCGGCCTACCCCCTGGGTATCCACAAAAGCCCGGAAGTTCGGATTCTCTGCCGCCGTTTCGTAGGCGCGATCCAGCAGCTCCGTCAGAACCCGCTCCCGCAGTTCCCGGCATTCGTTTTCGTCCGCAACGCGAAAATCCGCCGCAATGTCCAGGCGGTAGGCGTATTCCCGGAGAATGTCGGCGCAGAAACCGTGGACGGTGGAGATTTTCGTCAGAAACAACCGCTGCATCTGCTTTTGCAGGTGTCGGTTTTCCGGCTGAAGGGCAATCTGTTCCGTCAACTTCGACGCGATTTTGCTCCGAAGCTCCGACGCGGCTGCCTTTGTGTATGTAATGATGAGAAAATCGTCCAGATTGGCAGGGTCGTTGGGGTCGGTGAGATACCGCAGCAGCCGGTCAACCAACACCTTGGTTTTGCCGGAGCCTGCCGCCGCGGAAACCAGCAGCTTTCCGCCCCGGTTTTCCACCGCCTGTGCCTGCTGGGGTGTCAGCTGATCAGCCATGCTTTTCCATCTCCTTTTCGATTTCCTCCCAGAACCGCTGGGCGTCCATGGTTTTATAGTTCCGCCGCCCGGTGACGGCTGCCGCATGGCACACGGAACCGTAGGGGCAGAACCGACAGGCATCATGGGCGGTGCCCCGGGTGTAGGGGTTCGGCTCCACGCTGCCGGAGGCGATGTCCTCCACAAGCGCCGCCAGCACCCGGAACACATACCCTTCCAGCAGCTTCATCTGCTCCCGGTCTGCCAGATCGCCCTCCAGGGTGCCGTCCTTTTTCACCTTACAGCACAGCCGCTTATGGTCATCCCCCGGCTCCATGGCCTGCAGGACGGCCTCGTCCCGGAGGAGCAGTCCCTTCCGCTTCCAGAGTGCTTCCCGTTGCTGCTCCGCTTCCTCGCGGCTGAGCTTCCCGTCGGCGGTGAGATAAGGCGCCCGGGCAGGGAAATACTGAACACCGGCGGCAATCGGACGATCTCCCAGCACCTGGGAGCCGCTGTCCTTCAAGGCAAACAGGTACAGAAGCATCTGCAATCCCACGCCATTGAATACGTCGCAGTAGTCAAAGTCCTTTTTTCCGGTCTTGTAGTCCACCACCCGGTAGTAGCGGCTGCTGCCAAAGTCCCAGGTATCCACCCGGTCGATAAAGCCCCGGAGGATCGCGTTCATGCCCTGGTTGGGAATGGGAATGGGGGGCAGCGCCTCCCCTTCCCCGAAACCGACCTCAAAGCCCTCCGGGGTAAACGCCGCCGCGTTCAGCTCCTGCCACAGCTCCCGCACCACCATGTCCAGCTCCTGCACATAGCGGTCAAACAGGTACGTCACCCGTTCGGATGCCAGCTGACTGAACCGTTCGGCGGCATAGGCCTGGCTGAACCGGTGGGCAATGTCCAACGTCTCTTTCAGAGATACCTGGTGGAAACCGCCCCGATTTTGGATTTCCCGGGCGGTGTTTTCCAGGACAGCGTGGACGTAGGTGCCGTACTCCGCTGAATCGATGTCCGCTTCCTTCCGCTCCTGAGCCCGAAGTCCGTATTTGAGAAAGTAGGAAAGACGGCATTCCGCCTGCCGGTCGATCTGGGAGGCGGAGAGGTTCAGCGTCGAACCGTACAGCCCCACAATGTTCTCCCGCGTTACGCTGCCCAGAGCATAATCCCGGCGGCGGCAGGTATCGCTGTATGCGTCCCAGGCACCCAGCCGGCGAGCCCCTTCTCCCGCGTCCCAGCGGGCAAGATACGCTCCCGCTTCCTCTCTGTCCGCCGGTGCAAAGCCCAGCTCATCGCGCAGCAGCTGCTCCCCGCCTGCCAGATCGGCAAGCCGTCTGTAAACAAACGAGGGCTGCTCTCCGGAGCAGAAAACATGGATCGTCTCTGTCGCGCCGCAGAAGCACCCATAGATCTCCGCGAATTCCGCCTGGACGCCCTCCATGGCGCCGCCGGTGAGAGGCACGCCCAGTTCCCGAAGCGTCACCCGCTCCTGATCCGTCAGGACGCCGGAGGAGCCGGTGTAGCCCGGCAGCTTCCCTTCCTCCGCGCCCAGGACGATCAGGTGCTTTTCCTCATGGCACCGCATGGCATTGACGGGGCCAACCTGTACCGCATCCAGCACCGGCGGGATGGTGCCCACGTCGTACTGGCTCAGCAGCAGCCGGAAAAGGCGGGTGAAATGCTCTGCCTCCCAGTGGGTGTCACCCAGCACATCGTAGAGCTGCTCCAACGCCCCCAGCAGGATTTCCCAAAGCTGATTGAGAATCTGCGCGCCCCGGTTGTCCCCGGAAGCGTCCAGCTCCTGCGCCATGCGGGAAAGCCGCTCCTCCAGGGAAATATCCTCCAGAAACGCGTAGAGCGCCAGCACCTGTCCTTTCAGGTCGGATGCCTCCCGGAAGCCCTGCTGCAGCCGCGCCAGGGGCGCGATGGCGGCGCTTCTCGCGCCGTTCAGTGTCGCCAGACGCTCCCGATCCTGATCCGTCCAAACGCCGCTGAGACCGTCGGGGTGATTCTCCCAGTCTTTTGTCCAAGCCTGCCCCCGGATGCCCCAGATGATGGCGTAGTTCTCCAGGCAGTCACAGGTGTCCGGGTCAATGGGTGACAGCGCCGAGCGCAAATACCGCAAAACGTATTTCTGGTCAAAGCCGCTGAGGGCGGCATCCAGCGCGGTGAGCACCGTGGAAATCACGCTCTTTTGCAGAATATCCTCGGTTCCGGATCGGTAAATCGGAATGTGGAAACGGTGGAAGATCAGATCCACCAAAGGCTGATACGCCGCCATATCGGCGCAGACGATGGTGATGTCCCGGTAGCGGCATCCCGCCGCCACCAGCTCCCGCACCCGCTTTGCCGCGCCCATGCACTCTGAATAGGGCGATTCCCCGCGGGTTACGCTCAGGCAGTCTTTCGCCGCCCCCCTGTCAATTCCCCCCTGAAACAGGCCGTGGCGTACCGGGCAAAGAGGGCGTTTCGGTTCCGCAATGATCTCGATCTTCACTTCCACCCCGGCATGTCGGGCACAGCGAAGCAGTTCCGAAGCCGTCTGCCCCGCCTTTTCAAAGGCCAGCAGGTGGGAATCTGGTCGATCACAGTTCAGGCTCACTGTAACGTCGGGAGAAACGGCGATCAGGTGTTCCAGGATCGCCAGGTGCTGCCGGGTAAAATCCGGGAAGCCGTCTATGTAAAACACGTGCTCCCGGGCGAAATCCCCCTGCTCCAGCTGCTCTAGGAGCCAGGTCATCTGATCTCTGGGATCTCGTTTGCCCCGGCTGCACAGGGCGTCGTAGCCTTCCATCAGCAGCGACAGCTCTTCCAGCTTTTGGCAGAGGCTTCCCTCTGTCTCCTCCGCCGCCAGGGTCAGATCCACCGAGGTGATGCAGCAGCGCTTGAATTCATCCACAGCGTCAATCATGCCGGTCAAAAACTCCGGTCGGGTCTCCATGGCGGCGTAGGCCTTCAGGCGGCTGCTGAGCTGCCGCGCCGCCGCCGCCATGGCGACCACCCGTCCGCCGCCGTCCAAGCATTCCTCGGCGGCGGAGCCCATGGTGTCCGCCACCCGGCGGGCAAGTCTGGTAAAGGACAGCACCTCGGCGTAACGGCTGGCAGTGTCTCCTGCCGTCAAGCAAAGGCGGCGCTCCGTTTCATGGCTGACGAGTTCGGGAACCATCAGGATTCGGTTTTCCTTCCGGTTCGCCACATCCGCCGCGATCCGGTTCAGAATGACCTGGCGGTTGGCAGTCCAGTCCACGCCAAGCAAAAGATGCAGCATTCGCCCCACCCCTTTCTCTTTTTTTGCATTGTATCACAGATTCCGTCCAAAAAACAGGGTATGATTCAACGGCTGAATCGATTTTCCAGCCTTCCAAGGACATCCAGCAGAAAAAAACGAACCTCGTATTCCGAATCCCCGGCAAGGGCGCCGGTAAGGCTCTCCGGGAAACCCGCTCCCGCCGCCTCCGCCTCGAAGCCCTCCGAGGTGGCTGGCAGGCACAGCGTGGGAAACGCCACGCACCACCAGTTGTGCCCTTCCCCTTCGCCGATGGTGATCCGAAGCGCCTCATACACCCCGGCGGGCAGGGTAAAGGTGTCATAGTACCGGGTGTCGAAGGCCTCCCGGCAGAGAGTTGCCACCGCCTCGCAGTCGAACCCCGCCGCTTTCAGGGTTTGGTTTGCCACCGCCTCGATCTTGGGCAAATTCGCCTGTAAGTACGCTTTGGCCTCCTCCACATCGGCGATTTTGGCAAGATCCTCCTGTAAACTTGCCAGCACCGCGTCCCGCACCTGCAGCTTTACGGTCTGATCTTCCGCTCCGTCGGAATTCGCCACCACATGAAAGCGGATCAAATCCTCGTTCAGCGTCTGCCGGTCAGCCAGCAGCGTTCCGCACCACGCGGATACCGCAATCATCAGGCAGATGCCGACCCGTTTCAAAAGTTTTCTCATAAAAAACACCGTCCATACGGAAATACTTCCAGTATGGACGGTATCTTCCAGTTTTATACAGGTTTGGCGATAAAGATGTTGGGATAGTTCTCTTTCAGCATACTGCACACCACGGCGGCGTACTCAAAGCTCTCCAGAATCGCGAACACCGCCGAGCCGGAGCCGGTCATCTGTTGGCCCAGAGAGCCATAGCTGTTGCAGATGGATTTGATGTAGTTCAGCTCCAGGTTGTCCGAAGTCACCACCGGGTCAAAGACATTGTAAAGGTTATCCGCGATCTTTCCCAGATCCCCTGCCAGCAGGGCGCTTTCCATGGCCTGGTTGTCCGGGTGATGGGGAATGGCGACCTCGTCGATCTTCCGATATAGCTCCGGCGTGGAGACGGAGAACTCCGGCTTGCACACCACGAACACGCAGTCCGGCATATCCGGCAGCTTCCGCAGCCGCTCGCCCCGTCCCTCCACCATGGCGGTGCCGCCCACCACACAGAAGGGCACGTCGCTGCCTACCTGAGCGCCCAGTTCCGCCAGTGCCAGAATGGAAAGCGGGCTGCCAAAATGCCGGTTCAGCGCCCGGAGCACCGCAGCCGCGTCGGCGCTGCCGCCGCCCAGTCCCGCCTGGGAGGGGATCCGCTTGACAATGCGGATTTCCAGCCCCTCGGGGTCGAGCTTCAGGGTGTCACAGTACACCTTCGCCGCCTTCCAGGCAAGGTTATTCTCATCGGTTGGAATGCCCTCCTTGGAGCACAGAAGACGCCAGGGCTTTCCCGTTCCCACGTCGATCTCCACATCGTCCCGGATGGAGATGGTCTGCATGACGCTTTGCAGGTCGTGATAGCCGTCGCCCCGTTTCCCGAGGACATCCAGGGTCAGATTTAATTTGGCAAACGCGCCCTCATACAGTGTGGTCATAGTGATCCCGTCCTTTGTTCAGATACGCTCATTATAGCGAAAAAATGAGATTTTGCAATCCCAATCCTGATAAAATCCGAAAAAGCGCGTATCCTATCCGTATCCGGGTTGTGAAATGGAGGTAAGAACATGGATACTGTTGCACTGATTCTGTCCATCATCGGCTGTGTAAACTGGGGACTGGTGGGAATCTTTCAGTTTGACCTGGTTGCCTGGCTCTTTGGCGGCCCCGGTTCCCTGCTGTCCCGTATCGTCTATACCATTGTTGGCCTGGCGGGGCTTTGGTGCATTTCCTTCCTGTTTCGCAGGAACACCCTTGTGGAGGGGGAATAACGCAGACGCAAAAACGGGCAGCTCCCCTTCGGAACTGCCCGTTTTCCATTTGTGCATCAGCTGTAGCAGCGGACGATGCAGCCGACCTCCTGGTCGCCGTATTTCGCGAATACCTCGGTGGTGCCCGTCTGAAGGGCGGTGACATAGCCGTTTTCCACCTTGGCGATGTAGCTGTGCTCCACGCGCCACTCCACGTCCTCAGGTTTCAGATCGCCGCAGTCCACCAGCTCCAGCTGGGTGCTGTAGCCCACCATCAGCCGCATATCGGTCTTATTCAGCTTCAGCTCCACCTGGGGCAGCGTCGTAGCCTGGGTGGTCTCCGCCTCGGTCTGGGCGGCGATGGACTCCTCCGTAGGAGGCTCCGTCTCTTCCTCAAAGCGGCAGGTCACAGGGCAGGTCAGCTGCTTGTCACCGCAGGTGATATAGATGACGGTCTCGCCCTCACCCACGGCGGTGATCCGTCCGTCGGCGCTGACGGTGGCAACGGATTCATCACCGGAGGTAAATTCCAGTGTATCCGTGGTATCCTCCGGCTTTACCACCACGTTCAGCAGGAAGTAGTACCCCGGCTGAGTCAGCTCCGCCGCGCCGCCGGGCAGGGACAGACTCTGACAGGGAATCCGCAGCTCCGTGGTCTGGGTGGGGAAGGTCTGCTCCGTAGTGACCACCGGGACGGTTTCCTCCTCGGAACGCAGATTCGGCAGCAGATAGCGGAAGAATAGGAATGCGGTGCCCGCCAGCAGCAGCACGATCAGCACTGTCAGCAGGATGACGGCAAAGGTGTTCTGCCGGGGGGGCTGGTCATATCCCCCATCCTCTTCCTCCTCCGCAGAGGCATAGGGTTCCGCTTCCTCCTCCTGGCTGTCGGCATTGGCCTCATCGTAGTCAAAGATTTCCCGCTTCCGCTTGGCGGAAAAATGCCCGCCCTTTCCCGGTGTCTGCTCCATGGTCAATTCATCAGCGGAGAGTCTTCCGGAGGTGTCCCGGGGGTAGCCGCAGATCGGGCAGCACTCCGCGGTGTCCGGATAAGACGTTCCGCAAATTTCACAAATAATCTTGCTCATAAGATACCTCCTGACAAAAATACACATAATGTACCATTATCATCCGCCATTATAACACTCTTTTCCAAATAAAACAACTACAAAAGTGTTGCTTTTTTTGTTATTTTCATTTATGATATATGGGTTAAAGGAGGCGATTACGATTGACTGAACCCGAACTCATCTCTCCTTTGCTGGACGGGTTCGCCATGGGCAGCCCCATGAGCGAGCACGACGGCGTCTCCTGCTGTCCCGCCATAAAGGAAAACTCGGAAGAGAAATACATAGTCAAAATCATTTCCGTGCCTGCGTCTCAGGTACAGATGGATGCGCTGCTCCTGACCGGAGCCTATAAAGACCCCGCCAGCGCCATGGACTACTTTAAGGAAGTGGCCGCCGACATCGAACGGGAGGCCGAATTTCTGCAAAAGCTGTCCAAGCTGGAGGGCTTTCTCCCCTATGACGCCTGGCAGACCGTGCCCATCACCCGGCGGCGGCTGGGATACGAGGTGTATCTCGTCAGCCCCTACAAGAAATCTCTGGCAAAGTACATCCGCCGCAACCCGGTGACCCACCTGGAGGCGGTGAACCTGGGACTGGATCTTTGCTCCGCCCTCAGCGTGTGCCGCCAGGCCGGGCGGCTGTATGTGGATCTGAAGCCCACCAACATTTTCCTGTCGGAGGATAAGGGCTACCGCATCGGCGATCTGGGCTTTATCCCGCTGGACGCGCTGAAGTACACCCCCCTTCCGGACAAGTACCGCAGCCCCTATTCTCCCCCGGAGCTTCACGATCCCATGTCCACCCTGAACGAGACGGCGGATACCTACGCCGTGGGCATGATTCTGTATCAGCTCTACAACGATGGCAGCCTGCCCTTTCATGACAAGGCGCCCGAAGAAGCGCTGCCCTCTCCCGTCAACGCCGACTACGAGCTTGCGGAGATCATCCTGAAGGCCATCGACCCCGACCCCGCCAAGCGCTGGCAGGATCCCAAGGAACTGGGGCAGGCGCTGGTCGCCTATATGCAGCGTAACGCCGTCAATGACACGCCCATCACCATCTACACCCCAATTGAGCCAAATCCGGAGGATATTGTGCAGCCCTCTGCTCCGGAAGCTCCCGCCGAAACGCCGACGGATGCTCCGGCGGACGAAACGGCTCCCTCTGACGAGGACGCGGCAGATCTGCTGCCACATCAGATGTCCGAGGAAGTGTCCCAGATGGTGGAGGAGGCAGACGACCTCATCGCCCATGAGATTCCCAAGGACACTGTCATCCGCAATCCGGAGGAAGAAACGCCTGACCGATTCTCCTTTGCCCAGGAGGAAGAGGACACGGAGCCTCTGCCCGACAACAGCAATGAGCCCTTCGCCGACGCGGAGGAGGAGAAGCGGCTGCAAAAACTGGCGCGCCGTCAGGAACGGAAGCAGAAAACAAAGAAAATCCTGGTAGCGGCTGCCATTCTGGCGATTCTCACCGCCATCGGCGGGGGTGTGTTCTGGGGGTATCGGAATTACTATCTGCAAACCGTCAACAGCATTTCCATCGAGGGCGATCAGTTTCAGCTGGTGGTCAAGGTGGATGCCGAGGTGGACGAGTCCCTGCTCAGCGTCGTCTGTATGGATAACTACGGCAACGCCCTGACTCAAAGCGTCGTGAACGGACAGGCGGTCTTTACCGATCTGCTGCCAGATTCTCTGTACCGGATTCAGCTGAAAGTCAGCGGCCTGCACAAGCTGGTGGGTCAGACCTCCGACATTTTCACCACTGACAGCTCCACAAAGATTGTCAGCTTCTCCGCCGTCACCGGCCCGGAGGACGGTTCCGTGATGCTGAACTTCACCGTCAGCGGCGGCGATCCGGACGAATGGGTCGTCACCTGCACGGCGGAGGGCGAGGAAACCCGCACCGAGACCTTCTCCGGTCACACCTACACCGTTAAGAATCTGACCGTTGGCAAGAAGTACACCTTCACCTTGGAGCCTGCTGTGGAGACCGCCCTGACCGGGGAGAACACCCTGGAATTCATGGCTTCCCGACTGGTGCTGGCGGAGAACCTCACCGTAGCTGCCAGCAGCGGCAGCGATATGACCGTCCGCTGGGATCCGCCCGGGGATGTCATCATCGACAGCTGGAACGTCCGATGCTACAGCGACAGTGGCTACGACAAGCAGCTCACCGTCACCGATACCGAGGTCTACTTCACCGACATTGACCCCTCTGTGTCCTACACCATCGAGGTCACGGCTGCCGGGATGACCCAGCCCGCCCGCACCAGCATTACCGCCAACCCCATCAACATCTCCAACATCACGGTTGATGAGGACGACCCGGAATCCCTGACCGTAAGCTGGACGTTTGCCGGTGAAGCTCCCTCCGGCGGCTGGCTGCTGATGTACAGCATTGACGGCAGCGAGACCCCCAACGTGGTCAAGTGCACGGATCCCAGCGCCAAAATCGCCCCCCGGATCCCCAGCGCCAAGTACCAATTCACGGTTCAGGCGGCGGACGGAACCTCCATCTTCGGAAACGTGCTGACTTACAAGTGTCCCGGTGCCGCCGTGTATGAAGGTCAGGGTCTGTCCGCGGACAAGGTAACCGCGCATCTGCTCAAGACCCCCGAGGGAGAAAGCTGGAGCTATGAATCCGTGGGCGATGAGGCCTTTACCGACAGGTTTACCGTTGGCGACAAGCTGTCCGCCGTTTTGTACTGCTCGGATAGGTTCTATGTGGATCCGGAGCCGCTGAATCTCCTGTACGTCATCCGGGACGGCTATGGGAATGTCATTCCCGGCTACGTCTCCCAGGACACCGGCGACTGGAAAGAAATCTGGTATGACGGCGACTACCACTACGGCGAGCTGAATATTCCCACCGCCCCGGACAAGCCCGGTGAGTATTCCCTGAGCATCTACTTTAACGGTCTGGCGGTGACTGTGATTACCTTTACCGTCAGCGAATAACGCAAACGCAGCAGCTTCCTATTGGGAAGCTGCCGCTTCTTTCCACATACTGGAAAGCAAAACGTATATTTCACCAAACCCGGGTCGGTTTTGCTTTGCTGACTTGTGACAATCCCTGATTTTTGGGATTGTTCACACATTTCCCTTATATATGTGGTATACTTGCACAAAATCGAAATGAGAAAGGGGCTACCACATGCGTGGAAAAAGTCACCGCTGCCTGGGGCAATACCTGGTGCAGCGCTATCTCAACGACGTGCCGCAGCGGTATGTGAAGGCGTTTTTGCTGGGCTGTATCGAGCCGGATCGCAATCCTGCTACATATCTGAAGGGTTCCATCCGCTGCCAGTGGCTCCGGGGACACAACTACCGCAATGCCCGGCGTTTTATGCGCTCCATCTCCGCCCGGCTGGAGCGGAAGGACACCCTGAAGCTCTTTGACTACTATACTTTGGGCAAGCTGATCCACTACACAGCCGACGCCTTTACCTACGCTCACAACGACACCTTCCCCACTGCCCTCAGCGATCACCGGGAATACGAGGCAGCCCTGCAGGAGCATTTTCTCGAGTACATGAAGCAGGATCCCCAGGTTAATCCCAGGATCGCCGGGAGCGTGATGGAGGCGATCTACAGCTACCACCGGGAATACGAGGCTCAGGAAGCGAATATCTACATGGATTCCCGCTTTGCCCTCAACGCCTGCTGCTGCGTGCTGGCAGTGCTGCTGACCAAGCCAATTTTCTGAGCCGGGGGTTCATCATGCACAGAGTATTTGGAATGTGTCTGGAAGCCGGCGTTGCGTCGGTGATTCTGATACCGGTGTTTCTGGTACTGAACAAGACGTATTTTCACAGCGTAAACCGCACCGTCGGGTATCTGCTGTTCGCCATCTACCTCGCCGCCGTGGACGCGGTGGTGGGGCTTCCCTGTATCACCTACATCCGGCTGGATTTCAACTTCAACTGGGTTCCCTTTCAGTATATGTTCTCGGATTACAAAACCAGCCTTCTGAACGTACTCTTGTTTGTCCCGCTGGGATTCTTCCTTCCCTTTTTCTGGAAAACGTTCAGCAATTTTGGCTATACATTGCTGTTCGGCTTTTGTTTCTCCGGGCTGATCGAGTTTTTGCAGATCTTCACCTTCCGAGCCACCGATGTCAACGACCTGATCACCAACACCGTCGGAACGGTTCTCGGCTATCTTTTGGCGAGGATCACGCTGAAGCTCCTTCCGGAGGTCGTACCCTCGCAGCGGACAAGCGACGCATTTCTCGTCTGCGGCGTTGTCTTCGGCGTCATGTTTTTCCTCCAGCCGTTTCTGGCGGATCTGGTGTGGAAGCTGGTATAAATTTGCCGCGCCCCCGTATTCCGGGAGCGCGGCTTGTTTTGTCCGGCAGTTCTCTTTTTAGATGGGCGGCATAGGATGTTCCATACATCTGAAACTTGAGGTGGTACTATGGAACACAGCGCAAATCAAATCACCCTACGGGGGAATCTGTCCGCCCCGCCCACGTTTTCCCATGAAAATCACAGCCGACAGTTTTATAAGTTTTTTCTGGAGGTTCCCCGGCTTTCCGGCGCGGTGGACATTCTCCCCGTCATTGCGGAAAAAGCCCTGCTGGAAAGCGCTGAGCTGGGGGATACCGGCGCTGTCGCCATCACCGGGCAGATTCGCTCCCACAACGTACGTAGCGATGGGCGGCGTCATCTGATGATTTTCGTCTTTGCCTCCACCCTTCAATGCCAGGAGGGAGAGCCAGTCAACGAGGTTTCGGTGGAAGGGTATCTGTGCCGGGAGCCGATATTCCGCCGCACCCCCCTGGGGCGGGAGATCTGCGACGTGATGCTGGCGGTGCCGAGAGCCTTTCAGCGGGCGGACTATCTGCCCTGCATTCTCTGGGGACGAACCGCCCAGGAAGCCTCCCGGTGCCATACCCGGGACAAAATCGGCATCACAGGCCGCCTGCAAAGCCGGATCTACACCAAGGTAACCGAGTCCGGCGCGGAGGAGCGCACCGCCTACGAGATTTCCGCCCTCACTGCCCAGATTCCCGGAGATCTGGATTGACAAATCGGCGCAGCCGCCCTGCTCTCAGGACGTCTTACAGGTTAAAATATCGCTTCGCGTTGTTGAAGCTGATGCCCTCGATGATTTTCTTCAGGCTGGATTCGATATTGGGATATTCCCCGTTTTCCACCCAGCCGCCGATGAGATTGCACAGAATTCGGCGGAAATAGTCGTGGCGGGCGTAGCTCAGGAAGGAGCGGGAATCGGTGAGCATCCCGATGAAATTGCCAAACAGACCCAGACTTGCCAGGGTCTTCATCTGCTCCTCCATACCCATCTTGTTGTCGTTGAACCACCAGGCGCTTCCGTGCTGAATCTTGCCGGGCACCTCCGGACCCTGGAAGCAGCCGATCAGGGTGCCCAGCTGGGCATTGTCAGCGGGATTCAGAGAGTAGAGGATGGTCTTGGGGCACTCGTTCGTTTCGTCCAGAGCGGACAGCAGCTGGGAGATGTTTCCGCCGCAGGTGTTCTGGGCGATGGCGTCCACGCCGGTGTCCGGGCCCTGGAGCTTGAAGATCCGCTGGTTGTTGTTCCGCAGGCAGGAGTAATGCAGCTGCATGGCGATGTCCAGCCGGTGATAGGCTCTGCCCAGGCACAGGAGGATCACGGTCTGATAGCCTTCGATTTCCTCGGTGGTCAGCGCTTCACCCCGCAGCGCCTTCTGATAGACGGCGTCCGCCTGCTCCACAGTGTAGTTCTGGAAGGGCACATAGTCCAGGCCGTGGTCGGAAGCTCGGCAGCCATGGGCTTTGAAGTACTCCAGCCGCTCCACCAGAGCGTCCAGCACGTCCTGCATGGTGGGCAAGCTCTCTTTGCCCACGGATTTTGCCAAAGCCGCCATGTATTGCTTCCAGCCCGCCTTGTGGATGTTCACGGCCTTGTCTGGGCGGAAGGAGGGGCCGACAACCACATCGATGGTGGGGTCAGCGGCGATTTTTTCGTGCCATTTCAAATCATCCACGGGGTCATCGGTGGTGCCGATGAAGGCCACGTTGGCCTTGCGAATCAAGCCCCGGGCGGACATCTCCGGATCGTGCTGGAGCATATCGTTGCAGTGATCCCAGATGCGCTTGGCGCTTTCCGTGGTCAGCGGCTCGGTGACGCCGAAGAACTGCCGCAGCTCCAGATGGCACCAGTGATACATGGGATTGCCGATAGCCATTTCCAGGGCTTCCACGAACTTCAGAAACTTCTCATAGGGATCCACCATGCCGGTGACGAATTTCTCTTCTACGCCGTTGGAGCGCATAACGCGCCATTTGTAGTGGTCGCCGGCGAAGCTGCCGTCGGGGTTCTCGCCCCCCAGCCAGACCTCCGCCAGATTGTTGAACCGACGATCCTCGTAAATCTCCTGGGGATTTAAGTGGCAGTGGTAGTCTGCCAGGGGCATTTTACTGGCATAGTCATGGTATAGATGCCTTGCCGTGGGGGTTTCCAGGAGAAAATCCTTGTCCATAAATTCCTTCATATGGGAACTCCTTTGTATTGAAAGTAAGCCTCTGCCCGATTGCCCGGGCAGAGGCTTCTATAATGTTGGGTTATCTCTGAATCCGTCCGGAGCCGTCGCCGCCTGCCAGCTTTTCCACCTCAGCAACGGTGACCATGTTGTAGTCGCCCTCGATGGAGTGCTTCAGGGCAGAGGCAGCCACCGCGAACTCCACCGCCGCCTGAGTGTCCTTGCCGGAGAGCAAAGCGTAGATCAGGCCGCCGCCGAAGCTGTCACCGCCGCCCACACGGTCGATGATATGCAGGTCGTACTTTTTGGAGAAGCGGTACTCATCCTTTGCGACGTTGTACAGCATGGCGCTCCAGCCGTTATCGAAAGCAGAGTGGGATTCCCGCAGGGTGATGGCCACCATCTCAAAGCCAAACTTGTCCGCCAGCTGCTTGGCGACGGACTTGTAGCCCTCATGGTTCAGGCTGCCGCCGTAGATGTCGGTGGCTTCGGCTTCAATGCCGAACACGTCCTTGGCATCCTCCTCGTTGGAGATGCACACGTCCACATACTGGCACAGGTCGGTCATGGCCTCCCGAGCCTGGGCACGGGTCCACAGCTTGCCGCGGTAGTTCAGGTCGCAGGAGATCTTGCAGCCGTGAGCCTTGGCGGCCTTGCAGGCCTGACGGCAGATTTCCACCACGTTGGGGCCAAGAGCCGGGGTGATACCGGTGAAGTGGAACCAGTCCGCGCCCTCGAAAATCTTGTCCCAGTCGAAGTCGGAGGGCTGGGCTTCCTGAATGGCGGAGTGAGCCCGGTCGTAGATGCACACCGAGCCGCGCTGGGAAGCGCCCTTCTCGTTGAAGTAGATGCCCACACGGTCGCCGCCCCGGACGATCTCGGAGGTATCCACGCCGTAGCGGCGGAGGCTATTGACAGCAGCCTGGCCGATGGCATGAGCCGGCAGCTTGGTGACGAAAGCGGCGTCCATGCCGTAATTCGCCAGAGACACAGCCACATTGGCCTCGCCGCCGCCGAAGGTAAATTCCACATGGTCGCACTGAACGAAACGCTCGTAGTTGTAGGGCTGCAGGCGGAGCATCAGCTCGCCGAAGGTGATGATTCTTGCCATTATTTTCTTGCCTCCTTGACAATTTCCACAGATTTTCTGCACAGGTCGGTGATTTCGTCCCAGGCGCCGGCCTGGATGAGCTTATCAGGGCACATATAGCTGCCGCCGCAGGCCACGATGACGGGGCAGGCGGCATACTCCGCCAAATTCTTGAGATTCACGCCGCCGGTAGGCATGACTTTGAACATGGGGAAGGGTGCGGACATGGCCTTGATCTTTGCCAGGCCGCCGGACTGCTCGGCAGGGAAGAATTTCAGCACTTCCAGCCCCAGCTTATACGCAGTGTGGTAATCGGTGGGAGTGGTGCAGCCGGGGAAGCAGGTAATGCCCTTCTCCTGGCAGTATTTCACGATTTCGGGATCCAGGCCGGGGGTGACGACAAACTTGCCGCCGGCGGCGATGGTCTTGTCCACCTGCTCAGTGGTCAAAACGGTGCCCGCGCCCACCAGCATATCGGGATGGCGCTCCAGCATGATGCGCATGGCTTCGTCGGCTCCGGCTGCCCGGAAGGTGATCTCAGCTACGGGAACGCCGCCGGCGCACAGGGCATCGGACAGGGGTGCCGCGTCCCGCTGGGGGTTCGTCAGCTTGATAACCGGCACGCAGCCAATCTCGCCGATGGTTTTCT
The DNA here is from genome assembly GCA_029100605.1 of Bacillota bacterium. Lineage (GTDB taxonomy): Bacteria > Bacillota > Clostridia > Oscillospirales > Oscillospiraceae > Faecousia. The sequence goes on along the minus strand of JAQXPK010000120.1, from coordinate 59,240 downwards.
GCAATTCATTCATTGGTAATATCCTCCCTTGAATACTTCCATTGCGCTCGCCGCGGGGCCAGCGCTTAACACCGTAATTCTACTCGAAAATAGTACAAAAATCAATTCACAATCGACGATAACCGCATATTTTAGCGGATTGTACAAATTACTCGGTATTATTTTCGCCATTATCCCCTTTGCCATTGTCATGGGGATGCCCAGATTTCCGCATCTGTGACAGAGAAAAGCGGGACGGCAGCCGTGCCGTCCCGCCGCTATTCATTTCTTCGGCGCTTTGATCTTGTTGAGCTTGGCATTGATGTCCAGCAGCTCTTCCTTGGTAAAGGTCACATTCATGGTGCCCATCATGCCGGTGAGGCGCAGCAGGGTAAAGCCGCTGAGCATATCCATCATGCCCCCCAGGCTGCTCATGTCAAAGCCGCCGCCCTTCTTGCCGCCCTTGGGCATCTTCTTGGTCATCAGGGACATGAGAAGCATCTTGCCCTGAAGCGTTCCCATGATGTCGCCGAACTTGGAATTCAGGGACAAATGCCCCTCCACCTCTGTGATGTCGAACCAGTTGAGCACCGCGCCCTTTTCTCTCAGGCGGTAGCTCTCGTTGAAGGTTTCCACCTTCCGAATTACGCTCTCGTCCCGGCAGTCCCCTGCCACGGCAACCAGATGGGTCTGCCCCGCATTGGGAACCTCAAAGTAGAAGAAATGATCCGGCGCTTCCTGCACGCCCAGAGACGTGCCGTTGGCAAACAGCTCCACGGTGGGCTGATTGGAATAGACGGTAACCTTGGTCACATCCTCCACCCGGTCAACGTACCGCTTGCCGCACAGATGGACAAAGGGTTCGTCGCTGAGCCAGGCCTTGTAGGCGTAGAAAGCGTCCTTCTTGTACTTGCGGTCGATGGTCACGAGGCCCTTGTGGTTCTGCCCGTTTTCGCCGCCCTCGTTCCGGGCGTCGCAGCCGAAATCGAACATATTCCACACATGGGTCGCCCAGATATACTTCCGGGGGAACAGCTGCTTGATCAGCTCCTCGTGGTAGTGAGCCTGGTATTCCTCGGTGTAGTCGCCCTGCTGGGGATCGGAGGTGTGCCAGTTCAGGGCCTCACAGCCATACTCGGAGCAGCCCACAGGCAGATCCGGGTGCTTTTCGTGGAATTTGTCGAACCAGGGGCCGTTCATGGAAGTGTCGCCGCCGTACCAGCCGAAATAATGGTTGTAGGACACCACGTCGGGAATCTGAAGAATCTTCGCGTCCATGGGGCAGGGAGAAACGCAGGCCATGGTGGTCAGGCGGGTGGGATCCATCTTGTGGCACAGGTCGTTGAGGATACGGTGGTTCTCCAGCAGATCGGGGTCCTCCGCGCCCTGCATGGTGATCTCGTTGCTCAGGCCCCAGACCACGATGGAGGGGTGGTTAAAGTTCTGGGTAATCAGCTCCGTCATCTGCTGGATGGTGTTCTCCCGTCCGGTGGGCATATGGCGGGAAATGTAAGGAATCTCCGCCCAGACAACGATACCCCGCTCATCGCACAGGTCATAGAAATACTGGTCGTGCTGATAATGTGCCAGTCGGATGGTATTCGCGCCCATTTCGCAGATCAGATCCATGTCCTCCCTGTGATGCTCCGGCAGCAGGGCGTTGCCGACGCCCCAGCGATCCTGATGGCGGCTCACGCCCCGCAGGGGGTACTCTTCGCCGTTGAGGATAAAGCCCCGCTCCGGATCAATGGAGAAGCTGCGGCAGCCAAAGCGTGCGGAAACCGCGTCCAGCACTTCCCCGTTTTCCAGCAGCTCCACCTTGCAGCTATAGAGGTAAGGATCCTTCCGGCCGTTCCACAGGTGGGCGTTTTTGATGCGGAAGTTGACCTTGTTGCCTTCGCCCTCGTAGGTGCCCACAGCTTTGCCCTCGGCGTTGAAGAGCTGGTAACGCAGGGTCTGCCCCGGCTTCTGGTCTGTAACAAACACGGAAACCGCCACCTTGGCGTCCTCCTCTTCCATAACGGGGGTAATCTGGATGCCGGGACCGCCAAAATAATCCAGATCAAAGTGGGACTGCGGTACGCAGAGGAGATTCACATCCCGGTAAAGGCCGCCGTAGAAGGTAAAGTCCGCCATCTGGGGGTACACGGTCTCGTTGGGAGCGTTGTCTACCAGGATGGCAAGCAGGTTGTCCTCCTGTAGCGCATCGGTCACATCCACCCGCCAGGTGGAATAGCCGCCGTCGTGATGAGCCAGGTGCTTGCCGTTGAGCACCACGTCGGCAGAGGAATTGGCGCCCAGAATTTCCAGATAGTATCGCTCCGCCGCAGGCAGATCCATCTTGGAAAAGGTCTTGGCATAGCAGCAGGTGCCCCGGAAATAGTCGCCGCCGCCGTCCTGTCCGTCAATGGCGTTCCAGGTGTGAGGCAGGTTCACAAAGTCCCACAGCTTGGGAATCTCGGCAGGCGCTTCGGTGACCCCCTTGGCAAATGCCCATTTGTGGTTCAGGTTGAGAATCGTACGCATGGTTTACAGCCTCCTTTCATGTTTTTTCATTGTACCATAATCCTGACGGAATTGATGGACAGAATGTAAATTTCTGACGACAAAACGCGCCTGCCGAAGCCGGCAGGCGCGAAAAGGATTGGATTGATTATCTCAGCAGCTTCTCCAGCGCCGCCAGCCGCAGGCTGAGGCAAAGCACCTCCATTGCCTTTTCCAGCTCCTCCACGGGAGGCAGGCTGGGGGCGATGCGCAGGTTGGAATCGTCGGGGTCGTTGCGGTAGGGATAGGTCGCGCCCGCGCCGGTCATCACCACGCCAGCCTCCTTGCACAGCTGCCAGACCCGTTTGGCGGTTCCGGGCATGGCGAACAGGCTGACGAAATAGCCGCCCTTGGGATCGTTCCAGTGGGCGATTCCCAGAGGCTTGATCTCCCGGTTCAGCCATTTGGCGACGCATTCAAACTTGGGTGCCATGACCGAGGCGTGGAGCTTCATGATTTCCAGGGTGTGGGCCTTGTCCTTCAGATACCGGACATGGCGCAGCTGGTTGACCTTGTCGTAGGAGATCATCTGCACGCCGAAAATGCCGGTGAAGTAGCGGATATTGGCCTCGCTTGCCGCCATGCAGGAGATACCGCCCCCGGCGAAGGTGATCTTGGAGGTGGACGCGAATTCGTAAACCATGTCCGGATTTCCCGCTTCCGCGCACAGGGACAGAATGTCCGGGAAGGGCACATAGTCTCCCTTAAACTCGTGGACGCAGTAGGCGTTGTCCCAGATGATGGCAAAGTCGGGAGCCGCGGGCTTCAGGTTTGCAAAGCGGCGGATGGTTTCCTCAGAGTAAATAATGCCGTCGGGATTGGAATACTTGGGAACCGTCCAGATGAGCTTGACCTGGGGATCCTTCACCAGCTCCTCCACCAGATCCATATCCGGGCCGGTGGGGGTCATGGGAACGGGAATCAGCTCCGCGCCGAAGAATTCACCAATCTGGAAGTGGCGGTCGTAGCCTGGCGAGGGGCACAGGAATTTCACCTTTTCCTCCCGGCACCAGGGTCTGGGGCTGTGAAGCAGGCCGTGGGTGTAGGCACGGGAAACCACGTCAAACATCATATTCAGGGAAGCCGCGCCGCCGACGAACACTTCCTCCGGCTTACAGCCCAGCATATCCGCCCAGTACGCCCGGGCGCAGGGCAGTCCCGCCAGCTCGCCGTAATTCCGGGCATCCACGCCATCGTCGATGCAATCCTCAGGCTTCTGCAAAACGGTAAGCAGTCCGCTGACCAGATCCAGTTGCTTTTTCGCGGGCTTGCCACGAGCCATATTCAGATTCAGTCCCTGAGCCTTGCAGGCTTCGTAGGACGCCAGCACCGACTTGTATTCTCTTTCCAGTTCTTCCCGGCTCATGCAGGAATAGGGGGTCATATCCATCATCCTTTCGGCGTTTTGACAGTTCGTACTGGGTTATTATATGCTTCTACGCCGAAAAATGCAATATCTGAATAGCGAAAAATTCATTTCTGATGACTTTTGTCGAGAAATCAGAGATATGCACAAAGCAATATGCAGAATTCATTTCCTTTTTCTGCAAAATCACATTTGTTCAAAACAGAAAACCGCGGCGTGACCGCTTCCGGTCACGCCGCTGCTTACTCAGAAAGTTATTCTTCTTTCGCCGCTTTCTGGGTCGTTCTCTTGCGGGTAGTGGTTTTTTTCGGCGCTTCCCCCGTTTTCTTTGCGTGCTTCCGGGGAGTTGGCTTTTCTTCCGGGGCTTCCGCCGGGGTCTTTTTCGTGGATTTCCGAGGGGCTTTTTCCGTGGGTGTTTCCTTGGTATTGTCCGTCACGGTGAGAATGACCTTCTCCTTCAGAACGAAGCCGGTGCGGGCAGGGATGTACAGCTCGATGTAGTCCTTTCCGTCAAAACGCTTGGAAGAATAGGTCTTTTTCGCCACATTTCCGAAGCCGCCGTACTTTTCGTCGTCGGTGGACAGAACTACGGTATATTCGCCGGGCTGGTGCACGGGAACGAGCACGTTGTTCAGGGAATTGCCGAAGTGGAAGTTAAACACGAACACCAGGCCGTGGCGGTAGAAGGCCAGGGTCTGTTCCGGCGCTTTCATCAGCAGCAGATCCGCCATCCGCTGGTCAAAGATCCGGTTCTCCTTGGTCAGCTTCACCATGTCCTCGTCGAAGTCCCCCAGCCACTGGTATTTGAGATAGCCGTTGTCCTTCAGGCTCCACTGGCGGCGGCAATACTGGAAGCTCCAGCCGTTGCCCTCCCGGGGGAAGTCGATCCATTCGGGATGACCGAATTCGTTGCCCATGAAGTTGAGGTACGCCTCGCCGCCTCCCGCCAGGGTAAACAGCCGGATCATCTTGTGCAGGGCGATGGCCCGGTCAATGACAACGTTGTGGACGGCCTTGTCCATGTCGGTATACATATTCGCCCCGGCGAGGCGGAAGATCATGGTCTGATCTCCCACCAGCGCCTGGTCGTGGGATTCCACATAGGCTACCGTCTTTTCACCGGGACGGCGCAAGCACATATCGCCCCACATTTTGTTGATGTCCCAAAATTCGTCCTTGCCCTTTACTGCCTTGATCCACATATCCGGCAGACCCATGCCCAGCCGGTAGTCGAAGCCGATGCCGCCGTCCTCAATGGGCAGGCACATACCGGGCATACCGGACATATCCTCGGCGATGGTGATGGCCTTGGGGTTGACCTGACGGATCAGCTCGTTGGCAAGCTGCAGGTAGGTCACCGCCTCGGTGTTGGTATTGTAGGAGAAATACTTGTCGTTGGAGGTAAAGTCCGTGCCCAGACCGTGGTCGTGGTACAGCATGGAGGTGACACCGTCAAATCGGAAGCCGTCAAAATGGTACTCCGTCATCCAGAATTTCAGGTTGGACAGCAGAAAATGAATGACACCGGTCTTGCCGTAGTCAAAGCACTTGGTGCCCCAGGCAGGGTGATCGCCCTTGGGGCCGTCGTGGAAGAACTGCCAGGTGGTGCCGTCGAACATATTGATGCCCTCGGCGGTGTTCTTCACGGCGTGGGAATGCACCACGTCCAGCAGAACTCGGATGCCCATGGCGTGAGCCTTGTTCACCAGGTACTTCAGATCCTCGGGCTTGCCGAACCAGCTGGAGGCGGCATAGAAATTGCTCACCTGGTAGCCGAAGGAGCCGTAGTAGGGGTGCTCCATAATGGCCATGAGCTGGATGGTATTGTAGCCCGCCTGCTTGACCCGGGGCAGAACGTTGTCGGCAAACTCCCGGTAGGAGCCGACCTTCCCCTCCTCCTGAGCCATGCCCACGTGAGCCTCATAGATGTACAGCTCGTCCTCGCCGACAAAGTCCTTGTCCGTCCAGGGGAAGGTCTTTCGGTCGTCCACCACCTCGCACTCAAAGGTGATGTTCTGCTTGTTCTGCACCACCCGGCGGGCATACAGGGGGATGTGCTCCGTCCGGGTCATGTTGGCATCCACCACGGTCTTGACCTTGCAGCCGTCCCACAGAGCGTCGTCGCCAGGCAAGTACAGCTCCCAGTTGCCGTTTCCGATGTTCTTCAGAGGATGGGAGGTCTTGTTCCAGCCGTTGAACTCCCCTTCCAGGTAAAGCTGGTAGGCGCTGGGCGCCCACTCCCGGTAGTACCAGCCCCCGTCCACATGGTGGAAGCCGAAATACTGGTGAGCGTTGGCAAAGTCGTTGAGGGTCTGCCCCTCAGCCAGAATGCGGTTTTTTGTGGCCCGATACAGGAACATACGAAGGTCGATGTCCCCGGCGAAGGGCTTCAGCTGGGGATTCAATTCCAAAAGTCGATACATAGCGTCTCCTTTTCCAAAAAATACAAAGCTGCCACCCGGAATCACTCCGTTTCAACTCTATTTTAGAAGAAGCTGGTACTTCTGTCAAGGACTTTTCACGTTCTTTACATTCCAGTAGGAATTTTGACCTTCATTTTACACCCTTTGGATTTTGAAATTTACATTCCCCTGGTAGGATGATAGCCGTAGGATACATCCCAAGTCAAAAATCAAACCTACAAGGAGAAGTAAGATTATGAAGAAAATTATTTCCATTGCCCTTGCTGCCATGCTGGTATTCGCCATGGCTGGCTGCTCCAAGAGCGAGGCTCCCACTGCCACCACTGCGGTGCCCGCCCAGACCGAAGCCCAGACCCAGGCTCCCGAAGCCACCGCTGCCGCCCTCACCGGCACCGTTGCCACCGACGGCTCCACCTCCATGGAGAAGGTCATCGGCGCTCTGGGCGAGGCTTTTATGGAAGCCAACCCTGGCGTGAACTTTACCTATAACCCCACCGGTTCCGGTTCCGGAATCACCGCCGTTTCCGAAGGTCGCTGCGACATTGGCCTCTCCTCCCGCTCTTTGAAGGATGACGAGAAGGCCTCCGGTCTGATCGAAACGGTTCTGGCCTATGACGGCATTGCGGTCATTGTCAACCCCGCCAACGGTGTGGAGGATCTGGACCTTGAGACCATTGCCAAGATCTACACCGGCGAAATCACCAACTGGTCTGAGGTGGGCGGCAGCGACGCCGAGATCGTCCTGGTGGGACGGGAAGCCGGTTCCGGCACCCGCAGCGGCTTTGAGGAAATCGTGGATGTCAAGGACAAGTGCCAGTACCGTCAGGAACTGACCTCCACCGGCGATGTCATCACCGCTGTCTCCCAGAACCCCGACGCCATCGGCTACGCCTCCCTGGCCTCCGTCAAGGATACCGTCAAGGCTGTGAAGGTTGCCGGCGTGGCTCCCAGTGAGGAAACCGTCAAGGACGGTACCTACCTCATCCAGCGTCCCTTCGTCCTGGTCACCAAGGAAGGCGTTACCCTCAGCCCCGTCGCTCAGGCTTTCTTCGACTACGCCACCGGCGGCGCTGCCAATGACATCATCACCGCAGCGGGTGTGGTGCCTGTCAATTAACGAAAGCATCGGAAAACGGCTCCCCCTTTGGGGGAGCCAAACGCCTTACCGGAAGGTGAACACATGAAAAAAAGAACAAACCTCTTTGAAACCGTGATTCACGGGATTTTCCTGCTTCTCGGCCTCATCACCGTGGGCTGCGTCCTGCTGATCACGGTTTATCTGATTCTCTCCGGCATCCCTGCCATTCGTCAGATCGGCCTGTTCAAATTCCTGTTCGGGTCAAAATGGGCATCCACGGCGGCGGAGCCGGAATTCGGGATCCTCCCCTTCATCCTCACCAGTGTCTATGGCACCGCCGGAGCCATTGTGGTGGGCGTGCCCATCGGCTTTCTGACAGCGGTCTATCTGGCAAAAATTGCCCCGAAGGGGGTCAGGCGCGTGATGGAGCAGGCGGTGTCCATGCTGGCGGGGATTCCCTCGGTGGTTTACGGATTGGTGGGCATGATGGTGCTGGTTCCGGGACTGCGGAAGCTCTTTCACATTCCCGACGGCTCCAGCCTCCTGGCAGCCATTCTCGTCCTGGCGGTGATGATCCTGCCCTCCATTATCAAAATGTCCATCACCGCCCTGGAAGCGGTACCCAAGGAATATGAGGACGCCTCCCTGGCTCTGGGCGCGACTCCGGAGGAAACCTACTTCCGGGTCTCCGTCCCCGCCGCAAAAAGCGGCATTGCCGCCGCGGTGGTTCTGGGTGTTGGGCGGGCCATCGGCGAGGCCATGGCGGTGATGATGGTAGCGGGCAATGTACCCAATATGCCCAATTCCCTGTTCCAGAGCGTGAAGTTTCTCACCACCGCCGTTGCCAGCGAAATGTCCTATTCCAGCGGCCTGCAGAAGCAGGCGCTGTTCTCCATAGCGTTGGTGCTGTTTCTGTTTATCATGCTCATCAACGCCGCTCTGAACTTCTTCCTGAAAGGAGATAAGACGAAATGATCTCCAAGCGCAGACGGTTATTCCTCTGGGCAGTGCGCATCGGTATGTATCTCGCCACAGCCCTGACCGCCGGACTGACCCTGTTTCTCATGGTTTACGTCCTGGCAAAGGGCATTCCCAACATCACCTGGGAGCTGCTCAGCACAAAGCCCAGCTACCTTTCCGACCGCATCGGCATTCTGCCGGATATTCTCAATACCCTGTATATCGTGATCTATACTCTGATCCTCGTGCTGCCATTGGGGGTGGGTGCCGCCATCTATCTGACGGAATATGCCACCAACAAAAAAGTCGTCGCCCTCATTGAATACGCCGCCGAGACTCTCTCCGGCATTCCCTCCATCATCTACGGCCTGGTGGGTATGCTGCTGTTTTCCAACAACATGGGCACTTCCCTGCTGGCAGGCGCTCTGACTCTGGTGATCATGAATCTGCCCACCATCATGCGCAACACCCAGGAGAGCCTGAAAACGGTGCCCATGAGCTACCGGGAGGGCGCTTTCGGTTTGGGCGCCGGCAAGTGGCGGGTCATCCGCACGGTGGTGCTGCCCAACTGTGTGGACGGCATCGTCACCGGCTGCATTCTCTCCGTAGGGCGCATTCTGGGAGAATCCGCCGCTCTGCTGTTCACCGCCGGCTTTGCCCATGTGGTTACCGGCTTCTGGGCTGCCCGGAAAAGCGCCGGTGCTACCTTAACGGTTGCCCTGTACGTCTACGCCAAGGAGCAGGGAGAGTTCGGCGTGGCCTTTGCCATCGCGGCAATTCTGATGGTTCTGGCGTTTCTAATCAACCTCTCCGCCTCGTTGGTGAGTAAATACTTGGGAAGGAAGAATCAGATTGGCTGACATTATTACCGCAAAGGATCTGTGCCTGTGGTACGGGGAGACCCAGGCGCTGAAATCCATCAATATGAACATCCCCGAGCACAGCATTACCGCCCTCATCGGCCCCTCCGGCTGCGGCAAGTCCACCTTCCTGAAAACCCTAAACCGGATGAACGATTTGATTCCCGGGGTAAAAATCACGGGGGATGTGCGCTACGAGGGAAAGGACATTTTTCAGGCGGAGGTGAATAACCTACGCAAGGAGGTGGGCATGGTTTTCCAAAAGCCCAACCCCTTCCCCATGAGCATTTACGACAACATCGCCTACGGCCCCCGCACCCACGGCATCCGCAGCAAGGCCAAGCTGGACGAAATCGTGGAACGCTCCCTGAAGGGCGCAGCAATCTGGGACGAGGTGAAAGACCGCCTGAAAAAGAACGCCCTGGGCTTATCCGGCGGACAGCAGCAGCGGCTGTGCATTGCCCGGGCGTTGGCTGTGGAGCCGAAGGTGCTGCTGATGGACGAGCCCACCTCCGCCCTTGACCCCATCTCCACGCTGAAGATTGAGGAGCTGGCTGCGTCCCTGAAGGATAAATACACCATTGTCATCGTCACTCATAATATGCAGCAGGCCGTCCGTATTTCCGATTACACCGCCTTCTTCCTGCTGGGAGAACTGGTGGAATTTGGCGAAACGGAGAAGCTGTTCTCCCAGCCCTCGGACAAGCGGACGGAAGATTACATCACCGGGAGGTTTGGCTGATGCGAGAATTGTTTGAAGAGCAGCTGCAGCTGCTGAATCAGGAATTGACCGAAATGGGCTGCCTGTGTGAGGAGATTATCTCCATGGCTTCCCAGGCGCTGGCGTCCTATGATGACGAGCTGGGTCAGAAGGTAACGAAGGTCGGCGCGAAAATCGACGAAGAGGAGCGCACCATTGAGGCCATCTGTATGCGCCTTTTGCTGCGCCAGCAGCCGGTTGCCCGGGATTTAAGAGCCATATCTGCTGCGCTGAAGATGATCACAGACATGGAGCGTATCGGCGACCAGGCCGAGGACATCGTGGAGATCATTCCCCACATGACCGCCCGGGAACACGAGGCCTACCCCAAGATTCGGGAAATGGCCCGGGAGAGCATGGCGATGGTCACGGACAGCGTGGACGCCTATGTCAAGCAGGACGTATACCTGGCGAAAGCCGTGCAGATGCACGACGATGTGGTGGACAATTACTTTGTCCGGGTCAAGAGCGGCCTCATTGACATGATCGCGGGAAACCCGGCGGAAGGAGAATACGCCCTGGATCTTCTCATGATCGCCAAATATTTCGAGCGCATCGGCGACCACGCCACCAACATTGCCGAATGGGTGGAGTATTCCGTCACCGGAGAGCATAAGCAGTAATTCACATACGCAAAAACCGCCCCGTTTGTCCAAAGAATGGCAAACGGGGCGGTTTTGAATAATGTGCATATCGGCTCAACTCAGCTGTCAGAATAAATTGCAGTTAGACAAAAAATTCTGAATGAAGGTGTCCGCTTCGCGGATTGAATAATACTGCGAGGGGAAGAAGACCTCCGCGTAGGGGTCGAAATGTTCTGCTTTATTGCTCCCGATCCTCTGCCTCCATCTCCTTCAGGAGCTTGCGATCCTGCTTGGAGGACAGATCCAGCTTTTCGTACATATCCGGCCTTCGCTCACGGGTGCGGCGCAGAGCCTGCTTGCGCCGCCATAAACGCACCTTTTCATGGTTGCCGGATAAAAGAATGGGCGGTACTTCCCTTCCGTGCCAGACGGCGGGTCGGCTGTACTGGGGATACTCCAAAAGGCCGGCATAGTGGCTCTCCTCCTCGAAGCACTCCGGATCAGCCAGGACGCCGGGCACCATGCGGCACACCGCGTCCGTCACTGCCATGGCGGCGATTTCCCCGCCGGTGAGAACAAAATCCCCCAGTGAAATCTCCTCATCCACGCACTCGTCAATGAAGCGCTGGTCGATGCCCTCATAGTGTCCGCAGACCAGGATCAGATTGTCCAGCTTGCTCAGACGAATAGCGTCCGCCTGGCGGAAGGTATGCCCGCAGGGGGACAGATAGACTGTGTGCACCGGCGCTCCCGCCTCATCGCACACCGCCTCCCAGCACCGGTACAGCGGATCCGCCTGCATGATGGCGCCCCGGCCGCCGCCGTAGGGATAGTCGTCCACCTGGTTCTGCTTGTTGGCGGTATAATCCCGAATCTGATGGGTTTCGATGGTGATATAACCCCGCTCCTGGGCACGACCCAAAATGCTCTCGGACAGCACATCCCCCAGAGTGTCGGGAAACAGGGTCAGAATGTCAATCCTCATCGCTTGCCATTCCTTCCAGCAGCTTGACCCGCATTTCGTTCTTCTCCAGATCCGTGGACAGGATAAACTCCTTCACCGCCGGAATCAGATACTCCTTCTGCCCCTGCACCACATACACGCTGTTGCCGGGATAGTCCAGCACCTCAGTGATTTTCCCGATGGCTGTGTCACCGGCAAAAACCTCCACGCCAACCAGCTCGGCGGCGAAAATGATCTCGTCGGATATATCCTCCCGGTACAGCTCCAGCGTCTTTCCCCGGAGCTTCTGGGCATCCTCCATGGTGTCCACCCCCCGGAGCTTCACCAGATTGCAGGTTTTCTGCACCCGAACGGAATCCATGGCGTATTCCCGCCCGCCGATACGGCACCGGGTATGGCCCAGCAGCATCTCCGGGCTGTCCAGCCAGGAGAGCACCTTGACCTCCCCCCGGACGCCATGGGTGGTGACAATCTCACCGGCTTCAATATATGGAAGCTTCATGAAAGATTCCTCCTGAACCGCCTGAAAGAGCGGTATGTTGTTTCTGCCATGCTTATCAGCCAGTGGCTGTAAGGAAGCAAATTACAGTTTTGCGGCACAAGGTCTCTCCCTTCGCTGCGCACAATGGCTGTCCGGACACGAAAAATGCGTGACATTTCGTCACGCATCCTCGTTCAATCCACGATTTCGACCGTGACCTTCTCGCCTGTGCGCTGGGCTACAGTCTTAATAATGGTGCGGATCTCTTTGGCGATCCGTCCCTGGCGGCCGATCACCTTGCCCATGTCGCCCTCGGCGACACGCAGCTCCAGCACCTTCCCTTCCTCGTCAGAGGTTTCGGTTACGGTGACTGCGTCCGGATCATCCACCAGATTCTTTGCCATATACAGCAAAAGTTCTTTCATTGGGAATTCTCCTTTGCGGATCTTACAGCACGCCAGCGCTCTTCAGCAGGCCGCGGACGGTGTCAGTGGGCTGGGCGCCGTTCTTGATCCAGGCCTGAGCCTTCTCGGCATCAACGGTGATGGTAGCGGGCTGGGTCAGGGGATTGTAAGTGCCGATCTCCTCGATGCAGCGGCCATCACGGGGAGAACGGGAGTCAGCGACGACAATCCGGTAGTAAGGAGCCTTCTTCGCGCCCATTCTTCTCAGTCTGATCTTAACCATGAGAGTTCACCTCCATCAATAATCTATAAAATCTATATCGCAAAGCAAATTGCTTTCAGCGAACAACGGTATACGCTCTGTCAGGGAGCGTTTCAGAATCCGGGAAATCCGCCGCCGAAGCCGCCCATGCGGCTCATGCGCTTCATCTTCTTCCCTGCGCCTGGGCCGGAAAACTGCTTGATGAGCTTTCGCATCTGCTCAAAGGATTTGAGCAGGCGGTTGACATCCTCCACCTTCAGCCCCGCGCCGGCGGCAATGCGCTTTTTTCGGCTGGCGCCGATGATCTCGGGCTTTTCCCGCTCCTTGGGTGTCATGCTCAGGATGATGGCCTCGGTATGGGCCATGGCCTTTTCGTCCAGCTTGACGCCCTTCAGATTAGCGCCCCCGGGCATCTGTGCCAGAATCTCTTCCATGGAACCCATGGATTTCATCTGCACCATCTGGTCGTAGAAGTCCTGGAGGGTGAAGCGGTTGGTCTTCAGCTTTTCCTCCATCTCGGCTGCCTTTTTGGCGTCGTAGGCCTTTTCCGCCTTCTCGATGAGGGTCAGCACGTCGCCCATGCCGAGAATCCGGCTTGCCATCCGGTCGGGATGGAAGGGTTCGATGTCCTCCAGCTTTTCGCCGATACCGGCGAACTTGATGGGCTTTCCGGTGACGGCTCGCACAGAAAGAGCCGCGCCGCCTCTGGCGTCGCCATCCAGCTTGCTGAGCATCACGGAATCAATGTCCAGCCACTCATTGAAGCTCTGGGCGGCATTCACCGCGTCCTGACCGGTCATGGCGTCCACGACCAGCATGATCTCATCCGGCTTGACGGCGGCCTTGATGTTTTTCAGTTCCTCCATCAGCGCCTCATCCACGTGCAGCCGTCCGGCGGTGTCCAGAAACACCATGTCGTGACCGTGCTGCCGGGCGTAGAGGACAGCTTCCTTTGCCGTCTGCACCGGATCCTGGGTGCCCTTCTCAAAAACGGGAATCCCCAGCTTTTCGCCGCAGACCTTTAACTGCTGAATGGCAGCGGGACGGTAAATATCGCAGGCGACCAGCAGCGGGTTTTTCCCCTGCCGCTTCATAAGCCCCGCCAGCTTTGAGCCGTTGGTGGTCTTGCCCGCGCCCTGCAGACCCACCAACATGACAACCGTGGGGCCGTTGGGGTTGATATTGATGTGCTTGGTATCGCTGCCCATGAGCTTGCACAGCTCTTCGTTGACGATCTTCACGATCATCTGGGCAGGGGTAAGGGATTCCAGAACGTCCGCGCCCACGCAGCGCTCAGTGACGGATTTTGTAAAATCCTTGACCACCTTGTAGCTGACATCCGCTTCCAGAAGCGCCATGCGGATCTCCCGCATTGCCTCCTTTACATCTGTCTCTTTCAGGCGGCCCTTGCCGCGCAGTTTTTTGAAGGTGGCGGAAATCTTTTCGGTTAAGCCTTCAAATGCCATATTTTACTCCTCAAAGCCCTGGGCGGCGGCGATAATCTGCTCTGCCAGGCGGGATACCATCTCATCCGGGTAATCTTCCAGCCGTTTTGCCGCATTCAGGATGGATTGCAGCGTTTTTCGGTTCTTCAAATCCCGACCGACGCAGCCGATGTTCTCCTCCAGCTTCCGCAGAAGAGCCTCCGTGCGGGTCAGATTGTCACACACAGCCTGACGGCTCACGCCCAGCGTCTGGGCAATTTCCCCCAGGGAAAGATCCTGATTGTAGCGCAGATCGAAGCACTGCCGCTGCTTGTCTGTCAGCATTCCGCCGTAGTAATCATACAGCAGTGACATTTCCAGCGCGTCCATGCAGAGCCTCCCCTGTCAAGTACATTTCCTTGACCGTGGGGTATTATAGCACAGCGGTCTCCCCCTGTCAAGTATTTTTCCTGTACAGTGGAGAAAAATCAGAAGGTCACTTCGCCGTCGTGGGACATCAGAGAAGCGGAGGTAACGGCCTGCAGCCCCATCACCGCCCGAACCAGCTCGCCGCCCTTGTCCGTCCGCAGCTCCAGCACCAGGTCAAGGGAAGTCTCCGTCAGGTTCCGGGATTTGATGTGATAGCTTTTGGCGTGTTGCTTCACAATATCCACCACAGCCGCTTCCGCCTCGAACTGCTTCGCGTTAACCACCAGGATCATCGGCGCTTTCGCCACGGGCATCCTGTCCAGAATCAGGATCCCCAGGGTCACCACTACGGACAGAATCACTGCCACCTGAGCCAGCCCCGCGCCGCAGATGATGCCCACGCTGATAGACCAGAACAGGAACATCAGATCCATGGGATCCTTGATGGCGGTACGGAAACGGACGATGGACAGCGCGCCCACCATGCCCAGCGACAGCACCACGCTGGACTGCATAGTGAGAATCAACGCAGCCGTAATCACCGTGACCCCCGCCAGCGTAATGTTGAAGCTTTTGGAATAGAAGGTTTTCCGGGTCACCACCCGATAGACAAAGAAGATGTACAGAGCCAGCAGGCAGGCTACCACCAGCGCTGCCACAATGGTCACAGTTGTGATCTCGGAGGAGGCAAAGCCCTCCAGAAAGGATTTCTTGAAAATGTCTTTGAAACTCATGGTTCTCTCTCCCTACCTTGTAAATCTTCTGCACAGGGCGTATTTCGAGTAAGCGGTCTGCCGCAGATTGGGCAGCTGCAGGCTCTGATAGAGGAAATCCGGAAGAAACGCGTCGTACTTCACTTCCAGCAGCTGCAGCCCCGTGGGCATCACCGGTCGGCGGGGAATCTCCCCATCCAGAAAACGGCGCACATCGCTGGAGGAAGAAAGGCTCGTATCCAGCGTGATCCGGACGTTTCCGTTCCGGTAGACGAAGGGGAGCCGATCGTACTCCACGATCACCACCGGTTTGAGGCCATCGGTCAGCATTTGGGCGGTGAACTTCCCCAACAGAGGCGGCAGCTGCGCCACATTGGAAAGGGGCTTTCCCTCCATCAAGGCTTCGGTCTGCCCCCGGGTCAGGGGACAGGAAACCTTCCGGGTCATGCCCCGCTCCTTCCGCTTGCACTCCAGGGTGATCCGGTCGGCGCTGTGGTTGTAAATGCGGATGCGGTACTTTTCCCTGGGATCGGTGCCATCTTCGTTTTCCAGCAGGCAGCGGTCGTCGTAGTCGTCAAAATACAGACTCCGAATGCGGTAGCCGCCGCTTCCCGCATGGGCGTCCAGGGGGATCAGACCGGTTAGCCGGGTTTTGAGCATCATCACCTGGGCATTGCTGACGAGGTATTTCAGCTCATGGCGGTAGCTTCCCGGATTTTGCTCAGTCATGGCGCTTCTCCTTCCCCGGACGGCGGATGTCCGCAAGAATCACGCAGGCCAGAATCACCAGCAATATGGCAAACGGGCCGTAGCGAAGAATTGAGGTCTGCTCCTGAGAATCGGTTTCCGCCGTCTCCGGGTCAGAAACGTCAGATTTCTGCGCCGGGCCGTACTTCAGGTAGATCCTCGTGTCCTGATCAATAGGCTGGGACAGATCAAAGGGTTCGTTTGTTTCGGAATCGTACCAGCCGTCATAGCAAACCGCGGCATTGCTGGTGTACTCCGGCAGCTCCGGCAGACATTCCCCGGGGCGGACGCTATAGCACCACACGACCCCGTCCTCCACCTGGACATACACCTCACAGTAGGGCTGCTCACGGATCCAGAGGTCATCCAGGAAAGCCATGCGCTGAGTCAGGTACTGCTTGATTCCCTCGGTCTCGGTGGCAGCATCCTCCGTGCCCCAGCGAAGGGCGTTCATGGCTGCCGCCCCGGCTATTTCCTCCGCGTATGCGTCGATCCCGGTCGCCAGCATGGTTTCCAGCTGCGGGCGGAAATCCGTTTCGTACAGCTCCGTCACCCGCCGGTAAAACGCCTCCTTCTGATACAGCGCCGCATACCAGCCGGAGCCCCAGATATTCTTAACGTGGGCGTAGATCATGGAGGGGCTGGGCTTGGGCCAGGCGAAGGTGTTGCCCAGAGCCAGATCATAGTCCCACACAGGCCCGGCACAGATTTTTCCTCCTCCGCCGTCCCGGAAAAAGGCCTGGCTGCGGACACCGGCGTCCACATTGCCAAACACTTCTTCGATCAGATACCGTCTTGCCCAGGAATCCAGATCGATGAGCTCCTGCCAGGACTTTCCTGTCACCGGGTCAATTCCCTCCGGCGACAAAATGGCGTTCTCCGCTGACTGCCAGGTCTGCCTCAGCTCCTCCAGCGAAAGAGCCGAGAAAACGACCCGCAGCGCCGCGTTGGAATCGGTGGTAATGTAGGTTCGCTTCCGGTCGATCAGACGGGTCTCCCAGTCCTTGGACACAAGGAAGCTCCCCTCCCGGCTGATGTCCACCCGCCCGGGCGCGACCTCGTTCCGCTCCGTGAGCAGATACAGCCCCGCGTATTCCCCGTTCAGGTACAGATCCGCCCAACGGCATTCCGGCGTGTAGGGAGGCCCTACCTCCTGTGAGGCATCCAGCACCAGCTTGTTGCGCAAATGGCTGGGATCATAGGCATTTGCCAGCAGGATCCACTTCTCCGCCTTCCCCATTCCCAGAAGATCCGCGCCGCCGGCAAGAGTGAGACTGTAGGGTTTCTTCGGGGCACCCCAGGTGGACTGTCCCCGCCCGTTCATGGAGTCTATGCGGCCGGAATAGTCCAAGCTTCCGTCCGCCCGGTACACCCGGATACTGCCGGATTCGCTGTGGTCTATATCTTCATGAATATAGTCCATGCTGCCGGAGGCAACATCAATATAGATGGAGGGCATCTGTGCCGACTGAACAAAGCGCACTCTGCCCAGGCTCTCCCCCGCCCCGTCGGTCAGCGAATAGGGCTGATCCAGTGCGAAGCCGCCGCAGGACATTCCGTCCGTCAGAAGCGTTCCATCCAGCAAAAGGCTGCCGCGTCCCCGCACCCGCACTCTGGCTTTCTCCAGCTCCCCATAGGCGGGCAGAAAGAAGTAGCGCTCCCCGGAATCCGACTGCCAGCAGTGGATTTCCTCCATGGAATCGCCGGAAGGCAGCTCCAGGGAAAGGGACACCCCCTGCTCCTGCTGCTGCCAGCCCAGCAGAATCAGGCAGGCCAGCAGCAGCGTCAGTATCAAGATCAATCCTTTCCCGAACCGCATTCCGCGCTTCCTCCGATCCCAGTGGAAAATTTGCCGATATTCCGCAGTTTTCGATACACAATATCACATTTTCCGCCCCAAGTCAACGCTGTGGGCAGACGGATTCAAATGGCGCCCGGCTTATTCTTCGCCTGTCTGTTTCGGAAAAAGAACACACCGGCATAGGCGCCCCAGGCGAATCCGTCCGCCGCAATGAGCAAAATCACCGACGCCGCACAAAGCCCGGACAAAAAAGCCGTCCAGGGCTGTTGCGCAAAATAGTAAATGATCCAGCACAGCGCCTCCACCGCGCACAGCGCCAGCAGCGGCAGCAGACGGATACGGATGGTCTTGCCCTTCAGGCAGACCAAAAGCTGCAGCGCGAACACCGCCACAATCAGAAACACGAGCAAATACTGTTCCATTGCATTCTCCTTATCCCACCCGATGCCAGCGGGCTTTCTCGCCGGTTCGGATGAATCCCAATTTCTCGTACAGGCGGATGGCTCTTGCGTTGGTGGAGGCAACCTCCAGCCGTATCTGACTTCCTTCCGCCAGGGACATCAGGGTGTGCATCACCCGCTCCCCAGCGCCGGGACTGACGGAGCAGACAGCCATTAGCTCCGTATCTCTCAGCCAGCCGATACCCAAAAGCTGCCCGGCTCTGTGGACAAAATATGCCCCGCCGGATTCCAGGATCTCACCCTCGTCCCCGGCGGTTTGGGTCGCGGCGCAGTCGGTCTGACGCATCCGTTGATTGCAGACCGCGCGCCACCGTTCCACCGTTGCCTGGGTCACCGGAAAGAGATTTTCCAGCTTTTCCACGTCCACCCAGGCCGTGCCCCGCATTTCGTAAACAACAGCGTGGAGGGGATAGGATTCCAGCCCTTCCTGCCCCTCAGCGTAAATCCGCTCCGCCCCTGCCATGCGGCAGAAGCAAACGCATTCCTCCAAAAACGCGCCCAGCATCCCCGGCTGCACATCCTGAACGCGGATATAAGCCTCCCGGCGGTAAGGAATCTCCCGGAGAACCAGGCTGCCAACCCCGTTTTCCGTTGCGAAACACGGAAAATCCTTCATTTCCCTCTCCCCTTTTGCGTTATTATAACACCCTTATCCCCAGAGGGCAAGTCCGGCGCGCTTCCAGAAACCGGAAAATTTATTGTACATTATGCACAGATAAAATCCGTTTCGGTCGTGGCAAAACACGAGAAATCTTCCAATCTTTTTGAAAATGTTGTAAAAATATGGGTATCCTACTTGATTTCCGCACATATAAGTGTATAATGTCAGACAGGTCGAGTTCAATGGGAAAGGAGGTTCATACCATGAAGAAGATCATCTGCAAGAAGGAGTACGACACCGAGACCGCTACCCTGATTAAGGCTTATTCCTACGGTAAGCTGGGTGATCCCACCGGTTACGAGGAGGATCTGTACCAGACTCCCGAGGGTCTGTATTTCCTGCACGTCGGCGGCGGCGAAGCTTCCATCCACCCCACTGAGGACATCGAGCGCATGGCCAAGACCAAGGTCAAGGCTTGGATGGAGCAGCACTGATACATAGCACCGAAAAGGAGCCTGCTGTTTGCAGGCTCCTTTTTCTTGACAAGTATGGTATGATGAAATAGAAAATGAGAAATACGGGATGAAACTGCATGAGAAAGATTCTAAGGCAATACCGCATAATGGGGCAAGGAGATTCGGTGAGAGATTCTGACACGAGCGAAAGCAGGAAAAACGGGGGAACACCGGATGTATTTCCCATTTGTCATACTGCGCGATCAGGGCAAAAGATCCGCCGAAGCCCACAGCTCCCACCCAGCGTTGTTGCCCTAATAACACTGATGCTGCTGCCCATGCTGTTGTTCGGCTGTCAATCAAGGGACGAACCGGCGCAGATTGCCGCAACCACCCTGCCGGTTTTTGAGTTCACCGCGCGGCTGTGCGAGGGAACGCCCCTCACCGTCACCCGGCTGGTGACGGAGCAGGTCTCCTGCCTTCACGACTACTCCCTGAACGTTGATCAGGTGAAAGCAGCGGAATCGGCGGAAGTGGTGGTCATCTCCGGTGCCGGGCTGGAGGACTTTCTGGGCGATATTTTGGACAGTGCCGACACCATCGACGCATCCGGCGGAGTGAAACTGCTGTGTTCCGAGGAGGAGCATGAAGCTCATGACCACGAGAGCCATCACCACGAGGAGGATCCCCACATCTGGCTGTCTCCAAAAAATGCCGAAACCATGGCAAAAAACATCTGTGGCGGCCTTGCCCAGCAGTATCCTGCCTACCGGGAGACCTTTGATGACAACCTGGGCGGACTGCTGGCTGATCTGGAGGAATTGCGGAATTACGGGGAATCCTCCTTGTCCCAGCTCCGCTGCCGGGAACTGGTCACCTTCCACGACGGGTTTTCCTATTTTGCCCAGGCCTTTGACCTGACTATCCTGGAAGCGGTGGAGGAGGAATCCGGCAGCGAGGCCTCCGCGAAGGAGCTGAAGCACCTAATCGGCGTGGTACAGGCGCATAGCCTCCCCGCCATTTTCACCGAACGCAATGGCAGCGTCTCCGCCGCCGATGTGATCTCCCGGGAAACGGGAGCGCAGGTTTTCTCCCTGGATATGGCGATGGCGGGAGACAGCTATTTTGACGCCATGTACCACAACATTGACACCATCAAGGAGGCATTGGGATGAATCTGTCACATCACGGCGGTTCCTGCGGTCATTCCTGCTGTCTGCGGGTCGAGAATCTGTCGGTCAAAATCGGCACCGACAGCATTTTATCGGACGTAAACCTCCACGTCCACTGCGGCGAGCTGGTCGCCCTCATCGGCCCCAACGGTGCGGGTAAGTCCACTTTTCTGAAGGCCATTCTGGGTCAGCGGGAGTACGAGGGCGTCATCGCCTTTTCCGAGCCGGGACATCGGAGCAAGAAGCCCCGCATCGGCTATGTGCCCCAAAGCCCCGCCTTTGATCCCAGCGACCCGGTGAGCGTTGCCGACCTGTTTGCCTGCTGCATGAGTCGCCGTCCCGCCTTTCTGGGGCTGGGCAAGGCCATGAACCAGACGGTTCTGGACTGCCTCTCCCGAGTGCATGGAGAGGATTTGATTCACAAGCGGGTGGGCACTCTCTCCGGAGGCGAATTGCAGCGGGTTCTGCTGGCGCTGGCTCTGGAGCCGATGCCCAACATTCTGATTCTGGACGAGCCTCTCTCCGGCGTGGATGTGGAGGGGATGCAGACGCTCATGGATATGCTGGATGAGATCCGGAAAACCTACGATTTGTCCATCCTAATGACCACTCACGATTTCTCCCTGCTGAGGCAGTACGCCGACCAGGTGGTGCTCATCGACCGCGCCGTTCTGATTCAGGGGCCGCCGGATACGGTGCTGGATTCCGAGGAATTCCACCGCACCTTCCACATGAGAGGAGGCAGGGCATGAGCATCTGGTACGCGCTTTGGGACGCCCTTCCCATTGAAATGCTCCACTGGGACTTTATGAAAAACGCCCTGCTGGCGCTGCTGCTGATGGCGCCCCTGTTTGGGCTGCTGTCCACCATGATCGTCACCGGACGGATGAGCTTTTTCTCCGACGCTCTGGGGCACTCCGCTTTTACAGGCATCGCCATCGGAGCCATCTGCGGTCTCGCCGCGCCCATCTGGGCGGCGGTTATCTTCAGCGTCGCCTTTGCGCTGCTCTTCTCCTTCGTCCGCAGCCGCTCCAACCAGGCGGCGGATACCCTCATCGGCGTGTTTTCCAGCTCCGCTGTGGCTCTGGGCATCTTCGCCGCCACGGTAGGCGGCGGCAGCTTTACCAAGTACAATAAATACCTCATCGGCGACATTCTCTCCGTCACCCCCGGGGAAATCGGAATGCTGGCGCTGGTGCTGCTGGCGGTACTGGCATTCTGGGCGCTCTACAGCAATCGCCTGACCCTCACCGCCATCCACCCTCAGCTGGCAGCCTCCCGGGGCATTCCCGTGGGTCTTTCCCAGACGTTGTTCACCGTTGCCATCGCGGTGGTGGTCACCCTGTCCATCTCCAGCGTGGGGCTGCTGATTCTCAACTCCCTGCTGGTACTCCCCGGCGCTTCCGCCCGGAATGTGGCCCGGAATCTGCGGCAGTATCACGTTCTGTCCGTTCTGTTTGCCCTGATTGCGGGCATCGCCGGGTTGACGGTGTCCTACTATTCCGGCTGCTCCGCCGGAGCTGCCATCAGCTTGGGGTTGACCGCGATTTTCGCGGTGACCTTCTGCCTGAGAAAGGCCAGGGCGTGATATGGACACGGCGGAAATTCAGGTCATCGCCCGGATGCGCAGTGATTTTCCCTCGAAATTCGGCATCCCCCGTCAGAGCGGTCTGGTGAAGGAACTCCGCTCTACCATCGTCTTTGAGCCGGAATTTCGGAATCCCGACGCCCTGCGGGGCATCGAGGGGTTCTCTCACCTATGGCTCATCTGGCAGTTTTCCGAAGCCCTTCGCCAGGGCTGGTCGCCTACGGTGCGCCCGCCCAGACTGGGGGGCAACACCCGGATGGGGGTCTTTGCCACCCGTTCTCCCTTCCGCCCCAACAATCTGGGGCTGTCCAGCGTTCGGCTTCTGGGAGTGGAGACAACGAAAGAATACGGCACGGTTTTACACGTGGGCGGTGCCGATCTCATGGACGGCACCCCGATTTTCGACATCAAGCCCTACATTCCCTACGGCGACAGCCATCCCGACGCCGTGGGCGGCTTCACCGACACCGCAGGAGAATTCATTCTGAAGGTGGAATTCCCTGATGCGCTGCTGTCCCATCTTCCCGAGGAAAAGCGCGCCGCCGCCATCGGCGTCCTGTCCCACGACCCCCGCCCCTCCTACCAGCGTACCCCGGGTCGGGTCTACGGCCTGACCTTCGCGGGTTTCGACATCCGCTTTACCGTGGACGGCGATACCCTGACGGTGACGGAGGTTCAGCGCATATGAAAATGGACTTCATAATGAATATTGGGGTCAGGCGATGCGCCTGACCCCAATGTCACATAATAGGCTTCCGGCGGAGGCAAAGTTCTGTGGGGCTTTGCCTCCGCCTTTTGATTCACATTTCCTGCCGGCCTTCCAGCGCCCGGGACAGCGTCACCTCGTCGGCGTACTCCAACTGACTACCCACCGGTACGCCGTAGGCCAGGCGGGTAACCTTGACCTCCATGGGGCGCAGCAGGCGGGAGATGTACATGGCGGTGGCCTCCCCTTCGGTATCCGGGTTGGTTGCCATGATGACCTCTCTGACCTCCCCGGTGCCCACCCGCTGGAGCAGCTCTTTGATCCGGATGTCGTCCTGGGTCACATGGTTGAGGGGGGAAATCACGCCGTGGAGCACGTGGTAGACCCCCCGGAATTCCCGGCTCCGTTCCATGGCGATGACATCCTTCGGCTCCGCAACCACACAGATGACCCCCTTATCCCGGGTGTCGTCGTCGCAGATGGGACAGATTTCCCGATCTGTCAGGTTCTGGCAGACGGGGCAGGTGTGTACCTGCTTTTTTGCCTCCAAAATGGCGTCGGCAAATTCCTCCGCGTCCTCCATGGGCAGGCTCAGCACATGAAAGGCAAGCCTCTGAGCCGTCTTGCCGCCGATGCCCGGGAGCTTGGCGAACTGATCGGCCAGATTTTGCAGCGCTGCGGGAAAAAACTGCATGGCGTCTCCTTAAAACAGGCCGCCCAGGTTCAGACCGCCGGTGAGACGGGACATATTGTTCGCCGCCTCGGTATCCGCAGTCCGCATGGCCTCGTTCACAGCGGCGATGACCATATCCTGGAGCATTTCCACGTCCTCCGGGTCAACCGCCTCCGGCTTGATCTCCAGATTCACCAGCTCGTGCTTGCCGTTCACCGTGGCACTGACCACACCGCCGCCGGCCGACGCCGTGAAGGTCTTGGCCTCCTGCTCCGCCTGCATCCGCAGTATCTCCTGCTGCATCTTCTGAGCCTGCTTCATCACAGCCGCCTGATTCATACCGCCGGGCATTCCCCGGAATCCGCCTTTTGCCATAATTCTGTTCTCCTATCCTGAAAAATTATTCTTTGATCTTCACAATGTCACTGTGAGCCCTGCCGAAATCCATCAGCTGCTCCAGTCTGGGGTTGTTTGCCGGCTTTGCCGACAGATCCACCGTCACCGCCTGAACGGGGCGGGAGAGCATCGCCGTGGCCTTCCGGGAAACGACCTCCAGGATGTCCGGCTTGTCCAGCATCTGAGCCGTAAAGCTGTTGGTGCACCGTAGCTCCAGCCGATCGCCCACCAGCGCGCCCTGCACCGGGGCGTTGGGCGTCACCACGAAGAAGCCGGACAGCGGCGGCTTCAGCTCCCTGCGCACCGCCGCCACCAGATCCGACCAGAAGCCCACCGGCGCTTCGTCCCGGGGCGGGGACGGGGTATTTTCCTCAGGCGGCGCGTCTGCGTCGTCGGGCATGGGCGGACCGTCCAATTCATCCTCCGTTTCCGTCGGGTGTTTTTGCGGTTTTGCGGCGGGAGCTGGGACAAAGCTGCCGCTTTTCACCTGCTCCTCCAACCGGGTCAGGCGGGCGTTCAGCGCCTTGGCGTCCAGGCTCAACTCCGGCTGGCACAACTCCACCAGGCACAGCTCCGCGTCCATCCGGCGGCTGGCGCTTCGGGTGAAGCCGGACAGAGTCTGCTGGATCCGCTCCATCATCCGAACCAGTTCCCCGCTGCTGAAGGCTTTCGTCAGCGCCAGAGTCTCCTGATCGGAAGCCACCCCCGAAAGCATGGTAATGCCGGCGTTCCCGGCGGTTTTCAGCACCAGAAGATCCCGGGTCAGGCAGGCCATCTCGTCCAGCATGGCGCCCAAGTCCTTGCCCTCGGTATAAAGGCGGTTAAACAGCTCCAGCGCGGCTTTGGTGTCGTGGGCGGCAATATATCCCATCAGCTCTCCGCACTTCTGCTCCCCCGCGATGCCCAGGCAGGCGTACACCCGCTCGGCGGTCAGCTCCCCGGTGGTGGCGGAGGCGCACTGATCCAGCAGGCTCAGGCCGTCCCGCATACCGCCGTCGGCCAGCCGGGCAATGACCCGCGCCGCGCCGTCGTCCAGGTCGATGTTCTCCTGATAAGCCACATACTGCAGCCGAGCCGCAATGTCCTCCTGGCTGATGCGCCGGAAGGAAAACCGCTGGCACCGGGACAGAATAGTCGCCGGAACCTTGTGCAGCTCCGTGGTGGCGAGAATGAACAGCAGATGCTCCGGGGGTTCCTCAATGATCTTCAGCAGGGCGTTAAAAGCCGACAGGGAGAGCATATGCACTTCGTCGATGATATACACCCGCATTCTCACCTGAGAAGGGGTGTAGACAGCATCGTCCCGGAGATCCCGGACGTTGTCCACGCCGTTGTTGGAGGCGGCGTCGATTTCCAGCACATCCATGCAGGAGCCGGAATCGATGGCTCTGCAGGCCTCGCAGACATTGCAGGGGTTGCCGTGGTCGGGATTCAGACAGTTGACGGCTTTCGCCAGAATTTTCGCGCAGCTTGTCTTGCCTGTGCCCCGGGAACCGGTGAACAGGTAGGCATGGCTCAGTTTCCCGGTCATGATCTGGGTTTTCAGCGTTTGGGTCACTGCCATCTGCCCGGACACATCATCAAAGGTCTGAGGACGGTATTTGCGATATAACGCCTGATAGGCAGACACAATTCTCCCTCCCTAAGATCAGTTGAAAATGGAAAATTGAAAATTGAAAATTTCTATTGTTCAACTTTCCACTTTCAACTCTCAACTTTCAACTATAAAAGCCGTCCGGCTCATAACAAGATCGCACACCCACATTTGAACAAGCTGAATACCCGAAACCTGACGCAGTTAGCTCAAAAACGGCAGCCCCGCGGCACACGGGAAGATCCGCTTAATGCTGCTTGGTTCCCCACCTGACATGGTTCACGGGATCCCGTTGCGCAAGACCGTTCTCTCAACACCACTTACGCAGATCAGACGATATTCAAACTTGCCCGGGTGTGGGAATTCATCCCTGCTGTAGCGGATTGCAGGTACAGGGCACCGCTATCTCCCCGACTAGTGCGACCTTGCTATAAGCCGGACGGCGCTGCAAGGTGATCATTTGAAGTTAGGACAGCACCGCATAATGGGGCAATGAACCTGCCAATGGGCGCAGCTCTCACTGTGCGGTGTTGCCTTAGATTCAGTTCAGTTTGGAATCGATAAAGTCAGCCAGCTCCTGGAAGGTGGTAATCTGCTGATCCTCCAGATCCAGCTCCACGCCCAGCTCGGACTCTAAGTCCATAATCATCTCAACAATGTCCAGGGAATCAATGCCCAGGCTTTCAAAGGTGGAATCCGGGGTGATCTCAGCAGGATCCAGCTCCAGCTGCTTTGCCGCGTAGTCAACCAGTTTCTCGTACATGATAAGTCCTCCTATCCATGATCCACATTCTTTGGCCTATTCTATTACAGGACAGCCGGTTTGTCAATGCCTGTTTTTTCGGCGGCAGCGGAGCCTGCGGCAAAGGCCGTGGCCCAGGCGATCTGTAGGTTAAACCCGCCGGTGTAGGCGTCGCAGTCCAGAATCTCCCCTGCGAAGTACAGCCCGGCAACCTTTTTGGATTCCATGGTCTTGGGTTCGACCTCCGAAACCTTCACACCGCCGCTGGTAATGATAGCCTCGCTCACCGGGCGCTTTCCGGTGATAGCGATGGGAAAGGCCTTCAGTAGCTCCACCATCGCCCGGCGCTTCTGTTTGGTCAGGGAATTGGCCTGGAGGCCAGGCTCCAGCTCCAGCCGCCGCAGAACCACGGGAATCATGCTCCGGGGCAGCAAATCCACCAGGGCGTTTTCCATGGTTCGGTTCCGGTATTGCTCCAGATCCCGAAGGATTCGGGCTTCCAGCTTCTGAGCATCCAGAGCGGGCTTCAAGTCCAGCACCAGGCGGCAGTCCTCCCCCTTCAGATGGCAGCTGGCGGAGAGCACCGTGGGGCCGGAGACGCCAAAATGGGTAAACAGCAGTTCGCCAAAATCCTGATAGAGCAGCTTTCCCTTGGCGCTGACCAGCTTCACCCCTACATTGCGCAGGCTGAGCCCCTGCATATCCGGGCAGTCGGAACCTGCCGCTTCCAGCGGAACCAGGCTCCCCTCCGGCGGGATGACGGTGTGCTCCAGCTCCCGAGCCATTTTATAACCGTCGCCGGTGGAGCCGGTAGCGGGATAGGATACGCCGCCGGTGGCGAGGATGACCCACCTTGCGCCGATGGAGCCGGTCTGAGTCTCCACCCCGGTAACATGCCCATCCTCCGACAGAATATGCCGAACCCGGGCGGACTGCACCGTTACCTTCCGGCGGCGCAGCTCGGCTGTCAGGCAGTCCAGAACGGACTGGGATTTGTCCGTCACGGGAAACACCCGGTTTCCCCGCTCCGTTTTCAGGGCGCAGCCCCGCTCTTCAAAAAACGCCTTGGTTTTCTCCGGGGGAAAGGCCGTCATGGCGCTGTAGAGAAACCGCCCGTTCCGGGGGATGTTTTGCAGGACATCCTGGGCGGAGCAGTCATTGGTGACGTTGCAGCGGCCCTTACCGGTAATCAGCAGTTTCTTGCCCAGACGGTCGTTCTTTTCCAGCAGCAGAACCCGCTGTCCCCGCTGAGCCGCCGTAATGGCGGCGAACATTCCGGCAGGGCCGCCGCCGATGACAATTCCATCGAACCGCATCAGCCTTCCACCCGCTTTTCGTAAACGTCGTATTCCTCCCAGATCCGCTCCAGATTGGCAAAGGTCTGGGACAGCTCCTTCTCCTTCCGGGCGGCGATGGCAACGATCAGGGCATTAACAATGCTAAGCGGCGCCACCAGGGAATCCACCAGGCTCACCATATCGCTCTTGGCAACCAGAACATGGTCACAGTTGCTGCCCAGAGGCGACAGCTTACTGTCCGTGATGCCGATGACCGTGGCTCCGGCGCTGCGGCAATACTGGGCGCCTTTGGTGGTGGTGGAGGAATACCGGGGGAAGGAGAAGGCGATGACCACGTCACTGCTGTTCACGCCCACGATCTTCTCAAACATCTCCCCCGCCCCGAAACCGGACACCACATGGACGTTATTAAACATATAGTTGAGGTAATACCCCAGAAAATTCGCCAGTGGCTCCACGGAGCGCACCCCCAGAATGTACACCCGCTTGGCCTTCAGGATCGCGTTCACGGCGGCGGAGAATTCCTCCCGGCTCACCGTCTCCTCGGTCTGGCGGATCTTCTCCATGTCGGAGCGGAGCACCAGGGAAACCACGTCCTGATTCCCGATGCGGTCATTGGCTACCTCAATGCGCTGCACCGAGGTCAGCCGGTTGAGAACCATCTCCTGCATGGCCTTCTGCATACTGGGGTAGCCGTCGAAGCCCAGATCCACGGCAAACCGAACCACGGTGGATTCCGACACTCCCACGGTCTTTCCCAGACGGTTGGCGGTCATGAAGGCCGCCTTGTCATAAGCCTCGGTAATATAGCGGGCAATCCGCTTCTGACCCTTGGAAAAGGTGGATTCCCGTTCCTGAAGGGTGGATAAAATATCGTAACTCATAGCTGCCTCCCTGCGGCGCTGTCATCTCGTTTTTCCGCGACACTTATCGTACCAAAAAGGGCGGCGTTTTGCAAGAGACAATGAGAAAAAATGCAGGAATTATTTCAGCAGCTCCTCCTTCTCCTCCTCCGTCAGATACCGCCACTTCCCCAGCGGCAGCGCCCCCAGAGACAGGTTTCCCTCCCGGATCCGGCGCAGGCGGGTGCAGTGCATACCGGCGTTTTCGCACATCCGCCGCACCTGGCGGTTGCGTCCCTCATGGATGGTGATCCGAAATCGCGCGACGATCCCCTCCGCCTTGAGAAGGCGCACCTTGGGCGGGCGGATGGTATAACCATCCAGGGTAATGGGCTTAGCCAGACAGGCTTCTCCGCCGGGGGTATAGCCCGTGACCCAAACGTCATAGGTCTTCTCCACCTCGTGTTTCGGGTGGGTCAGGGCATTGGCGAAGGTGCCGTCGTTGGTCAGCAGCAGCAGTCCTTCGGAGTTCATGTCCAGCCGTCCCACGGGATAGACCCGCACGCCGCAGTCCGTCACCAGCTGGGTGACATTGGGACGCCCCTTCTCATCGGACAGGGTGGTGACGTAGCCCCGGGGCTTATTCAGTAAGATGTACACCTTTTTATCCTGGGGGACAAGGGGCTGTCCCGCCACCCGAATTTCGTCGGTTTCCGGGTCGGCGGAATCACCCAGCGACGCAGTTTTTCCGTTAACGGTCACCTGCCCCGTTCGGATCAGTTCCTCAGCCTTCCGCCGGGACGCCATCCCCCGGGCGGACAGGATTTTCTGCAAACGTTCTTTCATGCGCTTCTCTCCTCGCTCTTCTCAAAGAGCCAACGCAGAGGCCGATACCCGCATTGACCCTTACGCAATGATCCAAATCTGCCCCAGTCCGGTACAAAATGCAGCGTTCCCTGGGGGGGCGATGTGGACATCGCCCCCTACGATTTGGGATGCAGCAGCCTTTTCCAGAATGGTTTTTCCTCCGTCACCGTCTGCTCGATGGTTTCGCCGTATACAACCGGGAGCTTGCCAACGGCCTTGCCGCCGATGAGCACATAGGCATATCCCGCGTCCGCTCCCGCCACCGCCGGGGCATAGACGAAGCCCGGCCCGGGCAACGCCAGACACGCCCGCTCCTCCGAGGCGACGGCATAGTCAAAATCCGCCGCCGCCAGTACCGCGACCTGCCCGGCCTGACCGCCCACGACCTCCAGGGTACCCACCCGGTCACCCCTGTTCACAAGCCGCTGCACTGTAAACCGGGAGAAGCCCTCCTCCAGAAACGCCGCGTGATCCTGCCAGTCGCTGGGGTCGTCAATGGTGACGGCGATGATCCGCCGCCCGTTTCGGGTGGCGCTGGATACCAGAATCCGCCCGGCGGCCTTGGTAAAGCCGGTTTTCACCCCGTCGGCTCCCTCCACCTGCCACAGAAGCTTATTGTGGTTGGTGAGGTACCGATCCCCTGCTTTCACGGTTTTGGCGGAAACGGTCTTGTAGAAAATCGGGTTTTCCATGGCGTAGGCCGCGAGAATTCCCAAATCCCGGGCTGTGGAATAGTGACCCGGACTGTCCAGACCGTTGGGATTCTCAAAATGGGTTCCGGTCAGGTCCAGATTCCGAGCCTTGTCGTTCATCAGCTCCGCGAAGCCCTCCACCGTACCGCCGCAGTAGATTGCCAGAGCCACGGCGGCGTCGTTGCCGGAGGAGAGCATCAGTCCGTAGAGCAGCTCCTGGATGGTGAGCACCTCCCCCTCCTTGAGATACATGGAGGAGCCTTCGATGCCCACCGCCTCCTTGGGAATCCGCATCCGATCCAGAACATTGCACTGCTCGCAGACGATCAGCGCCGTCATAATCTTGGTGGTGCTGGCAATCAGGCTCCGCTCCGTGGGGTTCTTCTCAAACAGCACCCGGCCGCTGACCGCGTCCACCACATACGCCCGCCGGGCGGACATGGCCTGGGCACGCACAGGCAAAAGCAGGACGGCGGCCAGCAACGCAGCCGCCGTCCCGGCGAAAAAACGTCTCATTTCTCTTCACCCGGGTCTATTCTGCCCGTGGTCGGAGAAAACTATGCGAAATCAGTCCTTTTTCTGATTCTTGGCATCAAAATACGCCGTCAGCTTGTCCAGTGTATCCGGCACCATCTCCACGATCCGGTCTGCCGTGGTGTTGGCAGGCTCCGCCACGGGCATCATCCGCACGTTGCCGTCCTTGACGATCAGAAAGCAGATGGGCGCCACCTTGACGCCGCCGCCCACACCGCCGCCGAAGGGGTTGTCCCCGGCGCTGCCCTTTTTGGTGAAATCCGATCCGCCGCCGCCAAAGCCCACGCTGACCTTGGACACGGGGATGATGGTCACGCCGTCGGGGGTGGAAATGGGTTCGCCGATGACGGAATTCACGTCCACCATCTCGCGGATCTTCTGAATGGTACTTTCAAGCATATTGGGAATCTGGCTCATGGGTAGCACCGCCTTTTCGTTTTTTCTGAAGTTTGATAAGTTCACGCAGAGCCCGGATGCCATAAACCACGGCAAGGCTCAGAAGTCTTCCCAGCGTGATGGTCAGATCCAGCCGGGCAATGACCAGGGTTTCGGTCGTGGTGAAGTCGCACGCCACCTCCACGTTCCGCTTTTTGATGACAAACAGCCGTTCCAGCTGGGGCAGAAGGCCGCCCACCGCCGCCCAGGTTCGACCATAACTCACCGCCAGGTCACAGGGATCGTTTCCCGCCAGAATGAGCTTCAGCTCCAGATCGTTCACCCGGAGCTTCCGGCGGAAATCCCCCAGAAAGGAAAGCGCCACTTTCATAAGCGGCAGGAAATCCAGAAAGCTCCCGCCCTTTTCTTGTGGCTGAGCCGCCGGCTCCTCTCTGGGTGGTTGGGGTGGATGAGGAAGCGCTTCCTCCGGGCTTGGCTCCTGAGGCGGCTGCTGCTTCTGCCGCTTCTTTTTCTCCTTTTTCCGCCGGGGGAACAGGGTCAGACGAGCCGGGCCGAGAATCACCCGCAGCAGCGGGCCATCGGCGTTGTATTTCGCGCTGACACCCAAGGGTACAATCGCCAGCAGAACCACCACGCCCAGCGCGATCCACCAGCCCATTACCCTTCCTCCCCGGCCTGGGGCTGCTGGGGCAGCTCCACCGGCTCGCCAAAGGTGATCTTGTCAATGGGCGGCAGCTCCTCCAGGGAGCTGAGGCCGAAGGTGCGCAGAAAATCCGGAGTGGTTTTATATTGAATCGGACGTCCGGGGACGTTTAAGCGTCCCGCCTCCTCGATGAGCTTCTTGTTAAGCAGAGCCGCCACGCTGTAGGCGCTGTCCACGCCCCGAATCTGCTCCACCATGGCTTTCGTCGCCGGTTGGTAATAGGCGATGATGGTCAGGGTTTCCAGCTGGGATGACGAGAGCTTGGGGGGCTTGCGGGTCTCCAGGGCTTTGGTTACAAAATCCGCCATTTCCCCGGCGGACACCATCTGGTAGCCCTTTTCCAGCTTGAGAATGCGGATGCCCCGTCGCTCGAAGGCGTACCTGTCCGCGAGGGCATCGGCGGCGGCTTCCACGTCTTTGGGGTCGGTTTCCAATGCGGCAGACAGTCGGGCAATGTCCATTCGCTCTCCGGCGGCAAAGAGGATGGCCTCGATGGCGCGCTGCAGTTCTTCCGGTTCCATGGGGTCACTCCTTTCCATCATTTCTCAGCAGCCGGACGTTGGGATTTTCGCCGCTGACATCATCCTCCAGCGTCACGGAATTGCTCTTGCACAAATCCAGAATGGCAAGGAAGGTCGCCACAATTTCCGACCGGCTCCGATTGCCCCGGAAGAGGTTTTTCAGCCGCTCCACGCCCCGGAGCACCAGCTGGCGCAGTACCTCTCCGGTTTTCCGACCGATGGGATAAGGCTCCTTGCCCACGATGCCCCGGAAATTCGCGGTGGGGGGCGGCAGCTGACGCTGGCTGCGCTCGGCGATCAGGTCCAGCGCCCGCAGCAGGTCGATCACCTCGTGCTGGTAGCGGTAGCCCTGTTCCCGGCGAAGCGGCTCCGGCTCCTTGGTAAACAGGCATCGACCGATTTCGTTTCTCGGCTCCAGCACCGCCACAACCTGGCGGATCTGCTCCATGGCCTCCTTTCGCTTGCGCTCAACCAGGGACTGGCGCAGCAGATCCAGCTCGCTCTCCGCTTCCGCGGCTTCGGCGGCGGAGAGGAGCATTTTCGTCTTGATCAGCATCAGGTGGGAGGCCATGGTAATAAACTCGCTGGCAATCTCCATATCCATCCGCTTCATTTCATCCAGATAGCCCAGATATTGCTCCAGAATTGCCGTGATGGACACGTCCTGAATTTCAATTTTATTCTTGCTCAGCAGCTCAAAGATGACATCCAGCGGGCCTTCAAAATCCTCCATTGTCTCGCTCTTGGTGTGGACAATGCCCTCCAGACGGTATTGCGGTTCTCCCATAGCGGCTTCCTTTGCTCAAAATCAATACATTCATGTGCATTATAGCATTCTTTTTCCTCCGGCGCAAGTAGATTTCTTGGAAATGACCGTCTGAAGCCCGCAGATAGCCTCCACTTGGGTTGTCCAATCGGGAAATTACAACTTTCTTTCAGAAAATATTGCATTTTTCGATTCTGTGTGATATGATTACGTTAACTGAAACGCGGAGGGATGAAACGTGGCAAAACGGAGCCGTTATCGTGAAATGGAAAGCCTGATGACCAAGATCATATTGGGGGAAGCGCTCGTTTTTGTGCTGTACCTGGTCTGCGCTGGTCTGGGTTCGACGGTGCTGAAGGTCATTACCGCCATTATCGCCATTCTGGGTTCTCTTTTATGCCTGGGCTGGCTGATTATCACCGGAGAATTCTCCCGCCGCCGCAGCCTGTGGATGGTGACGGGATTCGTCTCCATTGTGCTGTGCGTTCTGGTGTCCCTGCTCCTGGGCTACCCCGGCCCCGCCCCCACGGTGTAAGTTCAGATTTCAAAAGCGGCAGCCGAAGCTGCCGCTTTTCGTTTATCGGTAAAAGGTATTCCCGCCGATGAATTCCCGCACCAGGCTGGTGGGGGGAATCTCGTCGTCCACATCCGCCTCCTGGATATAGTTCAGGATCTTCACAATGCCCCGCACCTCGTCGTAGCATTCGTTCTCCGGGCCGACTGCCGTAAGCAGAGGGAAAATGTGCTTTTTCAGCACCGCCAGCTCATACAGCGTGGAGCTGTTGAAAATCACGTCCGCGTTTTCCTGATAGGGGAAAATCCACCGCCGCTCTCCCCGCTGAACGCTGTCCCACATGGACAGGGTGTGCTGAACGGAAGCGCCCCGGGTCTCATAGTCCCGGACGATCCGGCGCAGGAGCCGCAGATAGCTGGTGGGGATGCGGTTGTGATTGTCCAGATTCAGGGGAAGCAGTGGGCTGACATAGAGGCGGAAAACCAGGGATTTCTCCACATTCTCCGGCAGCATAGCCGGGTTCAGGCCGTGGAGTCCCTCCACAATCAGCACGGAATCCGCCTCGAGGCGCAGCTTGTTTCCCCGCCATTCCCGTTTTCCGGTAATGAAATTGAAGGTAGGCAGCTCCACCTCTCTGCCCTCCAGCAGCCCCGTCATGTCAGCCCGGAACAGCGCGCAGTCCAGGGTGTTAATGTGCTCCAAATCCAGCTTGCCGTCGGGCCCGGGGGCGATTTTGTCCCGGTCTATGTAATAGTCGTCCAGGCTCATGAGCACGGGCTTTTTCCCGTGAACCCGAAGCTGGGTCGCTAACCGGTGGGCTGAGGTGGTTTTTCCGGAGGAACTGGGACCTGCCAGAAGCACCGCCTTCGCCCCCCGCTGGCAGACCATGTCCGCCACCTGGGAAAACCGTTTTTCATGCAGCGCCTCGTTGACCCGGATCAGCTCCCGGATGCGTCCGGATCTCGTCAGATCGTTCAGATCCGCCACCGTCTGGCATTCCATCAGCTGTCCCCAGCCCTCACCCTCGTTAAACACGCTGAAAAAGTTGGGCATCGACGGTATCTTGGCGCATACTTCCGGATTCTGGTCATCGGGATACACCAGCACAAAGCCGCCGTCCGCCGGAAGCAGGTTCCATACCGTGAGATACCCGGTGGAGGGCGCCATCTCGCCGTAATAATAATCGGCAAAATCCCCGTAGGCGTACTCGTCAAAATAGTCCACCGTCCGCCAGGAAAGGAGCCGGGCTTTGTCTGTCTGCCCGTCCTTCGTGAACCGGTCAACCGCCTGCTGAAGCGGCACTCGGCGGCGGATCAGCGGTATGTCCTGCTTCACAAGCGCTCCCACCCGCTCCTTCAGGGCTGAGACGGAGAAGCCGTCCGCCCCGGTGACGCTGACATATACGCTGGCGCCCAGAGTGCAGTTCATTTTTGCCGTTGCCTCCGGCCAGAGCTGCCGCAGAGCGAGGAAAATCACGAACTGCGCCGTCCGGATATAGCACTCCTTCCCTGCCGGGTCGCCGTAGCGCAGCAGCCGCACCTCACCGTTGGAGGCCGCCATGGCCCGGCGCATGGAGGGGCGGTCGCCCTCCGTTTCCTGCTGCCGCACAGGGATATAGTTGAGTGTAAAAACCTCCCCCGCGATTTTGGCAGCCAAGGGTCTTTCCGGCAGGGCATCCCCCGCCAGACCCAGCTGCTTTACCAGCGCCAGCAGGCTCTGCCCAGGCTGCGGCTGTATCTTTTTTCCGTCGATGGTGAATTCCATGGTTCGTCCCTCCTTTGGGAAATTGCGGAAACCGTGTGCCAAACTCCGGCGCACAGATTGAATGATTCCTGTTTCAGGCAAAGGCTTCCATCTGCTCGCTTTCCTTGGTAAAGCCCATTTCCTTCAGTATCTTCGCCATTTTGCTGGTGGATTTGTCCACGAACTCAGGCTTTCCGAAGGTCTTCCACAGCCACTGTACGCTTAAGTCCTGCCACTGGGCGAAGGCCGGCTCCAGCATTTGCGTGCTTCCGTCGGCAGTCGTCTCGTTGGCGAGAGAATATCCGTGTGGGCCGTACTGAAAGATGTGCAGCTCAAAATTCAGGCCATGGGCGCTGTAGGCGTTGACCAGGGGCAGGGTACACTGCTTCGTCAGCATATCCTCCGCTGTGGCAGCCAGAAACATAGGCGGTGCCTGATCGGTCACCTGGGCGGGCATATCGTACTTTTCCGCGTCCGCATCCAACACATCCTGCCGCCCCTCCAGCAGCTTCAGCATGAAGTCCGCCCCCGGGATGTTGGGCGCGCAGGTGGCAGGGTAGCCAAGGATCATGGCGTTGGCCCGGTTTTGCGCCAACAAACCGGAGGCCAGCGCTACGTGTCCCCCGGCAGAAAAGCCGCAGACGGCGATTTTTTCCGGATCGATATGCCAGGCTTCCGCGTTCTCCCGAATGTACCCCACTGCCCAGGAAACCTCCTCCAGCGGTGCGAACCCCGCCGCCTTCTCCCTCACGGAGTAGCGCAGCACAAAGGCGTGAAAGCCCCGGGCGGCATAACTCAGAGCCACCGGCTCTCCTTCTCTGGGGGAGCAGTACAGATACCCGCCGCCGGGGCACACCAGCACCGCCGGACGCAGGTTCTCCTGTCCCAGGGAAATCTCACAGTCCAGCAGATACCCTTCCAGCGTAGCGTCGGCGTGATCCGGGACGGTTATATGAAACATCTTCATGGCAATTCCTCCTGTGATTCCATTTTGGGATCATTATACCAGGTTTTTCGCCGATTCGCAACGAAATTATTGCATAGTCTGTGAAGGATTTGTGAATTTTCCACAATCGTGAGGGGATTGTTTCCCCTTTTCCGGTGTGGTATAATGGCGAAAGAAAGACATCAGGAGGCTTTGTTATGCGTTTGGTTCTGATCACTGCCCTGGGTGTGGGCGGTGCAACAATATTTGGCTCCGTCCTCGGGTTCGCCTGCAAGAAACTATCTCACCGATTCAGCGACATCGTTCTGGCCTTCGCCGCCGGTGTCATGCTGGCGGCTGCTATTCTGGGGCTGATTGTTCCTTCCGTGGAATACGGTGGGAAATACGGTCTGCTCATTACCATCGCCGGAATCTTCGCCGGAGCGCTGTGCCTCAACCTCATTGACCGGCTGGTTCCCCATCTGCACCGCCTTGTAGGCGCGGACACGGAAAGCCATGAACACAATGCCCACCTAAGCAAGGTTCTGCTGTTCGTCACCGCCATCGCCATCCACAATCTGCCGGAAGGCATCGCCGCCGGCGTCAGCTTCGGTTCGGATAACGTCGCCGAGGCCATGCTCATTGCCGGCGGCATTGCCCTGCAGAATATCCCAGAGGGTATGGTCATCATCGGCCCCATGCTGGCGGCGGGCATCAGCCCCCGGCGGACTTTCCTCTGCGCCCTGGCAACGGGACTGATTGAGGTTGTGGGCACGCTTCTGGGCTATTTCGCCGTTTCCGTCGCTACCGCGATTCTGCCCTTCGCCCTGGCCTTCGCCGGAGGCACCATGCTCTACGTCATCAGCGACGAGATGATTCCCGAGACTCACCACGACGATGCCAGCGGCGCCACCTACGCTCTGCTGGTTGGCTTCTGCGTGATGCTGGCGTCGGACGTGCTGCTGGGGTGACGGACATATGCGCAAAGCGGAAATCATAGATCGGCTGAATGCGCTGGATTTCGACAAGGCTGACTACTGGGTCATCACCGGCAGCGCCATGGTGCTCTACGGCCTCCGGGAGCAGACCCACGACATTGACCTGGGCTGCACCACAGCTCTGGCTGACCGCTTGGAAGCCCAGGGCCTCCCGGTGGAATTCCGGGCGGACGGCAGCCGGAAGCTCACCATCGGCACGGATGTGGAACTGTTTGAAAACTGGCTGTTTGATGGGGTGCAGCTGCTCGATGGGATTCCCGTGATTTCCCTCCAGGGCCTGGTGGAAATGAAAACCCGCCTGGGCAGGGATAAGGATCTGCGGGATCTTCGGCTGATCTGTGATTATCTGGCGCAGAAATAGCCTAAGGCAACGCCGCATTATGGGGCAAGCCAGCAGTTCCCATTGTGTGTGTCGCCCTGATCCGCGGAGCCGCCGCTCCGCGGATTTATCCATTCCGTGTTTCTGTTAGACAATAGGAAATCTCGTAAATCGGATAGGTATGGCTGAACAGATACCCCAGCTTTTCCGCCAGCGCCACGGAGGCCACGTTCTCAGCGTCCCAACTGGGGTACAGACCCCGTCTCTCGCATTCCAGAATCAGCGCCGCGCCGCAGGCCGTCGCCAGACCCCGGCGTCGGTAGTCCTCCCGGGTGTCAATCTGAATCTCGATACCGCCCCGGTAGGTACAGTAGGAGGATGCCCCGGCGACGATTTCGCCGCCCCGCAGCGCCGCTACCCCCAGGCCCAACCGCTGATACATGGCAAAGTTGGGGTACTGGGACACCCAATCCCGGCTCCAGATTTCTTGTTTACATCGTTCATAT
This sequence comes from Bacillota bacterium, assembly GCA_029100605.1. GTDB lineage: Bacteria > Bacillota > Clostridia > Oscillospirales > Oscillospiraceae > Faecousia. The sequence continues at coordinate 21,449 of JAQXPK010000120.1, read as the reverse complement.
AATTCTTCATCAATGGCGCGCAGGGTAATCCCCTCCGGCAGCGTTGCAGCCATTTGCTCCAGCTTCCGAAAGTCGAAAATCCCCGGTTGCTTGTCAAAAGCGTAGCGCAGCCCCCGCCGGGCGTGTTCTCCGTGAACCCGTTCCAGCAGCCGTGCCCAGGCCTCATCCTTGGGAACAGCGATCACAAAGGGCGCTGTCCTGAGCGCCTCAGCCAGTTCCCGGCTGGGTTTCCCAGCGAAAAAGGCTAAATCTCCGGATCGAATCAAGGCGGATGCGTCGTCCACAGCGTAAACCGTCCCCATGATGCCCTCCAGCGCCGACCAAATCATTGTCTCCTGCCATCCGGCGAACAGCTCCGCCGCTCTGGCAGGGTCGGAAAGTCTCCGAACCATACCCTTTCCCCCTTTTTCTCACAAAAATACCACGGATTTTCCCCGCTGTCAATCACCGGAAGCCTCTTGAGAACATGGAAAGAATGTGGTATAATCCAAAAAAAGCAGAAGAGGTCGCTTTATGGAACGGAACGTCATACTCTTTGATCTGGACGGAACCCTGACGGATTCCGGGGAGGGCATCATCAACTGCGCCGTGTTCGCGCTGGAGCATTTCGGCCTGAGTGTCCCCTCCCGGGAGGAACTGCGGAGCATTGTGGGGCCGCCTCTGTTCGACACCTTTCGCCGGTACGGCGTCCCCGAGGAACGGCTGGACGAGGCCGTCGCGGTGTTCCGGAGCCGCTATAATCCCATCGGCATTTTTGAAAACCACCCCTATCCCGGCGTTCGGGAGCTGCTGCAGGCGCTGAAGCAGGATGGACATAAGCTCTGCGTCGCAACCTCCAAGCCGGAGGAAATGGCGAACCGGGTCTTAAGCCACTTTGATCTGGCGTCCTTTTTCGACACCGTCTGCGGCGCGGATCTGGGTGAGACCCGCTCTTCCAAGGACGCGGTCATCGCTTACCTATTGGAGCAGAATGGGCGCTCAGACGACATGCTCATGGTAGGCGATACGAAATTCGACGTTCTGGGTGCCGCCGCCCATGGCATCCCCACCATCGGCGTTGCCTGGGGCTATGGGAAAACCGCCGACATGAAAGCCGCCGGCGCGATTGCCATTGCGGACACGCCGGAGCAGCTTTTGGAACTGATACGAAACCGGGAGGAAACCCTATGAATCTAAATTCCTGTGTGGAAGCCCAAAAGGAAAGTCTGATCGCCGCTTTGCAGCATAATCTGCGCATTCCCAGCGTTCAGGGCGCGCCGGAAGCGGGAGCGCCCTATGGCTCAGCCGTCCGGGAGAGTCTGGAACACGTGCTGAAAACCGCCGAAGCCCTGGGCTTTCGGACGGAAAATATGGACGGGCACCTGGGCTGGTGCGAGTACGGCGAGGGAGTGGAAATGATCGCGGTGCTGGGGCATCTGGACGTGGTGAGCGCGGGAGACGGCTGGAGCTGTGACCCCTTCGGCGGGGAACTGCGGGATGGTAGAATCTGGGGCCGGGGGGCTACGGACGACAAAGGCCCCGCCTTCGCCTCGCTGTACGCTCTGGCGGCGCTGCGGGATTCCGGCCTGCCCATCCGCCGCCGGATCCGAATTCTCTTCGGCTGCAACGAGGAAACCGGCTCCGCCGATGTGAAATACTACCTTGCCCACGGCGGCGAAGTGCCTGTCATGGGCTTCACCCCGGACGGGGAATACCCGGTCATCAATGGGGAAAAGGGTATCATCAATGTCTCTTTTTCCCGACAGCTTTCCCAGTCCGGCGACATCCGTCTAATGTCCATGCAAGGCGGAACCGCCCCCAACGTGGTACCCGCTCAGGCTTTTGCCAAGCTGGCCTGCCCGCCGGAGCTTGCCCGGCGCATTTCCAGGCTCTACGCCCCCATGATGCGGTTTACCGAGACGAGCTACGGTCTGTTTGTGGAAAGCTGGGGCGTCAGCGCCCACGGCAGTACCCCGGAACTGGGGGAGAACGCCATTGGCCGCCTGCTGCTGGCGCTGGACACCCTGCCGCTGAGCGGGCAGCTGGCGGACACGGTGCGGTTTCTGGCGGCGACATTGGGCATGGAGACCGATGGCGCTTCCGCTGGAATTGCCCTGCGGGACGAGGTGTCCGGAAAGCTGAGTCTGAACCTCGGCACCATCTCTGGGGATGAAAACCACATTTCCCTGATAATCAACTACCGCTACCCGGTAACGAAATCCTACGATGACTGCGCCCCCATCCTGAACAGAAGCTTTGTCCAGGCAGGGTTTACCCTCGCCTCGGAGGTTCACAAGCCCAAGCTGTACCTGCCCGAAAACAGTCCGCTGGTTTCCCGGCTGCTGCAGGTCTACCGGGAGCAGACCGGCCTGGACGGCTCGCCCAAGTGCATCGGCGGCGGCACCTACGCCAAGGCGCTGCCCAACATTGTAGCCTTCGGCCCCGTCTTCCCCGGCGAGGAAGTCCGGGAGCACAAGCCGGACGAGTACATTTCCGTGGACACTCTGATGAAAAACGCCCAAATCCTTGCCGCCGCCATGTACGAGCTGGCGAAATAAAGAATCGAAGGTGACTAAAATGAAAATTACAAACGTTCGCCTGGGCCGCATTTCCGTTCCTCTGCGCACCCCCTTCAAGACGGCTCTGCGCAGCGTCAGCAGCGCGGAGGATGTCATCGTGGAAATCCACACGGACTGCGGCGCGGTGGGCTACGGCGAAGCGCCTCCCACCGGAGCGATCACCGGCGACACCACCGGAGCCATCCTCGGCGCGATTCAGGATCACATTGCCAAAACCATTCTGGGACGGGACGTGGACGAATTTGAGCCGCTGCTCCAGTCCGTCCAGAAGTGCATCGTGGGCAACTCCAGCGCCAAAGCCGCCGTGGACATGGCGCTGTGGGATCTGTATGGACAGCTGTACAAGCTCCCCGTCTACAAGCTGCTGGGCGGCGGACGCAAGCAGATCGTCACGGATATTACCATTTCCGTCAACGACCCCGACACCATGGCTGCCGACGCCCGGAAGGCTGTCGCCCGGGGCTATGACTGTCTGAAAATGAAGGTGGGCGTGAATCCCGAACTGGACGTGGCTCGGCTGGCTGCCGTGCGCGACGCCGTGGGCAAGGACATTGTCATCCGCATTGACGCGAACCAGGCCTGGACACCCAAACAGGCAGTGAAGCTGCTGAACCGGATGCAGGAACAGGGGCTGGACATCGAGCTGGTGGAGCAGCCCGTTGCCGCCCACGACTTTGCGGGCCTGAAATACGTCACCGAGCGAAGCTACGTCCCGGTTCTGGCGGACGAGGCTGTGTTCTCCCCGGAAAACGCCATGACCATACTGCAGATGGGGGCGGCTGACCTTATCAACATCAAGCTGATGAAGTGCGGCGGTATTTACAACGCCTTGAAAATCGCCTCCGCCGCCCAGGTATTCGGCGTGGAGTGCATGATCGGCTGTATGCTGGAGGCAAAAATTTCTGTCAACGCCGCCGTTCATCTGGCCTGCGCAAAGAACATCATCACCCGGGTAGACCTGGACGGCCCTGTGCTTTGCAGCGAGGATCCCATCCTCGGCGGCGCGGTATTTGACGAGAAGCACATCACCGTCTCCGACGCCCCCGGCCTGGGTATCCGGGGCATCGACCCGGCATATTTGACGTACCTATCTTGAACAGTAAAAAGCGGACGCCCCAGGCGTCCGCTTTTAAGGAACCTCTGATTCAATCGGCAAGAGCTGGCGGCAAGCGATTGATTCAGAGGTTCCTTAGTTTTTCCTGCAAATAGCTCCGCGCCTGCTCCACCTCCAGATTCAGCACGGCGCTAACCTCACCCACCAACAGCTTTTCCGCGTCCCGGAGAAAATTCTCGTCGCATTGGTGACTTTTCCGCCCGGCGGCGGCCTGGGCCTCCTTGTGGCGGTAGAGGGTGCGCACCATGCGGATCAGTCCCACCCGGTCGCCGCTGCCGATCAGTTCCCGGTAGGACTGCTTGCGCTGGTTTTCATCCCGGATCCAGCTGTCGGCGCGAACCTCTTCCGAGCCGAGAACGGCTTCCAGTTCCTGCTTCGAGAGAATCCGCTTCAGCTTTGCCATAGCGGCTGGGTTCTGGGTGGGCACAAAATAGTGGGAATCCCCCTGCCCCACCGACACCAGCGCCAGGTAAAGCTGCGCTTTTCCGTCAATGATCCGCTGCACCTGCTCCACGACGCGGCACACGCCGTGAGCGCCGTAAATAACCAGTTCTCCTGCCTGAAACATACCATGTGCCCCCCCGAAAGTACCGCTCTTTTCTGATAATCTCATTATATCACGGATTTTTCCAGATTTCATATCGGAATAATCTCCAAATTTCCGGGGGTCGTTTTCATGCACAAAGCCGCAAAAATGCCGCCGGTCTGAAAGCCGCGGCAGCATTTTTGTAAAGTATGTCAAATGGTCTCGATCTTAATGGTGTTGGTGTTGCCACGCTCCCCCGTGATGGGGCCGCCGGTGAGAAGAATGTTGTCTCCCGGCTGCAGGCCAAAGGCCTCCACGGCGGCTTTCTTGGCATAGTAGAACATCACGTCCATGGTGGGAAATTCATCCGCCATCACCGGAGTAACGCCCCAGCTCATGGAGAGCCTGCGCCAGATCTTCCGGTCGGTGGTCATACCGATGATGTCCACCGGGGTGCGGAACCGGCTGACCAGCATGGCGGTCTTGCCGGAAACGGAGCAGACCACAATGGCCTTGGCGTTGACATCAATTGCCATGGAACACACGGCGTGGGACAGGCAGTCCAGATTGTTCTTGCCGTTGTACTCCGTTTTCAGGAAACGGGTCTTATACCCGGTGTGCTGTTCGGTGTACTCGGCAATCTGCGCCATGGCCTGCACCGCCTCCACAGGGTATTTGCCGGCAGCGGATTCGCCGGAGAGCATGACGCAGGAGGTGCCGTCGTAGACGGCGTTGGCCACATCGGAGATCTCCGCCCGGGTGGGCCTGGGATTCTGAATCATGGATTCCAGCATTTCCGTGGCGGTGATGACCCGCTTGCCCAGCATCCGGCACATCCGGGTCAGCTTCTTCTGAACGGAGGGCACCTCCACGTAGGGAATCTCCACGCCCAGATCCCCCCGGGCGATCATGATGCCGCCGCAGACGGAGCAGATTTCCTCCACATTGTCCACGCCGGAGCGGTTCTCAATTTTCGCAACGATTTCAATATCGCTGCCGCCGTTTTCATCCAGCAGCTTCTGAATGTCCAGAACGTCCTGCTTGCAGGAGACAAAGGAGGCTGCGATAAAATCCACGCCGTGGGCGATGCCGAAGAGAATATCCGATTTGTCCTGCTCGGACAGGTACGGCCCCGACATCACCTTGTTGGGGAAGGACATACTCTTGCGGTTGCTCAAGGTGCCGCCCACCAGGCACTTGCAGTGAATCTCACTGCCGTCAATGGACTGCACCTCCAGCTGCACCATGCCGTTGTTGACGGTGACAGTGTCGCCCGGCTTCAGGTCTTTGTTCAGATTCTGATAGTTGACGCTGACCCGGGTTTCGTCCCCCTCCACGTCCTGGGTGGTAAAGGTGAAGTCGTCCCCCGCCTTCAGCTCCACCTTGCCGGAGGCGAAGGTTTTGATCCGATACTCCGGCCCCTTGGTGTCCAGCATGATGGCGATGGGCAGACCCAGCTTCTGGCGCACCCGCTTAATCAGCTCGATTTTCCGCTCGTGCTCCGGGTAGGTGCCGTGGGAAAAGTTCAGCCGGGCTACATTCATGCCGGCAAGGCACATTTGGGTGAGGGTTTCCTCGTTTTCACTGGCTGGGCCGATGGTGCAGATGATTTTTGTCTTGCGCATGGGTTTTCCTCCTGGTGTGTGGTTTTCGGAAACGGGTCGGTAAAAGGCAAATGGTAACTTAACTGGCAGAAAACGGAATGCCGAATTGCAATCTCACCGCCCGCCTGTTTCGCTTGACAGGCATATTCTATCATGCCGCTTCTCCGCCGTCAATGAAAAATCCGGTTAGAATACCAGCTCTACTCGGTAGTGCCGCAGCCAGAAGTCGATCTGGCACAGGTAGGCCATGATCTGAGGCCGGCGCATCAGCTGACCGTACCACGGCCATTGGGTCTGACTTTGCAGCAGTTTTCGGACTGCCTCCGCCGAAATCAGCTGCCACAGCGGCGCAGCGGGGTCGTCCAGAATCCTTTGCAGCCGCTCTTCCATCAACCGCTCATACCGGGGATCGAAGGTCTTGGGATAGGGACTTTTCTTCCGAAGCCGTACTTCCTCCGACAGCAGCCCTGCCACCGCCTGACGGAGCAGCCCCTTTTCCTGACCCTGGTAGTCCTTATATTCCCAGGGCACGCCGTAGAGATACTCCGCGATTCGGTAATCGCAGAAGGGCACCCGGACTTCCAGGGAGTGGTACATACTCATACGGTCTTTTCTGTCCAGCAGCGTCTGCATAAACCAGCGGAAATTCATATTCACCATCTGCTTCATCCGCCGTTCCTGATCGGAGGTTCCCGGCAGGATGTCGCTTTCCCGGCAGGTCTGGCTGTAGGCGTCCATGACAAACTCCGTCGGATCGAGGCAGACCGCCCCCGTCAGCAGCGAGACACGATCCTGGGTGTTCTGGGCCCAGGGGAAACCCTCCCGGGCTCGCACCTCGGGATCCCGATACCAGGGGTAACCCCCGAAAATCTCATCCGCGCATTCCCCGGACAGGGCGACCTTCACATTCTCCCGAATCTCCCCGCAAAAGGCCAGGAGGGAAAAATCCACATCCGCCATTCCCGGCAGATCCCGGGCAATGGTGGCGTCCTCCAGGGCATCCGCCAAGTTCTCCGGCGTCAACACCGTCCAGCGGTGGTCGGTGTGCAGCGTATCCACCATCAGATGGATATAGTCGCTGTCGGAGTTGGGTTGGAATTTGCTGGGGCGGAAGTATTTGTCATTGTTTTCATAGTCTACGGAGAAGGTTTTCAGCCGCTCTCCCCGGCCTGCCATCTCCCCCGCGCAGACGGCGGTGATGACGCTGGAATCCAGACCGCCGGAGAGAAACGTCCCGATGGGCACGTCGGACACCATCTGCCGCCGGATGGCGTCAGTGACCAGAAAGCGCACTTTCTCCACGGTTTCTTCAAAGGAGTCCCGGTGTTCCCGGTCACGGAGCTTCCAATATCGGCGCAGGCGCAGATCCCCATCCGCAAAATAGCCGCAGCACCCCGGCTCCAGCTCGAAAATGTCCTTGAAAACACCGCTGCCCGGCAGCCGCCCCGGCCCCAGGAGAATCAGCTGAGCAGCGCCGGTTTCGTCCAGCTCCGCCCGGACGGTGGGATAGGCGAGAATCGTCTTGATCTCCGAGGCAAACAGCAGCCCGCCCCGGTGACGCTTGTAAAACAGAGGCTTTACCCCGATTCGATCCCGGGCGAGAAACAGCCGCCGCCGCTTCTCCTCCCACACGCCGAAGGCAAAGATTCCGTTCAGCTTTTCCACGCAGTCCGCTCCGAACTGGGCATAGGCGTGGAGCAGCACCTCCGTGTCGGAGTGTCCCAAAAAGGTATGTCCCAGGCCGGTCAGCTCCCAGCGCAGTTCCTCCGTGTTGTAAAGTTCTCCGTTGTAAACCAGCGCGTAGGTCTCCCCGGCCCAAGACAGGAGCATGGGCTGCCGCCCCCCTGCCGGGTCGATGATGGCAAGCCGCCCATGAAGCAGGGTGCACCCGCCGCTGCGGTATACCCCCTTGTCATCCGGCCCCCGGCGGTACATGGTCGAAAGCATTTTGGCAGCGGTTTCCTCCGACCCGGGAAGTCCCACAATTCCGCTGATCGCGCACATATTCACCACATCCTTTCCATCCGGTTATTCTATGCATGGTAAGGCCAAACATGTGCATACTAAGCGCGGTGATACAGCATGAAAAACAGCAAACAAATCCTGTCCTCCGTTCTGAAAACGACTCAAATGGGTCAAATCGGTATCCGAAGCGTATTGGATACCAGTATGCGCCCGGGTCTGCGCAAGGCGCTGGAATCCCAACTCCGGGAGTACGATTCCATTGAAACCGAGGCTCACACCATCGCCACCCAGCGGGGCTGGGAAGTGCCGGAGCTGGATCCGGCGGTGCGGGTCATGACGGACATGATGACCCGGATGAAGCTGAACGGGCGGAATACCGACTCCAAAATCGCCGGTATGATGATCCAGGGCAACACCCGGGGGATGATTAAGGGCCTGAAGACCATCCACCAGTTTGGCGGGCAGGACGAACAGATCAATATCCTGTCCCAGAAGCTGCTGGACTGCGAAACCGCCAATATCCGACAGATGCAGGGGTATTTGTAGGGAGATACAAGATAGGAGATATTTGTTGCGAAACATAATGCAATGTGCATATTACCTTAACTCAGCAAACCGGCAAATTGGAATTTGGCGGCGAGTCGCCGCTGACAATGCGTGCCCGGGCGGTCTATAATCGCTACGCCATTGGGCGTTCATTAAGGTATGATTGCCCCCGGCAATCATACTATTTCTGATTCGCTGCGCGGAGCACCACCCCAGAGGGGAAGCCTTGGGCGCTGCGCGCCAAACTACAATTCGTCGGGCAGCTGAGCAAACCGGTAAGCACTTAACGCACAACTCCGCAGGGCAGGTATCCCTATATCTCGTATCTCCTCTCTCGTATCTCCTATCTTGTTCCTCCTATCTTTCCCCTCCTCCGCCGCACCTTGCCGGGATGAAACGCATATTCTGGTGAGAGAAAGGAGGGATCCTGTTTGTCAGCTACAGGATACATACAGGTGCGCGCCTACGCCAGCACCGCACGGTTTCCCTTGGAAAACGTTGCCATCACCGTCACCGCCACCGACGGCACCGCCATCGCCATGCGTTTGACCGACCGCAACGGCATGATCGTCCCAATTGAGGTTCCCGTTCCGGACAAAGCCGAAAGTCAGGAGCCAGAACCCGGGGAAACGCCTTTTACCACCGTGAATCTCTACGCCCGGCTGAAGGGCTATGAGCAGATCGAAGCGGAGAATCTCCAGGTGTTCGCGGATACCGTCACGAATCAGGATCTGGAAATGATCCCATTGTCGGAGCTTCCGGATCAGTGGGATCAATCGGAGATTTTCAACACACCTCCCCAAAATCTGTAGGAGGGAAGCTATGCCTGAAATTCTTCCTTACATTCCCCAGCAAATCACGGTTCACTTAGGCCCGCCCGGCTCCAACGCCAACAATGTCACCGTGAATTTCGTGGACTATGTGAAAAACGTAGCCTCCAGCGAAATCTACCCCACTTGGGAGGAAGCCGCCCTGCGGGCAAATATCCTTGCCATCGTCTCCTTCGCCCTGAACCGGGTATACACGGAGTTCTACCGCAGCCGGGGCTATGACTTTGACATCACCAGTTCCACCGCCTACGACCAGTTCTTCGTCAACGGGCGGAGCTACTTCACCAACGTCGCCCGGCTGGTAGATGACCTCTTTAACGACTACCTCCGCCGCCCCGGCTTCGTGGAGCCTCTGGCGGCAAAATTCTGCAACGGCACCACCGTCATCTGTGAAGGCTTAAGCCAGTGGGGCAGCCAAAACCTTGCCCGGCAGGGGTACAACACCGTCCAGATTCTGCGCAGCTACTATGGCAACATCGAAATCGTCACCGACGCCCCCATTCAGGGCATCACCTCTTCCTACCCCGGCTATCCACTGCGCCGGGGCGTCTCCGGCCCCAGCGTGGTCATCATTCAGGTGCAGCTCAACCGGATCTCCCAGAATTACCCAGCGATTCCCAAAATCTCCCAGGTCGACGGCATTTTCGGCGCGCAGACCGAGGCCGCCGTGCGGAAGTTCCAGGAGATCGCCAATCTGGCTGTGGACGGCGTAGTCGGGCGGGAAACCTGGTACGCCCTGGTGCGTTACTACATTGCCGTGACCAGCATGGCGGAGCTTCGCAGTCAGGGTCAGCAATTCTACACCATCTCCTGGGCCACAACCAACCCCATCGAGCAGGGCGACCGGGGTGTGAAGGTTGAACACCTACAGTATATGCTGAGCGTGCTCGCCGCCTACATCCCGGAAATCCCCCCCGTTACCGTGGACGGTATCTTCGGCCCCGCCACCCGGGACGCCGTGATCGCCGCCCAGCGGCGGTTCGGCCTGCCCCAGACCGGCATCGTAGACTTTGACACCTGGGACGAAATCTACGATCAGTTCTCCGGCATCGAGGCTATCAGCTGGCATGACTCGGAGAATTTTCCCTACACCTCCGCCATTATCAGCGGCACCACTCCCAGAAGCCGCTATTCCAAAACCACCACCCTGACCCAATTCCCCGGGAATTCCCTCAGCACCGGGGATCAGGATCCCGTTAGACAGGAGGCGCCACGATGAGACCCCTATCTTCCTTTGTCGGTCAGCCCATCCGGAGTCTGCAAACCATGCTCCGCGTGATTGCCGAGGATGACCCCACCCATATGCGCATTGTCCCCGACGGCATCTATGGCCCGGAGACCACCGCCGCCGTTTCCACCTTCCAGCGCAAGCACGGTCTGCCGGTGACGGGGGTCACAGATCAGCCCACCTGGGAATCCATCGTCGCGGTATACACTCCGGCCCTGGTTCGTCTGGATGCCGCCCAGCCGGTGGACATCATCTTAAACCCCGGGCAGGTCATTCGCAGAGGAGAAAAAAATCCCCATCTGTATCTGGTGCAGGCCATGCTGAAGGTGCTCTCTGACGTCTATAAGAGCGTCGCCGAGCCAACCCACTCCGGCATTCTGGATGAACCCACAGCGGATTCCCTATCCACCTTCCAGATCCTCAGTGGTCTGCCCATGACCGGAAATCTGGATAAGCACACCTGGAAGCACCTGGCTCTGCAATATCCTCTGGCAGCCAACCTGAACAACCTTCCCCGGTGAATTATGGAAATTTCGTGAACTTTTTCTCTTGCCTGCGGTAACCTCTTGATAAAGTGCAAAATCTTGACTATAATGTAGTATTATGCACATTGCAAACCCGTTGGGGAGGAGTTGTCCATGAACCTGGAACGCTGGAAAAAGGAAATTTTCACCATACCGAATCTGCTGAGTCTGTTTCGGCTGGCGTTGCTGCCGGTGTACGTCTGCATCTATCTGAATGCCACCCAGACCTATCAATATGTCATTGCCGCCGCGATTATGGCGGTCTCCTGCCTGACGGATCTGGTGGACGGAAAAATCGCCAGACGCTTCCACATGGTGTCCACTCTCGGGAAAATACTCGACCCTCTGGCGGATAAAATCACCCAGTTTACCCTGACGGTTTGCCTGTCTGTGAAGCACCCCCAGCTGCTGCCGGTTCTGGCGCTGTTCGTTGTGAAGGAACTGTTCCAGGCCATTGTGGGGCTGATTCATCTGCGAAAAGGAAAGATGCTCCCCGGGGCTTTGATGGCGGGCAAGGTCTGCACCACGGTCTTGTTCGTCAGTCTCATTGCCCTGGTGCTGTTCCCTGGCGTCAGCTCTGCCGTTGTCAACGCCATTGCCGTCATTGACACCGCTTTTCTCGTGGTGTCCTTCATCAGCTACATCCTGGCCTATTTCGGGAAAAACACCAAGGTGCAAGATCTGGAGCGAAAATAAAATACGTCCGCCGGAAACCTCCGGCGGACAAATTTTTCCGCAAAATACGCGGCGGCTCGTGGTGAGCCGCCGCCCGGTAACGGATTTCTCTTCCTGCGAAACGCAGCGTGTCACAGGTACGCCGTTGGCTTATCCGCAGATATTTCCACGGCATCGGCTTTCCTCACTGCTTCCGCTTCTGTACCTACAGTATAACACACGGCAAACTGCGATTGGTGAAGAAACCTTGAACAGACGCAAAAGATTTTTTGAAGCCGCCAATCAATAGGGATACACGTTGCTGATGAGCAGCAGCAGAGGCAGCGTCAGTGTGAAAATGCTGATAGCCCAGGGGTACATGGCCTTGCGGGAGCAGAACATCAGCAGCAGACACGCGCCAGTCAATCCCAGCGGGCCGACCACCGCCAAATACCGGCTGATGGTCATGGCGAACTCGCCGGTAGCCTGAAGATTCAGCCCCACCTGCTCCGGCAGGTGCTGAGCATTATAGGCCGCCAGCCGGATGGCAGCGTAGACCACCGGCGCCGCCATGACGAATTTCCGCAGCCGGAACAGCCAGACGCCGATGAGATTGATAACGGAATTGATTTTGGACATCACCGCTTTGAACTTGTCAAAGCCCGTGCCCGGAACGGCAGCCGCCGTTTTATCCTGGGCAAATTGACCGGATTTTCCCATATGATCCCTCCGGGTAACGTTTTTCTTATTGTAACATATTCGCCGCCGGGTTGCAAGGCGTTTGGTATTGGGAAATGAAATTTCAAAGTTTCTTAATAGTCCGTTTTATTGGACTTATCCTTTTGTATACTGTCCCCAGACAAACAAAAGGAGGCAAATACCATGAAACGAAATCACAACCGTGCCGCCCTTCGCCGCGGCCCCGCGTATCCCAACGCCGCCGACAACCGCTATTTTTGGGAAAAGGCGGTGAATATCGCCACTGCGGTTCTCTCCGGTGTCGGCATTGTCTTTGCCATGGTTTTTCTGGTCACCATGGCGTGAGTCACAGCTCTGCTTCCCGCAGAATGCGGCAGGAGACGATTTTCCGATCCTTCACTTCCATCAGCCCAGCTGTGCCGCCGCAGTAGCCGCAGCTTCCGGGATTGAGAATCCAAAGGCCGTCCGGCTCCCGGCGGCAGTCTGCCTGATGGGTGTGCCCGTAGAGTACGGCGTCCACCCGGCTGGCCCGGGCGTCCTTCAGCAGCGCGCCCAGCCCCAGCTTTACCCCCTGGCGGTGTCCGTGGGTCAGATACAGATTCACCCCGAAAACCGTCGGAATCAGGATCTCCGGCTGGTTCGGGTCGCAGCGGTAACGGTCGCAGTTTCCCGGTACCTGATAAAACAGAGTGCCGGGATTTTCCTCACGGATCACCGTGCCGTCGTCGAAATAGTCCCCCAGGTGAATGATCGCGTCGGGCTTCACCGTTTCCACGCACCGGCGCATAAAGCTGAGTGCGCTGTGGGAATCTGAAAGCACCAGAATCTTCATTGTTCTCCCGCCTTTATTTTGTTCTGCCATCTATTTTATCATACCTTGTCAGTTTTTTCTACTGCTGATCCGGTTCTTCCAGGGTCACTTCCCGGAAAAATTTCCGTTTTTCTGAAGGCGTACAGCCGTAAATCTCCTTAAAATACTGATTGAGCATTTTGGGGTCCCGGAAGCCATGGCGTTCGGCGATTTCGCCGATGGGATCGTCGGAGCTTTCCAGTTCCCGGCAAACCGCGGTGGTGCGCACCTGATAAACATATTGTAAGTAACTCACACCCATGTTCTTTTTGAACAGGCGGCAGAAATACTCCTTGTTCAGACCCATAGCGTCGGCGGCATCGTCCAGGGGCAGTTCCTCCCCGTGGTGGAGCTGAATGTACTCCAGCACCGGCTCCAGGCGGGTCATATCGCTGCGCTGAAGGGTGGTTTCCTCCGCCGCCGGGGTCGTGGAGAAGTGCTTGACCAGGATAGCAGTGGCGGCGAAGAGCCGGGCGTGGCACTCCAGCTTGGAGGCCTGGGGATTCTCTACCGTCTGACGGAGGATCTCCTGCATATGAATCCGCAGCTGCTCATAGGCTATGGCCTTTGCCTCATCCGTTGGATCGAAGGTCAGAGAAAAGCTCAGCTGGTCAAAGTTGGGCACGTATTTGCACATCTGACTGGGGGAAATATGCACGCACAGATACACGGCACCCCGGGTGCACCGGGTCTCGTGAACCTGGTAGGAATTGATCAAAAGAAGATCGCCGGGTGTTCCCTGAAAGGACATATGCTCGAACTTGCAGGTAACCGTTCCCTTGACAAACAGCAGCAGCTCGATGGCCTTGTGCCAGTGAGGAGGCGTGTAGGCGCTGACCCGATTCTCATATTTGATGCCGAATCCGGTTTCATCCAAGTCGGTCAGCAGTTTATGTTGGGCGTTCTGCACAATTTTCATCCCTTTCTTGGCGATTTAAAGGTTAATTATTTGTTCACAATGTCAATATCTTCTAAACAGAAGTCAATTATACCACTTTTTTCCCCGCTGTCAAGGCGGTATAATGGAGGCACTTCAAGGGTAAGCGGGGACCCGCTTCCCCCTGCAAGTTTCAAAAGCCGGAAATGCAAAGGCGGCTTTCCGCCCACTGAAAAAGGAGGTAATTTGCATGATGAAAGCAATCAGAAACTACCTCGAGACTGTGCTCGAGGAGTACGGCGAGATGCTGACGCGGTTCGACCGCGCGTAAGCCACATTTCAAATAGACATTGCCGCGCCATTATGCGCGCAGATTTAGGAGGTATGATTTATGAAGGAGAATTCCTTTAAGCAGCGCTTTTCCCAGGCTTGGGAAGAATACGGCAAAATGCTGCTGCGGTTTGACCGCGCGTAATCCCATCAAAATGAGAGGTCTATCCACCGTCCGGCGGCCCTGTGGCATTGACCGTGCCTGGCTGCCCATCGCAGGGAGGAATGAACCATGAAATGCAAGGAGCTTTTTGAACTTTACCGGGACGAAGCGGATCTGAACTTCGAAACCAGTAAGTACAATCTGTAAAACACCGGCTGCCCGCTTTTCAAGCGGGCAGTTTTTTTGTGTACATTTCTCCCCGCCGCGCATATGCTGTTGCAGAAGGATCACGGGAGGAACGTCTATGCCCACATTGAATTCCAACGATCTTGCCAGGCTGATGCGCCTGGCCCAGTCCCCTGCGGGACAGCAGCTGCTTTCCGCCCTGCAGAAAAGCGGCGGCGCCGAATTGCAGCAAGCCATGGGGAAGGCCGCCGCCGGGGACTATTCCCAGGCCCAAAAGGCCATCACCGCCTTTCTTGCCACCCCGGAGGCCAAAAAGCTGATAAAGGAGCTGGAGAACGAACATGAGTGAAATGGAGGAAAAGCTGGCATCCATTCTGGGCAATCCCCAGCTGATGCAGCAGATCATGTCCATGGCTCAGGCCATGGACAATTCTCAGTCGCCGAAAGAGCCGCCGGCAGCGCCGCCGCAGCAGGCACCCCCCAGCCCGCCACCTGCCAATCTGGATTTGGGCGCGATGCAGAAGCTCGCCGGTCTGACCCGGCAGAGCGGCATCGACCAAAATCAGCAGGCGCTGCTCAAGGCGCTCTCCCCCTACATAAGCCGGGAGCGCCGGGCGAAGCTGGAGAAAGCCATGCGGGCGGCAAGAATCGCCCGGTTGGCCTCGTCCTTTCTGAATTCCGGCGGCCTGCAGCTGCTCTCCGGGAGGTGAAACCCGTGTATAACCGCTATATTCCTCAGCCCGACGGCAGCTTCCGCCGGAGCCGTCAGCCGGACAATATCCGGAATTCCCCCGCTCCCCAGCGCCAGCAGCCGCTGGCTCCTCCCTGTGAGCCTCAGCCGGAACCTCGGGAGGAACCGCCGATCCAGCGGAATCCGCCCAGCAGTCACACGTACCCGCCCCGTCCCAACCGCCCCGCCCCGCCCAGACCGAAGCATCCGCCGCAGCAGGCCCAGGAGCCAAAGGATTTCCTCGGAATCGGCCATTTTCTGCGTCAGCTGCTGCCCAGGGATTTTGACACGGAGGATCTTTTGGTTGTTATCCTCCTGTTGCTCATGTCCGGCGACGGCGGGGAGGATCAGAATTTCGCGCTGCTGACCCTGGGACTGTACCTGTTTATGTGATGTCTGCTGAATAAGCCGCGAGGCTGCTTATTCCCGCACCGTCAGGTGCGCAATTCCATAGCAACGGCTCTTTGAAACCTTTTTATGGAATTCATATCAATGGGAATCTGAAATGCCCACATGGAAAAAACTTCTTGACATTTCATTCTTATTAGTATATAATCTCATTAAGGATAGAAAACAAATAAGGATGAGCAGAATATGATTCAGCGCAATACGATTCAGCGCAAGCTGGTATTCGACGCGGTAAACAAGCTGAAAAACCACGCCACGGCGGATGAGGTTTACGAAGAAATCGTCAAAGAGCATCCGAATATCAGCAAAGCCACCGTCTACCGGAATTTGAATGTGCTGTCCGAGATGGGGCAGATCCGCAAGCTGGAGATCCCCGGCAGTCCCGACCGCTTCGACCACCTGTGCTATGACCATTGCCATGCTCGTTGCGAGAAATGCGGCAGGGTGTTTGATGTGGACGCGGATTTTGTAACCGGGCTGGAAAAGAGCATCCGGGACACCCATGGATTTGCCTTCACCGGCTACGACATTCTGTTCCGGGGAATCTGCCCGGACTGTCAGAAAACCCAAAAGGACTGACAGCACTTCCACTGTGCGCATACGGGCGCAGATACCCGTAAATATATCATCACGAAGGAGCATCGTTATGAGAAGCATTACCACATTTGATCTTCAGTACGCACACCGTTTTTATGGATTCCAGGGCGAGGCACAGTACCTGCACGGACATACCGGCGTTCTGACCATTGAGGTCGAGGACACCATTGAGCCTGGCGTGAATATGGTTTTCCCCTGCAACGAAATTCAGAAGACCGCCTGGTCGGTTCTGAAAAACTTTGACCACGCTCTGATTCTGCGGGAGGACGATCCCCTGCTGCCGGCGATCCTCAGCGTTTATGAGGCTCAAGGCATCAAGAACGGCACCCCCGGCAACAAAATGAAGGGCCCCGCCTTCCAGACGGAGCTGGCGACTGCCTACCCGGACTGCCGCCTTGTGGTGACCAAGGAGACCATGACCGTGGAAGGCATGATTAAGATTGTCTATGACCTGCTGAAAGAGAAGCTGAATATCGCGAAGATCACCTTCACCAGCGGCGTCAACGCGGCTTCCCAGGAATATACCCCCAGCAGAACCGTTGACCGCTGCCCGCTGTGCGGCGTCGCCCTGAATGAGAACGGCGTGTGCCCCAAGTGCGGCTACAAGAAGCAGTAACACCCCCTGTTCTCAGAAGCCTCTGAATTCATCGGCTTCGACGGTATTTTCCCCCATTAAGCGGTGTTGCCCCAAAAATCGCCCCGTAAGCATGGCTTACGGGGCGATTGTTATTCTTCTTCCGCCAAAATGGCTTTTAGCTGCCGGCGCTGCTTTTTCAGCTCCTGTACAAGGGGCAGCATACCCGCCAGGTTGATGATCAGCACGAACACAATCAGCCCAATCACCCAGCCCTGCAGCCCGGTGCCCACCAGGATAAAGATCAGCAGCGCCGTGACCAGCAGACGCATGAAAACCGCCCTTCCCACGGTGCGGATGGCCTTGCGGCACTGCTCCTCCCGGTCGTAGGCGTCCATTTCCGGCTCTTGGTTCTTCTGTTCCATCAGCGCGCCACGAAACCGACTTTTTTGTAGACCTTACGCAATGTCTTTTCCGCTACGGCACTGGCCTTCTCCGCCCCGGCGCGGTAGACGTTCTCCAGATAGCCCTTGTCCTTCATCAGGCGGGCAGCCTCCTCCCGGATGGGGCGAAGGGTCTCCACCACCGCTTCGCCCACAGCGGGCTTGAATTTGCCGTAGCCGCAGCCAGCGAATTCCGTCTCGATCTGCCCGTAGGTCTTGCCGGTAACGGCGGAATAAATGGTCATCAGGTTGGAGACCCCGGGCTTGTTCTCCCGGTCGAAGCGGACGCAGTTCTCCGTGTCGGAATCCGTGATGGCCCGCTTGAACTGGCGCATGATGGTCTCCGGGGTGTCCATGAGCAGAATCCGGCCTGTGTCCTCGTTCTCGGACTTGGACATCTTGGCGGTGGGATTTGTCAGGCTCATGATCCGGGCACCGACCTTCGGAACAAAAGGCTCCGGCAGCTTGAACACGTCGCCATAGATGCCGTTGAACCGGCGTGCGATGGTGTGGCACAGCTCCACATGCTGCTTCTGGTCCTCGCCCACGGGTACCAGGTCAGGCTGATACAGCAGAATATCCGCTGCCATCAGGGCAGGATAGGTGAACAGGCCGCCGTTGATATTGTCGGCGTTCTTGGCGGACTTGTCCTTGAACTGGGTCATGCGGCTCAGCTCGCCGAACATGGCGTAGCAGTCCAGCACCCAGCCCAGCTCCGCGTGCTGGTGGACATGGCTCTGGATGAACAGGGTGTTCTTCTCCGGGTCAAGACCGCAGGCGATGTACTGAGCCAGCTGCTCCAGCGTCCGCCTGCGCAGGTCGGCAGGGTTCTGCCGCACGGTGATGGCGTGCATATCCGCCATAAAATAGAAGCAGTCGTACTGCTCGGCCCTCTCTGCCCAGTTCTTGATGGCGCCAAGGTAGGAGCCAAGGGTCAGATCTCCGGAGGGCTTGATGCCGGAGAGCATCCGCTTTTTGGGTGCCTGCTGAATCTCATCGGTCATGTTGAATCACGCTTTCCATGGATTTTCTCCTATTTTACCACAGGCGGATGGATTGTGCAAGGGTGTTTTCGTGGTTTCTCTGATTGATTTCCCAAGGGGAATATGCTATACTCTACGGGAAAATACTGTGTAAAGAGGTAGATCATTATGGATTATCAGGCGCTTGCCGAATTGCTGTTCCCAGATGTGACCGCAACGCCGGAGGAGCTGGAAGCGCGGTTCCCCCAGCGGAATCTGCCTGAGGGCGCGATAGTCACCCGGATGGCTCCCTCCCCGACGGGTTTTGTCCACCTGGGCAATCTGGTGCAGGGCATGATTTCCGAGCGGATGGCGCATCAGAGCGGCGGCGTGCTGTTTCTCCGGGTGGAGGACACCGACGCCAAGCGGGAGGTGCCCGGCGCTGTGGAGGTTTTGATCCATTCCCTGAAGTTTTACCACATCGATTTTGACGAAGGCGCCACCATGGACGGCGACAACGGTGCTTACGGCCCCTACCGCCAGCGCCAGCGGGCTGAGATTTACCATGTCTACGCCAAAAAGCTGGTGTCCGAGGGCAAGGCCTACCCCTGCTTCTGCACGGAAGAGGAGCTGTCCGCCCTCCGGGAGCAGCAGGAGGCGAATAAGGAGACCACCGGCTACTACGGCAAGTACGCCGTCTGGCGTGACCGCCCCATGGAGGACATTCGCTCCCAGCTCTCTGCCGGAAAGCCCTGGGTGCTCCGGTTCCGCTCCGAGGGTTCCCCCGACCGGCAGTTCAAGTTCGATGATCTGGTGAAGGGCAAGCTCACCATCACGGAAAACAACGTGGATCACGTTCTGCTCAAATCCGACGGCATCCCCACCTACCACTTTGCCCACGCGGTGGACGACCACCTGATGCGCACCACCCACGTCGTCCGGGGGGACGAGTGGCTGCCCAGCCTCCCCTTCCACATTCAGCTGTTCCAGGCCCTGGGCTTTAAGCTGCCCAAGTACGTCCACATTGGGCCGCTGATGAAGATGGACGGCAATTCCAAACGCAAGCTCAGCAAGCGCAAGGATCCGGAACTGGCGCTGACCTACTACAAGGCCGAGGGCTTCCCCATCGCCTCCATGCGGGAGTATCTGATGACCGTGCTGAACTCCAACTTCGAGGACTGGCGGCGAGCAAACCCCGACGCGGCTCTGGAGGACTTCAAGTTCAGCCCCAAAAAGCTGAATCCCGCCGGAAGCCTGTTCGATTACGCTAAGCTGATGGATGTGTCAAAAAATGTCATCTCCCGGATGACCGCCGAGGAGGTCTACACCCAGCTGCTTGGTTGGGCGAAGGAATTCGACCCAGACTTTGCCGGGCATCTGGAAGCCGACCCCGACTACGCCAAGCGGATCCTCGCCATCGGCCGGGGCGGAAAAAAGCCCAGAAAAGACCTGGCTGTCTGGAAGGACGCCAAGAGCTACATGGGCTTCTTCTATGACGACTACCTGGAAACGCCCCAGTGGGACGGCAGATTTGACAAGGCCGTCATTCGGGAGGTGTTGCGCCGGTTCCTGGACAGCTACGACTTTGCCGACGATTCCGCCGCCTGGTTTGCCAAGGTCAAGGCCATCACCGAGGCCATCAGCTTTACCACGGATATGAAGGCCTACAAATTAAGTCCCGAAGCCTTCCCGGGTACCGTAGCCGACGTATCCACCTTCCTGCGTCAGGCGGTCACCGGCAAGACCGATTCCCCCGACCTGTTCACTATCATGCAGATTCTGGGGTACGACCGCACCGTGGAGCGCATCCGGCACTGCCTTCTGACCCTGAATTGAACGTTTCCCCGGTGCATAGCCGCACCGGGGATTTTCCATGTGTTTCCTCTTGACAAATCGATATTATTAAGTATAATTATATCGATATAAAAAGGAGGATTAAATATGAAACTTGCTTTCTTTGATACCAAGTCCTACGACATCCCCGGTTTTCAGCGGTATGGCGACCCCGCCGGGGTGGAAATCAAATTCTTCGAGCCGAATCTGAACGAAGATACCGTTTCCCTGGCAGCGGGCTTTGACGCGGTGTGCGTCTTTGTCAACGACACCGTCAACGCGGCCGTGGTGGATTCTCTCTACCGCCTGGGCGTGAAAGCCATCGTGCTGCGCTGTGCAGGCTTCAACAACGTGGACATCAAAGCCTGTCAGGGCAAACTTCGGGTGTTCCGGGTGCCTGCCTACTCCCCCCACGCCGTGGCGGAGCACGCCATGGCGCTGCTGCTGACCATCAACCGCCGCACCCACAAGGCCTATATCCGCACCCGGGATTTCAATTTCAGCCTTCAGGGCCTGGCAGGCTTTGACCTGTACGGAAAAACGGTAGGCGTTATTGGCACCGGCAAAATCGGACGGGTATTTGCGGATATTTGCAAGGGCTTTGGTATGAATATACTGGCCTACGACAAATTCCCTGCCGCGGATTCCGGCCTGAATTATGTGGAGCTGCCCGAGCTGTTTGCCAAATCCGACATCATCTCCCTGCATTGCCCTCTGACTGACGAGACGCGGCACATCATCAACGCCGACTCCATCGCGCAGATGAAAAAGGGTGTGACCATCATCAACACCTCTCGGGGCGCGCTGGTGAACACCGAGGATCTGATCACCGGCATCAAGGACAGGAAGGTCGGCGCCGCCTGTCTGGATGTCTACGAGGAAGAGGGCGACCTGTTCTATGAGGATTACTCCGGCCACATCGTGGAGGACGACAAGCTGGTGCGCTTAATCGCCATGCCCAATGTCATCGTCACCTCCCATCAGGCCTTCCTGACCAACGAGGCGCTGGACAACATCGCTTCTACCACCGTCAACAACCTGACCCGGTTCTTTGGCGGCAATCCCGATACCAGCACTGAGGTGTGCTATCACAAATGAGCAAGAGCTCTGCCGGTTATCCGGCAGAGCTCATTTTTCTTCGTATCCCCAACGCAAGGGCATTAAGCAGAATTTGAATCGTCACAAAGCCTGAAACCCCTGGAAACATGGTTGGCAATACATCCATCAGAGCCGTCCAGTCCCCCTGGCACACCCAGAAAACGCCCATTTTTATCAGCAGCAGAAGTGTGATAGCAGTGAACGACAGTG
>JAQXPK010000119.1 GCA_029100605.1 Bacillota bacterium | reverse complement strand
CTCTCCACTCTTAAAACTCAATTTCACAGTCCGGCTCTACCTTGCGGCAGGCCTTCAGGACATTGGGCATGACAGAGGCCGGGTCGGCCCCCTCGGCAAAGGTGACGATCATCTTCAGAGCCATGTAGTTTACCGCACAGTCGGCAACTCCGGCGACTTTCTTCGCGGCCTGCTCCATGAGGTTTGCGCAGTTTGCGCAGTCTACTTCGATTTTGTAGGTCTTTTTCATGGTGAATACCCCTTTCATTTTTCTGTACATATGAGCACTTGTTCATCTGTTATAGGTATATCACAGATTTCCGCCCTTGTCAATAGGAAATATTTCTTCTACGAAAAAAGGAGCGGATTGCTCCGCTCCTTCGGGTGTAATGATATCGTGATAACGATACCGAGTGATACCCAATGGTGTAACGACGTTAGACCAGCCGTGCACGCATTGGCTGGCGGCACTGCCGCCTTATTCCAATTCAAAGGCTCCCGTATACAGCCGATAGTAAGTGCCCTTCTGGGCAAGCAGTTCCTCGTGGCTGCCCCGCTCGATGATGCGTCCATGATCCAACACCCTGATGCAGTCGGAATTGCGGATGGTGCTCAGGCGGTGGGCAATGACGAAGACCGTTCTGCCGTGCATCAGGGCGTCCATGCCGTCCTGCACCAGTTTTTCCGTGCGGGTGTCGATGGAGGAGGTGGCCTCGTCCAGAATCATGACGGGAGGATCGGCCACCGCTGCCCGGGCAATGGCAATCAGCTGCCGCTGGCCCTGAGACAGGCTGGCCCCGTTGCCGGTGAGCACCGTCTGATAGCCCTGAGGCAGTCGGGTGATAAAATCATGGGCATTTGCCAGCTTCGCCGCTTTGATGCACTCGTCGTCGGTGGCGTCCAGCTTGCCGTAGCGGATGTTATCCATCACCGTGCCGGTGAACAGGTTGGTTTCCTGTAGAACGATGCCCAGCGAACGGCGCAGATCGGACTTGCAGATCTTGTTGATGTTGATGTTGTCGTAGCGGATTTTGCCGTCGTCGATGTCGTAGAACCGGTTGATCAGGTTGGTGATGGTGGTCTTGCCCGCGCCGGTGGCGCCAACGAAGGCAATCTTCTGACCGGGCTTGGCATAGAGGGTGATGTTATGCAGCACGGCCTTTTCCGGGACGTAGCCAAAGTCCACGTCGAACATGGTAATATCGCCCTTCAGCTCGGTGTAGGTGACGGTGCCCTCCGCTTTGTGGGGATGCTTCCAGGCCCAGTGACCGGTGTGCTCGGGGGTCTCGGTGATATTGCCGTTTTCGTCAATTTTGGCGTTGACCAGCTGGACATAGCCCTCGTCCACCTCCGGCTTTTCGTCCATCAGCTCGAAGATGCGCTCCGCGCCTGCCAGCGCCATGACGATGGCGTTGATCTGGTTGGACACCTGGTTGATGGGCATATTGAAGGAGCGGGACAGGAGCATGAAGCTCATCAGACTGCCCAGGGACAGCATGGAGCCGCCGGAGAGCACACAGATGGCGCCGCCAATGATGGCGAGAATGGCATACTGAATGTAGCCCAGGTTGTTGTTGACGGGGCCCATCATGTTGGACAGGGTGCCGGCGGTGTAGGCGTTGCGGCACAGCTCCTCGTTGAGCTTGTCGAACTGCTCCTTGCAGGCTTCTTCGTGGGTGAATACCTTAACCACCTTCTGCCCGTTTACCATTTCCTCCACAAAGCCGTTCAGCTTGCCCAGGGACTGCTGCTGACCCACGAAATACTTGGCGGATTTGCCTGCCACCTTCATGGTGACAAACACGATGCCGGTGACGGTGAAGAGCATGACAATAGTCAGCATCCAGGAGGTCTGAAGCATACCTACAAAGACCACCAGAATCGTAATCAGAGAGGAGACGCACTGGGGAATGGACTGGGAGATCATCTGCCGCAGGGTGTCAATATCACTGGTGTAGCGGGACATGATGTTGCCGGCGGTGTTGGTGTCGAAATACCGCAGGGGGAGCCGCTGCATTTTAGTGAACATCTCGTCCCGGATGCGCTTCTGGGTGCCCTGGCTGACCTTGACCATCAAAAACTGGTACAGGAACGAGGAAACCATGCCGAGGGCAAAGATACAGGCGATTTTCTTCAGATAGCCCCAAAGGGGTGAAAAGTCGCTGGAACCGGCGTCCACCATGGGCAGGATGTATTCATCCACCAATGTGCCCAGGGAGCGGCTGCTGGTGGTCTGGGCCACGGCGTTAAGAATGATGCACAGGAATACCACGCACAGCGTGGGCAGGTAGGGTTTCATGTAGCTCAGCAGACGAAGCAGGGTCTGCTTCGGGTTCTTGGCCTTGCGGCCGTCGCCGCGCATTCTGACAGGAGGCATTATTCTTCCCCTCCTTTCTGCTGGGAGTAGTAGACTTCCTGATAGATTTTCGAGGAAGCAAGCAGGGATTCGTGGGTGCCCACATCCCTGACCATGCCGCCATCCATTACCACGATCATATCCGCGTCCTGAACGGAGGAGATCCGCTGGGCAATGATCAGCTTGGTGGTGCCGGGAATCTCCTCCCGGAAGGCCTGACGGATCATGGCGTCGGTGCGGGTATCCACGGCGGAGGTGGAATCGTCCAGGATCAGGATCTTCGGCTTTTTCAGTAGCGCCCGGGCAATGCACAGCCGCTGCTTCTGACCGCCGGAGACGTTGGTGCCGCCCTGCTCAATGTGGGTGTCGTAGCCGTCGGGGAAGCTCTGAATGAATTCGTCGGCGCAGGCCAGGCGGCAGGCGTGCATCAGCTCCTCGTCGGTGGCGTTGGGATTGCCCCAGCGGAGGTTTTCCTTGATGGTACCGGAGAACAGCTCGTTCTTTTGCAGCACCATGGCCACGTTGTCCCGAAGAGCCTCCAGATCGTATTTCCTCACATCAATGCCGCCCACCTTCAGCGTTCCCTCGGTGACATCGTACAGCCGGGGAATCAGCTGCACCAGGGTGGTTTTGCTGGAGCCGGTGCCGCCCAGAATGCCCACCGTGGCGCCGGAGGGGATGTGGAGATTCACTTCCTTCAGCGCCCGGTGCTTGGCGGCGGCGGAGTAGCGGAAGCTCACGTTTTCAAAGTCAATGGAGCCGTCGGGCACCTCGGTGAAGGGATTTTCCCTGGGGGAGGTCAGATCCGGCTCTTCCATGAGGATTTCGCTGCACCGCTTCATGGGCGCACGGCTCATGGTCAGCATGACGATGACCATGGACAGCATCATCAGAGAGGAGAGAATCTGGCTGGTGTAAGTAAACATGGAGCTGAGCTGACCGGTGGTGAGACCCAGGTCGGGGTTGTTGCCGGAGGCAATGACCAGATGGGCGCCGATCCAGGAGATTGCCAGCATACAGCCGTAAACGCACAGCTGCATAATGGGATTGCTCAGGGACATGATCCGCTCTGCCTTGCAGAAGTCCTTGTAGATGGTGCCGGAAACGGAGGTGAACTTCTCCACCTCCCGATCCTCCCGGACGAAGGACTTGACCACCCGGATGCCGTGGACGTTTTCCTGCACTACGTTGTTCAGCTTGTCGTAGGTGCGGAAGACCCGGTCAAAGATCCGGAACACCATGGGCACCAGGGCGATCAGGGCGCACACCAGGATGGGCAGAGCCACACAGTACACCAGGCTCAGCCGGACGCTGATGCCCATGGCGGAAACCAAGGCCAGAATCAGCATCATAGGACAGCGGATCGCCATGCGGATCATCATCTGGAAGGTGTTCTGCAGGGTCGCCACGTCGGAGGTCAGCCGAGTGACGATAGAGGCGGTGGAGAATTTGTCAATGTTCGCAAAGCTGAAATCCTGCACCCGGTAGTACATATCATGGCGCAGATTCTTGGCAAAGCCGGTGCCTGCCTTGGAGGCAAACGCGGCGGACAGCACACCGAAGGCCAGCGAGGACAGGGCGCACAGCACCAGGATCCCCGATTTGGCGGCGACGATCTCCATGTTCTGCCCCTTGATGCCAAAATCGTACAGATCCGCCATGACCAGCGGGATCAGCACCTCCATGGCAACCTCGCCGATCATGCACAGGGGGCTGAGCAGAGCCGCCCACTTGTATTCCCGGATGCACCGGGACAATCGTTTTATCATTCGTCAGACTCCTCCTTGAATTTACGGATGTAGTTGGTTGCGCCCATATTGGAAATGGCGCGCAGCAGCAGCGAGACAAACTGTGCCCGCTCCTCCGGGGTGAAATTTTCCACCATCCGCGCCTCGTTTTCCGCGATGGTGCGGTGCATGGTCTCGTGGAGCTCCTCGCCCTTGGGCAGGACGTAGATCCGCTTGCAGCGGCGATCCTCCTCGTCCGGACGAAGCACAATGAAGCCCTTCTTCTCCAGCCGGGACAGCAGACCGGAGACGGTGGGATGGCTGAGATGGAAGGCCTCTTCGATGTCCCGGGAGCAGGGGGGCTGGGAGCGCTGGGCAAGATAGCCCATGATGTGCCCCTGGGCGGCGGTCAGATCCATGGACGCCAGGGCATTGTTCATGGTGGTCTCCGTGCAGCTCGTCAAAACCCGCAGAAGATGACCATAGTGGTACGTCAGGAAAATCACCCCCAACAGAAATGTAGCTTGCTACATATTACTCTACCATATCTGGAAGAAAAAAGCAAGAGGGCAGAAAAAAGTTCACAAATCAGATTGAAAGCCGCCATGCCTCCAAAGAGGCGGATTGCCACGCCGACATCCTGCCGGCGGAGCAATGGCCAATGGCGTAACGATTAAAGACTGCCTGAGCACGCATTGTCGGCGGCCAGTGGCCGCCAAAGCCTTCCCCTTCGGGGAAGGTGGCTCGCCGTCAGGCGAGACGGATGAGGGAATGCCGCAGTACGAATTCGCCAAAGTGCCCGGAAGCTTTTGGGCAGTACCGCCCCTCATCAGTCAAAAATCAAAGATTTTTGCCAGCTTCCCCAAAGGGGAAGCCTTTTGTACTCCGTACCGAACCGAGCAGTACCCAATGGCGTAACGAGAATAGACCACCTGAGCACGCATTGTCAGCGGCGGCTCGCCGCCAAATTCCAATTCGCCGCTCTGGGGGGCGATCAAGCGTCCAGCGCCCTGCGGGCGGCTTTGACCGCTTCCGGACTTGTCTGGGGATTGTGCCACTCGTCCAGGCCGGGCAGACCCATGGGGACACCCTCTCGGCGGAAGACCATGCCGCTTTCCACATCCTGCTTTCCGCTCATGTGGAACGCCCGGGCACCGGGGCAGTCCGCCCGAAACTTCCGGATCACCTTGTCATTCACCCCCGCGCCAATGAGCACCTCCGGGCCGCCCCGGGCATCCCGCAGGGCGATGAGCCGCTCAATGGTCTGCTGCCCCAGGACGCAAGACGGAGCCGCGCCGCTGGTCAGCACCGTGTCGATGCCCAGCGCTCCCGCTTCCAGATAGGTCTGCACCGGATCCCGGGAAACGTCAATACAGCGGTGCAGGGTAATCCCACTGCCGCCGCAGGCCGCGATCAGCGGCTCCATGGCTGCTCTGTCCAGATGCCCCTCCGGATTCAGACACCCGATGACGAAGCCGTCCGCCCCCGCGTCCTTCAGCTGCCGGATCTGCCGAGCCAGCATGGCGATTTCCTCCGGGGTGTAGAGGAAATCCCCCGCCCGGGGCCGCATCAGGCAGCGGACGGCAATATCCGATTCCTCCCGGATCTGACGCAGCAGCATTTCATAGGGTGTCAGCCCCCCGGCAATCAGAGCGCTGCACAGCTCCAGTCTGTCCGCGCCCCCGGCGATGGCGGCTCTGGCGGAAGCCAGACTGTCCACACAGATTTCCAGAATGTTCCCCATCATTTTCTCCTTCAGCGCAGTTTTTTTCCGTCCAAAACCGCTTCCATCAGTTGGTCGCCGTGGTAGCGGAGGGTGAGCAGGAAGAAGGGCGCGTCCTGCCATAGCAGATCCAGAAAAATCTGATCCCCCTCCCATTTAGGCAGGCTGTCCAGAAATTCCCGGCTGACCCACTGCAGGTCGCCCTCATTGCAGTCCGTAAGCTCCCCCTCAAAGCCGTCGGCGGTGAAGAGGTACATATACTCCCCCTCGCAGGTGTCGTTCAGGAAGGTCACCACCCCCCGACACCGCCAGGAGGTCAGGGTCAGGCCGGTTTCCTCCTTCGCTTCCCGGAGCAGGCACTCCTCCGGCGCTTCCTCGTCTTCAAATTTGCCGCCGATGCCGATCCATTTGTCCTTGTTGATGTCGTTCTTCTTTTTCACCCGGTGGAGCATCAGAACCTCGCTGCCCCGGGTGACGTAGCACAATGTGGAATTAATCATGCTTCCTCCCGCTTCTGTATCAGCCGGATAGCATGGTGCAGGTTCTCCACCTCCACCATCTCATGTCCGTCCTCTTTTTCTCCGTCCAGCGTCCAGGGCATATCCGGGCTGGCAAAAATCCGCACCTTCCGGGCGCTGCGGAAGGTAATCATGGCGCAGTTGTACTTCTGGCTCTGAAGAGCCTGAATGCACTCGGAAATTTCCGCGAGGCTCTGGGGCGCGCGGATCAGCAGAATTTCAAACAGGCCGTCCCCCATGTCCACCACCTTGGGGTCCAGGGTCAGAATACCGCCCACCGAGGTAGAATTGCAGATGGCACCGAAGAGAAAGTCGTCCTCCACCACCTGATCGTCGATCTCCATGCGGATGTGCTCGTTGCGGATCTGGGACAGCTCCGTAATGCCGCTGAGAACGTAGGCCGTATGTCCCAGGGCGTTTTTGATGCTCTGGGGGGTGGTGTAGCTGGACTTGGTAAAGGCGCCGAAGGAGGCGACGTAGGAAAAGTACCGCTGACCGAATTTTCCCACGTCATAGCGCACCGGTTCACCCTCCATGATCTCCCGGGCGGCTCGGGGAATGTTGGTGGACAGCTTCAGGCTGGCGGCAAAGTCGTTGGTGGAGCCGGCGGGGATATAGCCCACAGGGGTATCTGCCCCGGCTCGGAGCAGACCAGTGATGGTCTCGTTGAGGGTTCCGTCACCGCCGCAGCAGACCACCAGATCCACATCCCTGCCGTGGCGCTCCACCACCTCCGTAGCGTCCCCCTGTCCCAGGGTCATGTGGGTGATAACCTCGTATCCCGCCTGATTGAAGGAAAGCAGAATATCCGTCAGATGCCGGTTTGCTCGCTTCAGCCCGGCATAGGGGTTCATCACAAAGAGCATTTTTTTCATTCCGATTACCTCGTTTATTCCGTGAAATGATCTGCCAGGCGGCTGCCAGAATGCGGAATGCACAGTTTGTAAGCGCTTATCGGCCTTACCCAGCTGCCCGACAAATTGCGGTTTGGCGGACAAAAGCCTTCCCCTTTGGGGAAGGTGTCTCGCCGTCAGGCGAGACGGATGAGGGGTGCCCGGTACGAATTCGCCGAAACGCTCCGGATGATTGCTCCGCAGTGCCGCCCCTCATCAGTCAAAAATCAAAGATTTTTGCCAGCGGACATTATGGTATGATTGCCCCCGGCAATCATAATATTTCTGATTCGCTGCGCGGAGCACCACCCCGGAGGGGAAGCCTTGGGCGCTGCGCGTCAAATTCCAATTTGCCTAACAGCTGCGTAAAGCCGATATGCATATTTTATAGTGCTTATCGGTTTTACTCAGCTACCGACAAATAGAAATTTGAATTGACAATTAACAATGAACAATTGACAATTAAGGAATCCCTTCGGGATACATTAAAGATAAGAATATAAGAATCATTTTGATGAGATTACCCGCTATTATTTCAA
>JAQXPK010000118.1 GCA_029100605.1 Bacillota bacterium | reverse complement strand
TTCGGTTTGAAATGATATATTAAACAGACTTAAATTGGTGTCGTGTGACACCAGCGGCTCCACATGAGAATGAACTGTATTTCCTGTCATTCCGCATAACGAGCAGTTACATAGTGACATTTACTTGCACTTGCAACGTCCACCAAAAATCGAAAGCCTTGCTAATTTCGAGCCAATCGGACGGTGTAAAATCCCTCTGAATTAGCTATCACAGCGTAGTATCAGATAGGATTTGAAATGCTGAAAAACCCTGTATTTCCAAGCATTTTTTAGCATTAGATGTCACTTCCCGATGTCGTATCGGGGCTACTCCTAAGCGTGGGGTCGGAGGTTCAAGTCCTCTCTGGGACGCCAGAAACAACGCTGTAAGCCTTTTTTCAAGGCCTTACAGCGTTTTTATTCATATTCAGCGGTAAACCGACACAGAAAACACTCACTTGTGGGGTTTCAATGTCACCATCGGCAGCATTACGACGTGTCTGTGAACGGCGGCAAACCCCCAAAAGAAGGCTGCGGGAGAAATATTTCTTTACTTCCGGCACATTCTATGATAGGATATACAGGAAAAGAAAATGACCCCCTCTGGCGTGCCAGAGGCCGCATGCCGATTTGGATGACTTGCGGCCTTTTCTCTTGCATCCTGAACGAAATGAGTGTTGCTTGCTATGAATATTGAATTTGACGCCTATAAGCAGAAGCTGAACGACTGCCGCCCCGCTTTGGAAGGGCTGGCGGATTCCCTGAATGTGGAGGGGTTGAAGAACGAACTGGAGCGGCTCCACGCCATGCAGGAGGCTCCCGGTTTCTGGGACGATCCCGATAAGAGTCAGAAGATCGTGGTCAAGACCCGGCAGACCGAGAGCAAAATCCAGCGCTACGAGAAAATGCTGTCGGACTGGGATGACCTTATGACCATCTGTGAGATGGCGGCGGAAGAGGACGACGACTCCATGCTGGAGGAGCTGAAAGAGGGCTTTGCCACTCTGTCCGAAGAGATGGAGACCTGCCGCCTGGAGACCCTGCTCACCGGTCATTACGACAAGAATAACGCTCTGATGAGCTTCCACGCCGGCGCCGGCGGCACCGAGGCGCAGGACTGGTGTCAGATGCTCTACCGGATGTACACCCGCTGGGCGGAGCGCCACGGCTTTACCTACAAGATCATGGACTATCTGGAGGGCGATGAGGCCGGTCTGAAGAGCGCGGATATTCTCATCGAAGGGGAGAACGCCTACGGCTTCCTGAAGGGAGAAAACGGCGTCCACCGCCTGGTGCGGGTGTCGCCCTTCGACGCCAACGCCCGCCGTCAGACCTCCTTTGCCGCCATTGAGGTGATTCCCGAAATCGAGGACGACAGCAAGGACGTGGAAATCCGCCCCGAGGACTACGAAATGCAGGTCTACCGCTCCTCCGGTGCCGGCGGTCAGCACATCAACAAGACCTCCTCCGCCGTCCGCCTGATCCACAAGGCCACGGGCATCGTGGTCTCCTGCCAGACCGAGCGGAGCCAGTTCCAGAACAAGGAGACCTGTCTGCGGATGCTGCGAAGCAAGCTGGTGGAGATCAAGGAGCGGGAGCACCTGGACAAGATTTCTGACATCAAGGGCGTTCAGCAGAAGATCGAGTGGGGCAGCCAGATCCGCAACTATGTGTTCATGCCCTATACCCTGGTGAAGGACACCCGCACCGGCTGCGAGACCTCCAACGTCAACGCGGTTATGGATGGGGCGCTGGATCCCTTTATTGAAAGCTACCTGAATTGCCTGGCGACCAATACCTGGGTGCAGAAATAAAGGCAGCACCGCACAATAGGAGCTGCGGGCTTCGGCAGACCTTTTGCCCCATTACGTGGCGGTATCTAAGAATTTTTCCGGATTTCCACTTGCTATTTGGAAATTCATGTGCTATAATACTTGGGCTATTGTAAGGTTCGTGTTTTCGAGCCATTTTCCGTTCGCTGTCCGCGAATTTGGCGGAGGGAGGTTATTGGAATGGGTGTTTTGCAGACGATTCTCATTGTTTTGGAGACCATATGCAGCGTGGCGCTGATCGTGGTTGTGTTGCTGCAGTCCGGCAAAGAGGCTGGCCTGTCCAGCGCGATTACGGGCACTTCCGAGACATATCTGAGCAAGAACAAGAAGGGCGGCCTGGATCACGCGCTGGCTGTGTCCACGAAGTGGATCGCCATTGTGTGGGTCCTGCTGACTCTGGCGCTGAGCCTGGTGTAATCCAAAGAATCAAAAGGCCACGGAGGGTTTCCGTG
This sequence comes from Bacillota bacterium, assembly GCA_029100605.1. Lineage (GTDB taxonomy): Bacteria > Bacillota > Clostridia > Oscillospirales > Oscillospiraceae > Faecousia. The sequence continues at coordinate 1,021 of JAQXPK010000118.1, read as the reverse complement.
GCCTTTTTCCACGGTATTTTGGAAAGGACTGATGGATTTGAAACCCTTTGTCGCGGATGTTCATATGCACTCCCTGCTCAGCGGTCACGCCTTCGGCACCGTCCGAGAGCTGGCGGCGGAGGCGTCACAGCGGGGACTGAAGCTCATCGGCGTGACGGAACACGCCCCCGGAATTCCCGGGACGGTGGATCCCATTTATTTCCGCAATCTCTGCGACGCGCCGCGGCTGCTTTTCGGTGTGGAAATGCTCTATGGCAGCGAGGTCAACGTGCTTGCCGGGGGAAAGCTGTCCCTGGACGAACGGCACCTGAGGTGCCTGGATTACGCCATCGCGGGCATTCACGGCCTGTGCTACGAGGATGCCGGAATCGTGGGCAATACGGACAACGTTATCCGGTGTATGGAAAACCCCAAGGTCAAGTTCATTTCCCACCCGGATACCGATGCCTATCCACTGGACTATCCCGCCCTGGTTGCGGGAGCAAAGGCAAACGGCGTGGCGCTGGAGGTGAACAACAGCTCCCTGAGAAAGCCCGGGCTGCGACCCGGCTGCCTGGCCAACTACCGCCGCATGGTGCCGCTGTGCGTGGAAGCGGGGGTGCCGCTGATTGTCAATACGGACGCTCACGATCCCAGCGCGGTGGGGGATTTCTCCCTGGCCCGGCAGCTGCTGGAAGCCCTTGAGGTCGGTGACGGGTGCATTTTGAATACCGATTTGGACAGGCTCAAGGCGTTCCTTCTGGAACCGTGAATTGTGCAAAGACTACGGGAAGCGCTGTAGCCTTTGCTGTTTCCTGGTGAGAGATTGGGATGGACTTTTCCCGGCTGCTGTGGTAAAATGAGGAAAGTCTCAATGAAGAGCGGAACTGCCTTTGGCATATGATACTAACTCTTGATTAAAAACTTTCATTCTTTCCGGCCTGAATTGCGCCAGAATGCGTTATCTTCCTTGCTGGGCGGAAAGCCCAGCGGCGTCATCTGCCTTTTCTGGCACAATTCATTCTCGGAAAGCTTTTAAAGC
>JAQXPK010000117.1 GCA_029100605.1 Bacillota bacterium | reverse complement strand
GCGTCTAATGGGTGTAGGAGGTGAGGCCATGACGGAATTTGAACAGATTTACCGGGCGTATTTCCGGGATGTGGAGCTGTACTTACGGGCAATCTGCCATGACGAGCTGCTGGCGGAGGAGCTGACGGAACAGGTGTTCTTTCAGGCGCTGAAGGCGCTGCCCAAATTCCGGGGAGACTGCGACATCCGCACCTGGCTGTGTTCCATGGCGAGAAACTGCTATCTCAGCCATCTGCGGAAGGAAAAACCAGCCCAGTCCATAGAGAAACTGGAAATCCCCGACCCAAAACAGGGGGTGGAGGAGCAGATTCTGGACACACAGCAGGCCATGGCTGTTCACCGGGTGCTCCACGAACTGCCGGAGCCGTACAAGGAGGTATTCTCCCTGCGGGTATTCGGACAGCTCTCCTTCGGGGACATCGGCAGTCTGTTCGGACGCACGGCAAACTGGGCCTGTGTGACCTACCACCGGGCGCGACAAAGAATTCGGGATGAAATGGAGGAATCTGAATGAACGTATCCTGTGACATTATCCGTGACCTGCTGCCGCTGTACGCGGAGGACATGGTCAGCCAGGCCAGCCGGGACATGGTGGACGAGCACCTGTGCAGCTGTGACGGGTGTATGAAGGAACTGGGACGGTTGAAAAAAGCGGATAAGGTGCCTGCGGAAGTGAACACAGAATCTTTGAAGCGGGTGGGTAAATCAATCCATTATAGAAGAATTCTCACAGTTTTGACAGTGCTGTTTTTTGCTGCTACCGTTGTAATGGGCATTGCATTACTGTTGGATGCCAGGATATATCTGTCAGCTGAACAGGCGGTTGAATCTGTAGAAAGCAGGGAAAATGGCTATATTCGTGTTAAGTGGACAGATCAAATTATTGGAACCGGTAATGTGGGCACAGGAAGACTTGATACGGATGATTCTACAGGAAATTTCGGTATCATTGCTTACTCGAATTTGCGGAAGATGCTATTCCCAGAGCCAGTGCTTACCTATGCGGAACAGTCGGATATAGTCCGTTCAACTATGACGGAGGAGGAGTATAATTCCCTTTTCGATAGCGCTTCCATTTCCGTTTATCAGTTGGGGGGATTGGCGAGTACCTTCAATTTCTGGTATTGCAGCGCCAAGGACGGCAGGGGAGAGACGCTCCTTTGGGATGCTGGAAATCCCTATCCAGACGCACCTCTGTGCAATGTAAACTATCACTTGGCGTATTATTGTGGAGGGCTTGCGATTCTTGCGGCAATACTGGCAGAAACTGCGTATTCTTTGAGAAAGAACAGGAAAGGGAAAATCGTTCTGTATGTGTCGGTCTTTTTGGGCTGCATTTGTGTATCCACCGTAATTGCTTGCGCTGGGCAGTTCATGGAGCTATGGGGAGAGTTTACTGAGTCGGTGTTAGATGGCTGGATTTTGACATTGCCCATGTTTGCGGCTGCAATGTGCGCAATGAAACTGCATTCGCTTAACAAACAGGACAAAGGTCTGTAAAAACGTATGGGAGGGTCAGTGACCCTCCCGTTTTGCGTCAGAAAGCCTGATTCATCTTATCCTCGACCTTCCAGGCCAGATCCTCGGCCTTGTTGGCCGCCTTTGCCGCCATGCGCCGCACGGGATTCTGACGCGGCATCATCAGAACAGCCACGGCACCGGCAGCGGCACCAAGTCCCGCTGTGATCGCCCATCCTCTTGCATTCATCTGTCTCCCTCCTTCCGAAAATAGTATACCCAGAACGAAAAAATTCAAATCAGGAAGGTTTTTGTCTTTGCAGAAGGAAAAAGCTGTGATATAATAGAAAAAAAGCGCCGGAGGCGGTTATATGTCTGTTGATGTGCTGCAGGAAAAAATTCGTAAAACCAAGAATCCTACCATGGTGGAGCTGCTGCTGCCCCTGTCCAGTCTGCCGCCCCGGTTTTCCGCCGACGCCAAGGGCTACGGCAGCTTCTGCCGGGAGCTGCTGGCGGGGCTGAAAGGAACGGTTCCGGCGGCGCGCTTCAGCTTCGCGGCCTTCGCCCTTCTGGGCGGGGAGGGACTTCTAGAGCTGGCGCAGACCCTGAGCGCCGCCAAAGCCATGGGCTACTACGCCTTGCTGGACGCGCCGGAGCTGCTCAGCCCCACCGCCGCGCAGCTGGCGGCGGAGAGGCTTTTCGGCGATGGGAACAATTATCCCTGCGAGGGGCTGGTGATCTCCGGATACCTGGGCAGCGACATCATAAAGCCTTTCCTGCCCTACTGCAAAGACGGGAAAAAGGACATTTTCGTGGTTGCGAGAACGGGCAACAAATCCGCGCCGGAGCTGCAGGACTTACTCACCGGCTCCCGGCTGGTGCATACCGTAGCGTTGGATTTGACCAACCGATTCAGCGGGGAGGCTCTGGGCAAATTCGGCTATTCCCGGGTGGGCGCGGTGGCGGCGGCGACTTCTGCCGAGAGCCTGCGCAGTCTGCGAAGCAAATACCCTGCCGTCTTTTTCCTTTTGGACGGCTTCGATTCCCCCAGCGCCAATGCCAAAAACTGTTCCTTCGCCTTTGACAAATACGGGCGGGGCGCGGTGGTGTGCGCCGGTGAGTCCATCACCTGCGCCTGGAAGCAGGCGGGATCCGACGGGGAGGACTTTATTGACCACGCCGCCAGGGCTGTGGAACGGATTAAGAAAAACCTGATGCGATACGTCACAATTGTGTGAGGGGAAGAATATGAAGATTTACGGCAGTATGCTCTGCCCGGACTGTGTTCGGTGCCGGGAGGAGCTGGACAAGGCGGGGATTGCCTATGAGTTTCTGGATTTTGGGGAGAACCTACAAAATCTGAAGGATTTCCTGAAAATTCGGGACGGAAATCCTCTGTTTGACCAGGCTCGCCGGGAAGGGAAGATTGGCATTCCCTGCATCGTTCGGGATGATGAAAGCGTCACCCTGGACTGGGATATGTAGCCGGGGCGTTTGCCCCGGCTGGGTTATCGAACGTTGGGAGCGCTCTGACGGGCGCGGCCTTCCACCGTGTTCTCGGTGGCGCCGGTGCCGTTGGTGGTGTTGGTCTCCTCCAGAGGGCCGTTGCCATGGTCAATGGTGGCGTCGGTGGAAGGAGTGGTGTGCTCCGTGGTAGGCGCGGTGGTGGCGTGGGTTGTCTCCGTGGTGGCGGTTGTCGGCATGGTGGTGGGCACGGTGTTCCGGGCCGGATCCTGATTGGTGCAGCCGCAGCCGGCAAACAGCGCCGCGGTAAGGACTAAGGTAACTGCGAGAATGCTGTATTTTTTCATGTGATTACCTCCAAATGAATCTTGCTTCGTAGCTATTATTTCCCGGAACCCGGGCTTTACGCTGGAAATGGTTTCCATGACCTGTGGCAGACCAATAAAGAAAAACGACTTTTTGCGTTTTTCTCATTGCTTTTTTCTGGAAGGTTATGTATAATATTCCTGATATTAAAAACAAAGGAGAGTTCTTTGCTATGAAGAAGCTCGCTGTCAAGAAAAACGTGGAGTGCATGGCCTGTCTGCAGTGCGTGAGGGCCTGCTCCGAGGCATTCTATAAGGACTTTGACGAGGACTTAAGCTGCATCCGCATCGTCGCCAAAGGCACCGGTGCCAAGCCCAACACCTGCATTCAGTGCGGCAAGTGCATGCGTACCTGTGAGCATGAGGCCATTACCCAGAATCCCAAGACCGGCGTTTACATGATCAACAAGAAGAAGTGTGTGGGCTGCGGCAAGTGTGCCGAGGCCTGCCCCATGCACGTCATCGCCTTCAAGCAGGGCGGCACCGCCTCCAAGTGCATCGCCTGTGGCATCTGCGCCAAGGCATGTCCCATGGAAGTTCTGGAAGTCGTGGAGAAGTAAGTACATACAAAACCGGACGGAAAAACCGTCCGGTTTTGCTGTAACAGGTGGTATTTCTGAGAAAATTTCAAAATGAAATCCACAATTTTGTTCAAAAAGCCCTTTGCAAAAAGCCTGTGCATCCAGTATAATAAGACTGTAACGAGTGGCATTCCTGCGTAAATCCGGTTGCGCAGCTGCCACTCGTTTCTTGATTTTTAGGAAACGGAAGGGAATACAATGAAACGGGTAAAAGCAGCCTGTATCTGCCAGACGCTGCACTTCATGCTGAAGGAAGACATCGATCACGACTTTGCCGTGAAGCTGGTGAAGGAGGAGGTGGAGCATTACAAAAAGAATCTGGATCGCAACCGCACCCAGTACAGGATTGTGGAGGAAACTGAACAGCCGGACGGTTCGGTCATGGTCAAGGTCATCAAGCAGTATAACGCAAGCCCTGTGGGGAACTATTTGAAGTAAATACAGTATTAGCGTGTAGCCTGTGGCGTAAATCCGGCGTTCATAGGCTGCATGCAATTTTTTTGTCAGGAAAGGTGAATCCAATGGAACAGTCTAACGTTTTTTTAGGAACGGAAAGAATCGGGAAACTCATGAGGCAGTACGCAATTCCCTGTGTGATTTCCCTTCTGGTGGGCGCACTTTACAACATCGTGGATCAGATTTTTATTGCCAACGCCAGCTATCTCGGCTCCTACGGCAACGCTGCCAATACGGTGGTATTCCCGCTGACGGTGGTGTCCCTAGCCATTGCTGTGATGATCGGCGACGGCTGCTGCGCCTTTGTCAGTATCAGCCTGGGGAAGCAGGAAACGCATAGGGCAAAGAAAAGCGTCGGAAATGCCGTAGTTCTGACCGTTGCCAGCGGGATTGCACTGACCGCTCTGTATCTCATTTTCGCGGATCCCATCATTGCTATGTTCGGCGGCACAGTGAACCCGGAGACCTCCCGGCATTCCCAGGAGTACTTTTTCTATATTACGCTTGGAATTCCCTTTTATATGTTTGGGCAAGCCATGAACCCCATCATCCGCGCCGACGGCAATCCGAAATTCGCCATGGTCTCCACCCTGGCTGGGGCAGTGGTCAATATCCTTCTGGATCCGGTGTTCATCTACGTTTTCCGGTGGGGCATGATGGGTGCGGCGGTGGCGACGGTCATCGGGCAGGTGCTCACCGCAATTTTGTCGGGCTGGTATCTCCTGAACATGAAGATCATTAAGCCGGCTGCGGCGGATTTCCGGCTGTCCGGCCCGGTATGCGGAAGAACGCTGGTGCTCGGTATTACCAGCTTCCTGTCCCAGATCAGCCTGGTAGCCGCCATGGCTGCCGTCAACAACATGCTCCGGATCTACGGCGCGATGGATGCGGTCTTTGGTCAGGAGCAGTATGCGCAGATTCCCATGGCAGTGGTGGGAATCGTGATGAAATTCTTCCAGATCGTTATTTCCATTGTGGTAGGGATGGCGGCTGGGTGCATACCCGTGGTCGGGTTTAACATGGGCGCGGGTAACTGTCCCAGGGTACGGGAGCTGTTTACCAGACTACTTCTTGCGGAGGCTGCCGTCGGCACCATAGCATTCGTTTTGGTCGAGTTCTTCCCCCGGCAGCTCATTCAGATTTTCGGCGCGGCCAATGAAAGCGTTTACTATACCCAGTTCGCGGTAAAGGCCTTTCGGACGTATCTGTGCATGGTGGTGTTTGCCTGTGTCAACAAGGCCTGCTTTATTTTCCTGCAGGCCATGGGGAAAGCCGTTGCTTCCACCGTGCTGTCCATGATTCGGGAGGTCGTGTTCGGCGTGGGCTTTGCTCTGCTGCTGCCCGTGTATTTCGGACTGGACGGGGTTCTGTACTCCATGCCTGTGTCCGATGCGCTGACATTCCTTGCAGCGTCATTTCTGATTGTGAAAACCTATAGAGAATTGAATCGGAAAGAGGCAGCTACCCTATGAGAATCGCGTGATTACCATCATCCGTGAGTTTGGCAGCGGCGGACGTACCATTCAATCGCATATTCGTTTAAGGCTCCCGGCAGCGGATCCTTTCCGGACTTCTCTGGGGGAGAGGCCGTACATCCTGCGGAACTGGTCGGCAAAATAGCCGGGGCTTTCAAAGCCGCAGCTGTGGGAAATCTCGGTGACGGGATGGTCGGTGGACAGCAGCAGCTCCCGGGCCTTTTCCAAACGGTAGCGGTTCAGGTACCGGATGGGAGTCGTACCCATATTTTCCTGAAAGAGACGACAGCACTTGCTGCGGCACACCGTTCCTGCGGCGGCGATGTCCTCCAGACGGATCGGGTCGGCGTAATTCGCCTGTATGAAGCCCACCATCTGCCGCAGGGAAATCCAAAGGACGTCTGGGAGTTTCCCAGGCGTTTCCGTTTTTGTCAGGGTCAGCAGGCAGCCCACAAGTCGGCAGAATTCCGACAGAATGGTAAGCTCCCAACCCGGCTCCTTTTGCCGGCTGATGGCGCGGATATTCCGAAGCCGTTGCAGGCAATCTTCCTGGGTGAGAATCAGATAATCCGGCATTGCATCCGAGGAAAGGGCGGATACGTACCGGGCGGTGGGCATGGCGGGCGATCCGAAGATATCCGGATGAAACACCGTACAGAAATACAGGCATTCCTGCTTCTTTGCGGAAAACCCATAGTGCAGCCGCCGGGCGTTCACAAAAATCGCCTGTCCTTCCAGAACGGAAACGATCCTGCCGTTGACGAAATAATCCAAATCGCCGGAATTCGCCAGTAGAATCTCAAAATCATTGTGCCAGTGACACCCGGCGGCGTAACCGGGGAAGTGGGATAGGTCGCCGTCCACACAGCGGACGGGAAAGTCCGAGGCGTCATAGCGAAGCCGCTCACCGCCATCCGGGTTGATTTCCAGTAGGTTTCCCATTCTGTTCCTCCGTAAAATACGATTCTGATAATAATATAGCAGATTCTTATAGATTTTCAACGAGAAATGAATTATTTTATAAGAAAGGGGGCGCGGATATGACAAAAGCAGATATGACCATTGCGGATCAACGGGAGCTTGCCCAGTTTCCGGCGACGGTAATTTCCCTGGCGCTGCCGGTTACGGTACAGAGCCTGATCAGCGCGGCGGTGAATTATGCCGATGTGCTGATGCTCTCCCATGTTGGGCAGGACGCCATGTCCGCCGTGTCCCAGGCGAACCAGATTACCTTTGTTCTGACGCTGTTTTATCTCGGGCTGTCGACCGGTGTCACGATTTTATCCGCCCAATACTGGGGAAGCCGGAACAGCTGCGCCATTGGTCAGACGCTGGGGCTGGCGATGAAATGCTCGATGACGGTTTCTGCGGTGTTTTTCCTGGCTGCGGAAGGGATTCCCGGAGTGCTGATGCGGCTGTATACGCCGGACGCGGCGCTCATTGGCTACGGAGTTACCTATCTGCGGATTCTCGGCGTTGGGTATCTGGCAATGGGTATGTCCCAGATGCTGCTGTCTTCCATGAAGAGCGTGGAGCAAACCGGCGTTTGCGCGGTAATCAGCTCCGGCGGCCTGCTGCTGAATATCGGACTGAACGCCATTGTCATTTTCATTCTCTTCCCGGACAATGGAGAAATGGCAGTGGCGGGTACTGCCGTGGCGACGGTGATTGCCCGGGCGGCGGAGGCAATCAGCTGCTGGATTTGGATGAAGACCCGAAATCCTGTCCCCTGGAGCCTCCGGTGGCTGAAACGCGGCGAACCGCGTCTGAAATCTGATTTCTGGCACTGTACATGGAAGGTTCAGCTGAATTACCTGATCTGGGGCGGCGCGCTGTCCGCCTCCGCGGCGCTGGTGGGCTATGTGTCCAGCGACATGGTGTCTGCCAATGCGGTGGCCAGTTCTGTGCGGAATCTGGTAATCGTGGGCTGTACTGGAATGTCCACAGCCGGGGGCATTTTACTTGGGAAATACCTGGGCGCGGGAAGGCTGGCTCTGGCAAAGCAGGCGGGAGACCGTCTGCGGCTGTGGTCGATTCTCCTCGGCGCTGCCGCAGGAGCCGTGATTCTGGTGCTCCGCCCGGTTTGTCTGAAGTTTGCGAACCTGAATGAGGACGCGTCGGAGCTGCTTTCTATCATGCTTCTCATTTGCTCTGTCTACTGCATCGGAAAGTCCTTTAATTCCACCATGGTGGGCGGCATTTTCTGTGCCGGCGGGGACACCTGGTTCGGCCTTGTCTGCGATACGGTGGGGATGTGGTGTGTGATTCTGCCTCTGGCGTATTTGTGCGCCTTCCGGTGGCAGCTGCCCCCCAAGTGGATTTACCTGGTTCTGTGCCTGGATGAATTCGTGAAGATGCCCTTTGTGGCGCTCCACTATTCAAAATACAAATGGCTCAACAATCTGACACGAAAAACCGATGAGGAGGAATGTACATCATGACCATGCGAGAGAGAATTCACTCCGGAAAGCTCTTTACCGACTACTGCGAGGGGCTGCCGGAGGACAGAAAGCACTGCAAATTCTACATGACTGCTTTTAACAACTCAACCCAGGAGGATTTGCCCGCCCGCTTTGAAGCCCAGAAAAAGCTCTTCGGTACCGAGGAAATCACAGCCTGGATAGAGCCGCCGTTTTATTGCTGTTACGGCACTAACATTACCTTCGGCGACGGATGCTATGTGAATTTCAACTGCAATTTTGTGGATGACGGTAAGATCCTCGTGGGTAAAAAGGTGATGTTCGGCCCGGCAGTTACCATCGCCACCGTCGGACATCCGCTGAATCCCAACCTGCGCGAGTATATGTACACCGCCCCTGTAACCATCGGCGACAACTGCTGGATCGGCGCGAACGTTACCATCTGCCCCGGCGTTACCATCGGTGAGAATTCCGTGATCGGCGCGGGCAGCGTTGTGGTTCATGATATTCCCGCCAACTGCGTGGCGGTGGGAAATCCCTGTCGGGTGCTCCGGGAATTCAATGACCACGACATGACCCACTACTACAAAGATTTCCCCATTACGGCGGAAGACCTGGCGGAGGAAAAGACCCTGCGGGGATAACGATGCCTGCCGGATGAAAAACGGTCAAAGTCCCCGCGAAGGAACCGCTGCGCGCATGGATGTGTCCCCGAATATGTTGATTACCTCCCAGAATCAGTCACAAAAAAAGGAATGTAAAAAGGTCTTGTAATACCGGCGCGGGCATGGTATAATGCGCTTTGGTCAAAATGCGTGATTGTCTCTGAGGAGGTACGATATGAGCGGACGTTACGAAAAGAAGAAGGAAAAGCAGTCAGGCGGCTGGAAAAAACCGGTGCTGATTGTGCTTTTGGTACTGGTCGTGCTGATTGCTGCGGTGGTTGTCGCAGCGGTCGTATACTACAATGCCATGCTGAATAAGCTCAACAAGGTGGAGGTGCCAAAGATCGACTACTCTGCCTTGGCGACGGAAACCACCGAGGACTCCACAGAACAGACGGCGGTAACAACAGAAGAAACCACCGCTCCCACACAGCCTCATGTGGCCTCCAGTGACGACTATATCAATATCCTTCTGGTCGGCCAGGCAGCCCGGGACGGCGAGACAGAGCGCTTTGCCGACAGCATGATTCTGTGTACCATCAATACATATGAAAAGACGCTGACTACGACCTCTCTGCTCCGGGATACGCTGGTGCAGTATCCCCAATATACGGACACTGCCGGAAAAAACCACACAGGCGGTAAGATCAAGCTGACCACCATTTACCACAACGGCTATATCTGCACCAGATCCACCGCCGACGCCATGGGATTGATGAATCTGACCCTGTACAAGAACTTCGGCATTGAGGTGGATTACGATGTGGAAGTTGACTTCGATGCGTTTGTGAAGATCATCGATCTGATCGGCGGCGTCAATGTTGACCTGACCGCCGCCGAGGCGAAGTACCTGAACGAACAGGGCTTTGCCGCCAAGGAGGGGAGATTCCACCTGGATGGTGGACCGGCTCTGTGCTTTGCCCGTATGCGTCATGCCGCTGGTGACAATGACAGCGATATTATTCGCACCGAACGCCAGCGTCGGTTCCTGTCGGAGGTGCTGCACCGGTTGAAGAAGCTGAGCCTCTCCGACGTTCAGAACATTGCCAATGAAGTCCTGCCCCTGATCACCGTGAGCATGAGCAACTCTGAGATTACGGATCTGATTATGAAGCTGCTGCCCATTCTGCCGGATCTTCAGATCGTGAGCAGCGGCACCTGCCCCGCCAATTATTGGGGCGGAATGCTGGACATCTACGGCGATGGTATGCAGCACAGCGTACTGTATTTTGACCCCACTGAGACCGCCAAAACGATGCGGGCCATCACCAAGGGCGAGGGTGTCGTCCCGGAAGCCGAGTAAATCTACAATTCCCCGCCGCGCGTTTGCGGCGGGGAATTTGTCTTAGGGCAACACCGCTGGGTGGGGGCAGCGGGCTTCGGCGGATCGAAAGCCCCAATCGTGCAGTATGATACTAACTCTTGATTAAAAACTTTAATTCTTTCCAGCCTGAATTGCGCCAGAATGCGTTATCTTCCTTGCTGGGCGGAAAGCCCAGCGGCGTCATCTGCCTTTTCTGGCACAATTCATTCTCGGAAAGCTTTTAAAGC
>JAQXPK010000116.1 GCA_029100605.1 Bacillota bacterium | reverse complement strand
TCGTACCCCACGGCGTACCCCGGGTTTGGTATCATAGAGGCAGGAGCATCGGCTCCTCATCGTTATATCGGCTTATCGGCTTAGCACAGCTGTTGGGACAGATTGCAGTCTGGCGTAAACCCTTCGTAGGGCTTATGTCATGACCCCGCCGATCACGCTGGACAAAGCTGATTCTTTCACCCAATGGGAATGGTTTGGATGCCAACTTCCCCAGTCCCATCCATCGTAGGCTTCGTATTATCGAAACCGGGTCGGCGGGGTCATGACCCCGCCCTACGAAACGGGTGCCCGATAAGTTGCAATTTGTCGCCTTGCTGCGTTATCCCGATAAGCACATTACAGAAAGAGGGAATTTCTATGAATCACTATCCCACCGGCGTGCGCAGACGCAAAAACGGCCTTCTGGAAAAACGCTTCACCGTCAACGGCCGCCGCTACTCGGTCTACGGCCGCACCCTGCGCCGTCTGCGCGACCAGGAGCAGAGCAAGCGAAAAGCCCTTTCCCAGGCCGCCCCGCCCGCCTCCGCCCTCACCGCCGATCAGTACTTTGAAACCTGGCTGGAGGGGAAACGCCTGTCGGTCAAGCCCAGCACCCTGCGCGTCTACGCCACCTATTACCGCCCCTACGCCAGCCCGGTCATCGGTCAGCTGCCCCTGAAGGACATCACCCGCCGGGACATCCTCGCCATGCAGGCCGAGGCCGCCCGGCATCTGCGGCCAACCACCGTCAACATTCTGCTGCGAATTGTGCAGACCATGCTGAACACCGCCGTATCTGAGGGACTGCTGCCCCGGAACCCCGCCGGGGGGGTTGGCTGCATGAAGGTGACGGAAAAGGCCGCCGAAACCTACCACCGCGCCCTGACCGAAGGGGAGCAGGCTACGTTCATGACCGCCGCCAGGGACAGCTTTTACTATGAACTGCTGGCCTTTCAACTCCTGACCGGCGTGCGTCTGGGGGAGGCTGCCGCCCTGCAATGGACGGACATCGACCAGACCGTCATTCACATCCGCCGCACTGTCACCCGCACCGAGGAGGGCGTCCCGGTGCTGGGCGCCTCCACCAAAACCGAGGCCGGGGAGCGGGACATCCCCATCAACGCCGCCATCCGCGCCCTGCTTCGCCGCCAGCGGCAGAAGTGGGAGACGCTGCCAAAGCTGCCCGGATGCGAGACGCTGTGCTTTCTCTCCCCCCGGGGGCAGCTGGTGGGTCACGGCGCGGTGAATCGAGCCATCCGCACCATCCTCTCCCGCCTCCGGGAGCAGGGGACGGACATCCCGCCCTTTACCTCCCACGCCCTGCGGGATACCTTCGCCACCCGCTACATCGAGCAGGGCGGCACCCCTCAGACCCTGAAAACCATTCTGGGTCACAGTAGCCTTGCCATGACCATGGATCTGTACAGCCACGTCCTGCCCAATACAAAACAGGCGGAAATGGATCGGGTGAACATCCGGGTGTAGACGAAAAGCCCTGCGGGCAAAGGCCCGCAGGGCTTCAAGTGGTCATTCGCGGCGCGCTACGCCTCGGCGGGGACGAACTGGGAACGGAAGGCATCCAAAGGCACCGGCTTGGAGAAATAGTAGCCCTGAATGGTGTTCACACCGCACTGACGCACGATTTCACATTGCTCCTGGGTTTCCACGCCCTCGGCGCAGACCCGGGAGCCGCAGATCAACGCCAGCTCGTTCATCACGCGTATGAGCCGGACGTCCTTCCCGCCCCGGGCAACGTTGTCCACAAACATCTTGTCGATCTTCACCACGTCGAATTTCAGCTGGTTCAGAATGCTCATGGAGGAATAGCCCGTTCCGAAATCGTCGATGGCGAAGCGCACGCCCAGATCCCGCAGCTCGGAGACGATTGTGGACAGGCGGTTGATTTCCAGCAGGCGGCACCGCTCGGTGATTTCCAGGCACAGATTCTCCGGCGGATAGTCCACCGCCGCCAGATTCCGCTTGACCATTTCCACAAAGGACGCCCGCTTGAGCTGCTCATAAGCCACGTTGACGTTTAACTCAAAGTTCGGACAGCTGGCAAGGAAGGGCTTCGTGTCCTCCATGGCCTTGCGCAGAATCCATTCGCCCAGCGTTACAAAGGCAGGGTCGTTCTCAATGATGGGGATGAATCGGTTGGGCGGAACCAGACCGTACTCCGGGCTGCGCCAGCGAAGCAGAGCCTCGCAGCCGCTCAGGGCGTGGGTATTGGCGTCCATAATCGGCTGGTAATACAGCAGAAAGCCCTCGCAGTCATTCTCAATGCTACGGCGGACGGTGTTGATCAGGGTCAGCAGATTGGTTCGGCTTTCGTCAATCTCGTTGCGGAAAATCTGAAGCTCCCCGTTGCCCCGCTCCCGGGACAGGTTGTATGCGTAGCCCAGGCAGGAGAACATGGCCTGGGGGTTGACATCAAAGGTGTTGATCTCCAGCGCGCTGCCGCACACCTGAAGATTGGGATGATAGCCGTCAATTTCCAGCTTCTCGCAGATATGCCGGCGCACCGTTTCGTACCGCTCAGCCAGCTGCTCCATGGTCAGCGAACGGGTCAGCAGCACAAAGCGCACGCCGTCCGCCCGGTACAGCACGCCCTCGTTGCAGAAAATCTGCTTCAGCTCCTGCACCACCTTGTGGATGACCATGTTTCCGAAATCATAGCCCCACATTTCGTTGACCGTGGAGAACCGCTTGATGCCGATCATCATAATGTTTGCCCTGGCCTGCTTGTTGTAAAGCCCGTCCAGGCGCTGGAACAGACCATACTGGTTTTGCAGTCCGGTCAGGGAATCCACGCTGCTCACCAGGCCGTTGTTCTGGATCGCCCCGGCGAAGTACAGGGGCTTCCCATCCTCGCCGTGGATCACCGTGCCCCGACAGGTGCACACCACATACCGTCCGTCCCGGTTGCGGATGCGGTACTGCATATCGTGCCAGCCAACCTCACCGGAAAAGACGGCCTGAATGCTCTGATTGTAGGCTTCCTGATCCTCCGGGAGAATGAGATCCCCCCAGATCTTCGGGCTGCCCACCATGTACTCTCCCGGCAGATCGAAATGCGCCACAGCCTCAACCGACCAGCGGGCATAGTCGTACTCCAGGTCGCACACGTACACATAAGAACCTTCCGCGACAATCTCAAACGCGGTGAATAATTCATCCAGATACTGTTTCCTGCTGGGAGACATTCCACATTCCATACGACCTAACCCTCCTTCGTCATATCGTCGTAAAAACAGTAACCGCTTTTGCCGTGCCGCTTGATGTGGTACATGGCATGGTCGCTGCGCTCAATCAGCTCTTCAATGGAGCATCCCCGGGCGGCGTCCCCGCCGGAAATGCCGCAGCTGGCGCTGATACCGTGGACCTTTCCACCGCCGAAAACGGCGTGAGCCGCTTCCCGGAGCAGACTGTCCATCTTGACGCGGATGCCTTCTCTCGTGTCCAGACGGGTCACCACCAGAAATTCGTCTCCGCCGTAGCGGACGACATAATCCGCCACAAACACCTTTTTCAGCAGCGCCGCGAATTCCTGCAGCACCGCGTCGCCCAGGCCATGACCCAGGGTGTCGTTGATCTGCTTGAAATTGTCTACATCCAGCAAAATGACCGTCAGTCCGCCGGTGTCGTTCTCGTTTTCCAGGGCTCGCAGAAGCCCCCGCCGGTTGGACAAGCCGGTGAGATAGTCCGTATAGGCCAGCTGCTCCTTCTGCTGCTCCAGCCGCACGGCGGCGGTGATGTCCTGAATGACCAGCATTTTCTCAACCCTGGAATCGAAGGCGTCCAGAATCTGCCGCTCGCTGTAGGAAAACCAAACCGGTTCCTCGTCGGAGCCTGTCATCTCCAGCGGGACGGACTCGCCCTCCTTCAGATTTTCTGGGAAATGGAGCAGCCGCTTCAGATCCGAGCCGGTCTGACCCAGCAGACCCACCGCTTGGGGGAAGAAGGTGTCAAACATCCGGTTTTTGTAGGTCAGAATGTCCGCGTTGCTGACCACCGCCACCGCAAAGGGAATGTTGTCCAGAATGGTTTGCAGCTTGCGCTCCAGATTCTTCTCGGCGGTGACGTTTTTTCCGATGCCGCAGGTGCCGAAGATGGCGTCCCCATCCATCAGCGGGGATTTGTCGCTCTGGATAATGTAGTCGCCGTCGTTGGTGTGAACCTGCTCTTCAAATTTCTGGGTTTTGCGCCCCTGCATGATCTTCCGGTCGCTGTCCAGACAGACCTGCTCATCTTCCTTGGAGGCGTTCCAGATATAGCAGTGCCCCTGCTTGTAAATCTGCGCCTTGCTCTTTTTGACGAACCGGCAGAACTGATCGTTGACGATCAGGTGCCGCCCGTCCACATCCTTGAACCAGATCAGATCCTGAGAGCTGTCAATCAGCGTCTGGAAGCAGATCGCCTGCTTGCGGGCATCCGCCTGGGCTTTCATGCGCAGAGCCAGCTTTTCAAAGCACGCCGTCAGGGCGGTTTCATCCTCGCCTGCTCCCATCGTCCACAGGCAGTCCACCCGCCGGCACAGCTCCGCGGGAAGCGCCGTCTGGCCTGAGCCGGTGATGACCGCCGTCAAGGGGGCACCTTCCCGCCAGCCCTCCAGGGCGGACGCAATGTCCCCGGCGGGAACGTCGCTGCCGAAAATCACCGCGTCGGTCACGGAAGCGGGGGAAAGGCCATCGCAATTCGGGCAGGTGAAAAAGTGATATACGCAATCCTCCAGCGGCGGAACGCCCCGAAGAACCCGCCCGATCCGGGGATTTTGGCTGACAATGGTAAAACTCAGTGCAATCTCGTACATGACACGCCTCTTTCCGTTTTTTGAATCCCGGGCTTCTCGACAGCCCGCACCGGCTGTCAAAACCGGAAACGCGCTCTGAGTGTCGCTTTTCGACCCTTTCACTGCCGCATCGGCAGATTTCTACGGTCATTTCGACAGGATCTTCCATATTAGCCCCTAATAATGGTATATTAACACTTTCAATAGATTTGTCAACTGAATTTCCAAAATATTTCTGTGATGTAAATAGATGTGACCCATCAACAAGAAGGAAATTTACGATGTGGTATATGACAGGTTGCAAGACGGACGTATCGTAAGATGCGTTCGGCTTGCAACCTTTGCCAAAGCCTTTAGGCTGCGGCCAGTTTTTC
>JAQXPK010000115.1 GCA_029100605.1 Bacillota bacterium | reverse complement strand
AAACCCCATTTGTTCCGTCTGACCGCCTTTCATGGCCTGCCATTGCTCCTTTGTCACGAGAATGGCTCGGGGCTTGCTGCCCTGGAAGGGGCCGACGATGCCCTTCTCCTCCATTTCGTCCACAATGCGAGCCGCCCGGGCGTAGCCCAGCTTCAGCCGCCGCTGCAGCATGGAGACAGAGGCCTGTCCCGTCTCCAGAATGATGTCCACGGCGGCGGGAAGCATCTCGTCCCCTTCCAGTTCCTCGTCACTGGGGTCGGGATCGGAGACGCTGGCAGGCTTTTTACCGGTCTGCTGCGCCTTCTTTTCAATCTCCTCCAGCACCTGCTGGCTGTACTGGGCGGTATAGTTCTCCTTGACGTACCCGGCAACCGCCTCCACCTCGGTATCGGTGACAAAGCAGCCCTGAACCCGCAGAGGCTTGCCGCACCCAATGGGGGCGTAGAGCATATCGCCCTTGCCCACCAGCTTTTCCGCGCCCATGGTATCCAAAATGATCCGAGATTCCATGGCGGAGGCTACAGAAAACGCGATTCTGGAGGGAATGTTGGCCTTCATCAGGCCGGTAATGACGTTGGCGGAGGGACGCTGGGTGGCGATAATCAGATGCATACCGGCGGCACGACCCATCTGGGCAATGCGGCAGATGGAATCCTCCACCTCCTTGGCGGCAACCATCATCAGATCCGCCAGCTCGTCAATAATGATGACCACCTGGGGCAGTTTCTGCCCGTCCTCCTCGCCGGTGACGATGCCATTGTAGGATTCCAGATCCCGGACGCCCAGATCGGACATCATTTTGTACCGGCGGAGCATCTCCGTCACCGCCCACTGCAGGCTTCCTGCCGCCTTTTTGGGATCGGTGACCACGGGGATCAACAGATGGGGAATGCCGTTGTAGATCCCCAGCTCCACCATTTTAGGGTCAACCATGATGAGCTTCACATCCTCGGGGCCTGCCTTATACAGCAGACTGATGATAATGGAGTTCATACACACGGACTTACCGGAGCCGGTGGTGCCGGCAATCAGCAGATGGGGCATCTTGGCAATGTTGCCCACGATACAGCTGCCATCGATGCTCTTGCCCAGGGCGATGGAGGTCTTGGACTTGGCCTTGGCGAACTCGGGAGAATCGATCACTTCCCGAAGAGAGACGGTGGTTACCGCCCGATTGGGAACCTCAATACCCACCAC
This sequence comes from Bacillota bacterium, assembly GCA_029100605.1. GTDB lineage: Bacteria > Bacillota > Clostridia > Oscillospirales > Oscillospiraceae > Faecousia. Next base: position 14,578 of record JAQXPK010000115.1, on the reverse strand, counting down.
GGAGATTTTTCCGGGCACGGCGGCAATCCGAACGCCGGAGGCGCCCAGGCTCAGGGCAATGTCGTCGGCGCAGCCGGTGATTTTGTTCAGGCGGACGCCCTTGTCCAGCTCCACCTCGTACCGGGTGACGCTGGGGCCCCGGGTGACGTTGATGATGTGGGCGTCAATGTTGAAGCTGGCGAGGGTCTCGTTGAGGCGGCGGGAGTTTTCCCGCATTTCCTCCGTACCGTCGGCTCCGGAGCGAACCGGACGCCGAAGCAAATCCAGCGGTGGAAAGCAGTACTCCGTCGGCTCCGATGATTGTGCCTCGGCGATTTCCACGGCAACCTGCTGCGCCGATTCGGCGGCGTCCCGGGACGTAACCTTGCCGGGCTTTGCCTCCGCAGCAGGCTTTGCTTTGGGCGGGGTATCCAGCTTGGGCGCGGGAGGAATGGGGTCGTCCATGACAAATTCCGGCATTTTGCTGGGAATTTTCTCTCCGAGATCCTCCCCTTCCACCTTCACAGGCTTTGCCGGGGCAGGACGAACCGGGGCGGATTCTGCGGGCTGAGGCTCTTTCACAAACTCTGACGTTCCGGGCAGCGGCGCGCTGATGTCCTCGTCCACTCGATCCATAAAGGAGGACCCTCTGCTGGGAACCGGCTTAACCGCCTCAGTCTGAGCAGGGATCTCTGCCTGCTGAGTGGCAGGACGAGATTGCTTTCTGGACTGGCGCTGGGCAGCGGATTCCGGAACGGCTTCCGCTGCCGCCTGAGCCCGGGCGGCCTTGCTCTGCTCCCGCTGCTGGCGCTTGTGCTCGATCTGCTTGTTGGCAATGTGATTGACGACCACAGCGGCAGGCTCAACGTAGTCATCGTCCTCATCATCCACATAGTCATCCTTGGGACGGTTGGCAATTGCCCGGATAATGCTGGGAATGGTAATCCGCATGGCGCCCAGCAGGGTCAAAACCGCCAGCACCGCGCAGATTGCGATGGAAAGGGGCTTTCCGCAGGCCCAGCGGATCAGCATAGCAAGGCCGCCGCAGATGACGCCGCCGGTGCGCCCGTCCACGCCGCCGGTGTACAGATCGGCGATTACCGCGATGCCCGTTGCCATCCCCTGATTCTGAACCACCAGATGGTAGATGCAGCCGCAGAACAGGACAAACAGTAACGTACACACGCTTCGCATGGTAGGCGCGTTTTTCCGAAGAAAGGCGTGAATCACAAATAAATACAGCAGTGCCGGAATGGCAAAATAAAAACCTGCCTGACCGATCAGACCCAGCACCACCGACTGAATCACCTTCAGCAGTGCGCCGTCCGGATTCACGCTGATGACCACAAACAGGATAAACAGCAGAATGCTGATAGCCGCGATGAGAAAATGCGGCGGAACGGCGCGCTCATACTCCGTCTTGACCTTGCCGCTCTTTTTAGACGGTGCCTTTGGCGGGCTTTTTTTTGCGGTGGATTTGGAAGGGGTATCGCCCGGCGCTTTCTTCTTCACGCCGGAAACCGCCTTTTCGGCCCGACTGGCCGCTTTCTTTTCAGCCATAGTAACCTCCTGATTCGCGTTTATCATAAAACGTCTCCCATCCGTATCGGATGGGATCGGATTGAGGCAATACCGCATAATGGGACAAAAGATCCGTCGAAGCCCGCTGTTCCCATTGTGCGGTGTTGCCTTAAGCCATGAGATTCAAAATAAAGAGGAACAGCGCCACGCCCCAGCAATAGAAGGCCAGCAGATTGGTACCGCCGTTCGCGGTCAACAGGCGCATAAGCTTTACACCCAGAAGGCTTCCGCCAAAGGCCACGGCGGTGGAAACCAGATAGCGCAGAAGAATCACAAACGACAATGTGCCCGCGCCGCCGGAAATCAGACCCAGCACATCCATCACAGCCAGTCCGATATGGATGCCAAGGTTCATGAGCAGCGCCATGTTCAGACTGTAACTTTTCTCCACACCGCAGACGCTGCTGACCGACAGGGCAACGCCCATTGCGGAGATACCCGGGACAACGCCCAGCGCTCCGCCGAAACCCATCAGCAGGCCTTCCACCCGGGAAAGGGTACGGCTGTCCCGGTTGCCCGTGGGAAAGAATTGAGGGATGTACAGGATGAGGCCGTTGACAAAAAGAAAGACCACAACCAGAACCAGCCTGTCATCCAGTTTTTTGGCGAACCGGTAGACAAAAAAGCTGAGGACAATGGGAATCAGCATGGTTTTCAGCAGACTGAAATCCATCAGGCTTCGGGTATCCAGCGGTCGGCGGCGACGGCGCTTGGGAACCCGTGCCAGCTTCCTGGCTCGGGTCATCTGCACAATCTGCCTGCGGCAGGAGAAATACAGCGCGCCGCATACGCCGAGATCGATGAACAGATTGATGAGGTCATTGCTGCCCTGGACACCGAAAAATTTCAGCAGCAGCACCCGATGGGCTTCGGCGGAAACGGGCAGAATGTCTGCAAGCCCGGAAAACAGGCTGTACAGGAAGCTCTCGAACCAGCTTAGATCCACGTATTGCCCTCCCCTCACAAAGTTTTACAGCTTATTATATCACAGTTCGGAGAGAATTTCCAGCCTTTTTTTCGGGTGTGGGAAGATTCGGCGGAAACATATGAAAACCGGGGCAGATTGCCTGCCCCGGTATGCTTCCTCCCTTAAACCTCAACGTCTACGTTGGGGGCTTTGCGCTTCTGCTGTTCCTCCGTGACTGTGCGGAACTTCATCCGGGTATCCCGGATCTCCGCCAGAGCCTTGGAAACGACCTCCTCCGTCTGCCGGAGAGACTCGTCCATGTAGGCGTTGCCGGCCTTGCGAAGCTGGTCAATTTTCGCCTGGGTCTGACCCACCAGCTCCTCGCTGCGCTTCTTGGCCTCGGCGTAAATGGCTTCCTTGGTGACCATCTGCTTGGCCTGCTCCTGAGCCTGGCGCAGGATTCCCTCTGCCTCCCGGCGAGCCTGGGAAATCAGCTCGTTCCGGGATTCCACTATGGTTCGGGACTGCTTCAGTTCGGCGGGCAGCTGGGCGATGATCTCATCCAGCATATCCAGCACCTTATCCCGCTCCAGAATGCACTTGTCCGCTGCCAGGGGCATGGATCGGGCGTCCTGAACCATGTCGTACAATGCACCGATGATGTCTTCGCTGTTACGATCGCTCATGTTCATTTTCCTCCTTGAACAGATAGTCTTCTTTGCGCAATTCGCTGCTGAAAGTCCGGAATGATCTCCGCGGGCAGAAAATCCGACAGATCCACGCCGTAAGTGCCCAGCTCCTTTACCGCGCTGGAGCTGAGGTACATATACTCGCTGGAGGCCGTGAGAAACATGGTGTCCAGCTCCGGGTTGATTTTGTGGTTGATGAGGGCCATCTGGAATTCGTTCTCAAAGTCAGAACCGGCCCGCAGTCCCTTGAGGATGACGCAGCTTCCCCGGCGGCGGGCGTAGTCCGCCAGCAGCTCGTCGGAGCAGTCCACCTCCACGTTGGGAAGGTCGCCCGTGACCCGGCGGATCAACGCAACCCGCTCTTCCTGCGTGAACATTGGGTTCTTTCCGGCGTTGACCATGACGCACACGATGAGCTTGTCGAATATCTTCGACGCCCGGCGGATGATGTTCAGATGACCGCTGGTGACCGGGTCAAAGCTGCCCGGATAGATCGCAATTTTCATTCTCTATTCCTGACTGCCGCCGTCTTTCCTATAAAACGTCAGCAGAATCTTTCCATACTGATAATCCCGCGAACGGGTGAAGCCTGGGAAGTCCCAGGGAAGCGCCTTCCCCAGCGGGCGCTCTGCGACTATTATACCACCGGAAAGCAAAATGTCAATTTCGGTGATGCGATTTAAGGAATTTTCCAAAAAAACTTCCGCATAGGGTGGGTCGAGGAAGATGATATTAAATTGTTCCCGGCAGCGGTTCAAATAATCCATATAATCGCTGCGAACAACAGCTGCATCCTCCTGGAGCCGGGTGCGTTTCAGATTCTCCCGGATAAGGCGGCAGGCCTCCTCCCGAGCGTCCACGAACACGGCGCTTTTCGCGCCCCGGCTCAGTGCCTCAATCCCCAGCTGTCCCGTACCGCCGAAGAGATCCAGCACCTTCGATCCGGGAATGTCGAACTGAATGACGCTGAACAGCGCCTCCTTCACCCGGTCGGTGGTGGGACGGGTCAGCATACCCTCGGGGGTTTTCAGCTGCACCCCCCGGGCTTTTCCTGTGATGACACGCATTTATGCTTCCTCTTTCTCACGAAAATGATGGTATACCGCCGCGGCGGCGTCCTTGGGCAGCAGCCGCTCCAGCTCCGGCAGGGTGGCCTGTGCGATGGCGGAAAGGGATTTGAACTGCTTCAGAAGCTCCTGTTTCCGCTTGGGGCCGATGCCAGGAATGCCGTCCAGTTCTGAATAGCGCAGACGCTTGCTCCGGAGCTGGCGGTGGTAGGTAATGGCAAAGCGGTGGGTTTCCTCCTGAATCTGCCCGATGAGGGAAAAAACCGCCTGGTTGTTGTCGATGCGGATCTCCTGCCCCTCCGGGGTCACCAGAGCCCGGGTGCGGTGCCGGTCGTCCTTCACCATGCCGAACACCGGGAAGGATAGTCCCAGCGCCTGCAGGGCAGAGACAGCGATTTTGGCGTGGTTGACGCCGCCGTCAATGAGCAGCAGGTCGGGCGCTTCGTCAAAGCCCTTGTCCCCCGCCTGGTAGTGGACAAATCGGCGGGTCACCACCTGGCGCATGGAGGCGTAGTCGTCCTGATCGGTCAGGCCATCCACCTTGAAGCGCTTATAGTCGCTTTTTTTCGGCTTTCCGTCCTGAAACACCACCATACTGGCTACGATGTCCGTGCCGGAAATGTTGGAAATGTCAAAGGATTCCATCCTGCGAGGCGTGGGGATGGCGAGCATCTTGCCGAGGAGAGCCAATGTCGCGCCCACTCGCTCTTCCCTGCCTGTGACCCGCTCCGCTTCCTCATAGGCATTTTTACAGGCAAGCTCTACCAGCCGCAAATTGTCGCCCCGCTGGGGAACATGGAGCTTCGGCATACGTCCGTAACGCTGCTCCAGAAGTTCCGCGAACAGCTCGCCGTCCTCGATTTCAAAGGGCAGCAGCACCCGCTTGGGGGCGAGTCCTCGGCTTAAATAGAACTGCTTGAGCAGGCTGGAAACCGCCTCTGCCTTGTCGTCCGGTCTTGGGAATACCTCGTAGTCCTTGTCCAGCAGATTGCCGCCGGAAAAATGGAGCACGGCGAAACAGGCTTTCGCCTCCGTCTCCCCGTAGCCCACCACATCGGTATCCGCCAGAGTGCCCGCCGTCACCAGCTGCTTCTGCCCCAGATTCTCCACCGCGTTTAACCGATCCCTCAGACTGGCTGCCAGCTCGAATTCCAGATTCTCTGCGGCGGTGAGCATCTGCTGCCGGATCTGGTCTGCGACGGCCTTATAGTTGCCCTTCAGCAGTTCTCTCGCCTGGAGCATGGTCTGCCGGTACTCGGTGCAGCTCTTGTTCTCCTGACACCATCCGGCGCACTGGTTCATGTGGTAATTCAGGCAGGGCCGCTCCTTGCCAATGTCCCGGGGGAACTGCTTGTGACAGCCAGGGAGCTTCAGGGTCAGCCGGATGGCCTCCATCACGTCGTGGGTGACGGCTCTGCCGCCGTAGGGGCCGTAATAGTCCGCCCCGTCATCGGCGGGCTTGCTGACCATGGTGATGGTGGGGTACACGTCCTTCATGTTCAACCGGAGGTAGGGATAGCCCTTGTCGTCCTTGAGAAGGATGTTGTATTTGGGCATATAGCGCTTGATCAGGGAGCATTCCAGCACCAGCGCCTCGAATTCCGATGCCGCGACGATGACGTCGAAATGGTGAATCCTGCTCACCATCAGCCGGGTTTTCGGGGTGTGAGAGGCCGTGTCCTGAAAGTACTGGCTGACCCGGTTTTTCAGTTTCTTCGCCTTACCCACATAGATGACCTTGTCGGTCTTGTCCCGCATGATGTACACGCCGGGAGCGTAGGGCAATGACAGAGCTTTTTCCTTCAGTTCGTCAAAGGTCATGGTTTCCTCGATTTCATAAAAGTACCGCCCCAATGCGTCCTGGGGCATTGAGGCGGTTAAGTAAGAATTCCTTAATATACATCCCTCTGAAGCAGAGCGTCCAGCGCGTTCACGGCGGCCTCAGCATCCGCGCCTTCGGCACTCAGGGTCACGGTGGAGCCGGTGACAACGCCCAGCGACATAATGCCCAGCAGGCTCTTGGCGTTCATCTTACGGCTACCGGATTCCAGCCAGATGCTGCTGTCGAATTCGTTGGCCTTCTGCACAAAATAGGTCGCCTGTTTGTTGTGCAGCCCGGACTCGCAACGAACCACCACTTCTTTGTTGAACATTTCATACACACTCCTTTTCATCGCACCCGGCTGGATACGACGGGTCTGGGTATATGATAGCCATTTTCACTGAAAAAGTCAACCGTTTTTCGTGGTATTTTCACAACAGCCAAACGATTTCTCCATTTTGAATTGTCAAACGGGAAGAAATTCATCGAAATTCGGCGATGGTAACGCCGTCCTCGCCCTCGCCGTAGACCCCCAGACGGAAGCTCTTGATGAATTTGTTCTTCTTCAGAGCCTGCTGAACGGCGGCGCGCAGTGCGCCGGTGCCCTTGCCGTGGATGATCCGAACGGTGGTCAGGTTTGCCCGCATGGCCTCGTCCAGGTACCGTTCCAGTACGCAGATGGCCTCCACGGTGTCCATGCCCCGCAAATCCACTTCCGTGGGCATGGCGGTCATCTTCATCTCCCGGCCGGAGTGAGCGGGATGACCGCCTTTGGCCTTGTAGGGATTCTCGTTTTCCAGAAGGTAGACCTCTTCCGGCTTGGCGGTCAGCTTCAGAATGCCGGCCTGTAGCTGGTAGGTGCCGTCCTTGTTGACGGCAAGAACGCTGGCCTTGGTGCCCAGCTTCAGTAGCTCCACGGTGTCCCCCACCAGAATGCTCCGGGTTGGCTTGGGGCGCTCTTTCTGGGGCTGGGAAGCACGGAGCTTGTCCTCTACCTCGTTCAGGTTCCGGCGCAGCTCCGTCTGCCGCTGATTCAGCCCCGTGGTATCGGCGCTGTCGGCAAGCTGCTTGCGCATGGCCTTCAGCTCTTCCGAGGCCAGATTTGCCGCCGCCCGGGCCTCGTCGATGATATGCTGGGCTTCCCGGCGGGCAGACTCCATGGCCTTTTCCTTCTCCTTCTGGAGCTGCTGCTGGTACTGCTCGCTCTGCTGCTTGATCTGGGCGGTTTCCTGCTTCAGGCGCTCGGCCTCCTGGCGTGCGGACTCCATCTGCTGGCGCTGCTGCTCCAGCTGGGACAGCACGTCCTCAAAGTCCTTGTCGGACTTGTCCACCAGATCGTCGGCCTCCTTGAGAATTTCCTCTGGTAGCCCCAGCTTCCGGGAAATGGCAAAGGCGTTGGATTTGCCGGGAATGCCGATGAGCAGCCGGTAGGTTGGGCGGAGGGTGTCCACGTCAAATTCACAGGAGGCGTTGATGACCCCGGCGGTGCGCATGGCGTAGAGCTTGAGTTCGGCATAGTGGGTGGTGGCTACCACCCGGCTGCCCAGCTTCCGGCAGTATTCGATGATGGCGGTTGCCAGCGCCGCGCCTTCCGCGGGATCGGTGCCGGCACCCAGCTCGTCGAACAGCACCAGCGTCCGGCCGTCACACTGAGCGACCACATCAACGATGGTGCGCATATGACTGGAAAAGGTGGACAGGCTCTGGGCAATGGACTGCTCGTCGCCGATGTCCGCGAGAATGGCGTCAAAGGTGGAGAGCTTGCTGCCGTCCCCTGCCGGAACATGCAGGCCGCACTCTGCCATCAGGGTCAGCAGGCCGATGGTTTTTAAGGTGACGGTTTTGCCGCCGGTGTTGGGGCCGGTGATGATCATGGTATCGAAATCCGTACCCAGGGACACGGAGATGGGCACCACAGTCTGGGGATCGATGAGAGGATGCCGGGCATTGCGCAGGGAAACCTGCCCCTGATCGTTCATGACAGGCGCCCATGCACGCATCCGGTAGGCCAGCTTGGCCTTGGCGAAGATAACGTCCAGCTGTACCAACATCCGGTAGTTCAGGTCGATGGCCTCCCGATAGGCGGCGGCCTCGCTGGACAACTCCGCGAGAATCCGCTCGATTTCCTTCTTCTCCTTCAGTTCCAGCTCCCGCAGGGCGTTGTTGGCGTTGACGGCGGACAGGGGCTCCACAAAGTAAGTCGAGCCTGTGGCGGATACATCGTGTACCAGTCCCGGAACGTCGTTTTTGCACTCGCTCTTCACAGGCACCACGTACCGTCCCTGGCGGATGGTGATGATGGGTTCCCGGAGGAACTTGGAATAGGCGGGAGAGGAAATCACCTTTTGCAGACTGTCCCGGATCTTTCCCGACTGAATGCGCATATGACGCCGAATGTCCGCAAGCTCCGGGGAGGCATTGTCGGCGATTTCCTCCTCGGAGAGGATCGCGCCGAAGATTTTGTCCTCTAAGTATTTATTGGGGGTAAGAGCCTGAAACAGAGCGTCCAACACCGTCTTGGGGTCATCCTCAGCGACATAGCTCTTGATATTCCGGGCGCAGCGGAGAATGCCCGCGATCCGCAGCAGCTCCACCGGCTGAAGGCAGCCGCCCCGATCCGCCCGTTCCAGTGACGCGGAACAGTCGGTGACATCCCCAAACACGGGATTTCCCTTCCGGGTGCACAGATCAGAGGCGGCAGTGGTCTGATTCAGCAGCAACTCAACCTCTTCCAGATCGGAGGTTGGTCGCAGCGCCAGGCAGGCAGCCTTGCCGCCCTCGCTTCCGGCGCACTGGGATAGAAGCTGAAGTACCTGATCCAGTTCCAGCTTCAGAAGGGATTTTTCATAAAGTTCTGACATAGTTTTCTCCTAAATAAGTAGGGATTTATAGAAGTCCAGGGTGGAAAAGCCCCGCTCCAGCTGGGTGCAGAGGTACGCCTCCGTCAGTTCCGCCAGCTGCCTCTGGGTATCCGCCCCAACCTGGAAGGAAAACAGCTTTTTGGGGTCGCACAGGCAGATGTAGCGCATGGCCTCCAGCATGGCGGGAGTCACCGGCAGGCGGATGCCCCGGGATTCGCCCCTTCGGCAGCTCCGGCATTCCAGCTGCCCTGCCGACAGGTCGAACCGATCCGGATTCTGGTTTCCGCAGATATGACAGCCAAACAGATCGGGGGTATAGCCGGACAGGCAGGCGGCGCGCAGTTCAAAGACCGCCTTAACCTTTTCCTCTGGAAGCTCCAGCGCGGACAGGGCGTACAGGCAGTTGAGAAGCAGAGATTGCAGCTCCGGGTTGGGTAAATCCTCCTGGGAAAGCACCTCTGCCACCTGGGCAAAATAAGTGCCCAGAGACAGCCGGGTCAGATCCCGGCGCAGGGACAGAAACAGTTCGATGGACTGGGCCTCGTTGATGGTGTACTGACCCTTGTACTCAAACAGGGTAAATTCCCCGTAGGCCAGCAGCTGGCAGGGGGCGGTGAGCGGGCTGTTTTTCCGCCGAAGCCCTCTGGCCTTCACCGTCAGCTTGCCGTGGCGGCGGGTCAGCAAGGTCAGCAGGGCGTCCCGGTCATTGTAGTCCGTGACCCGCAGAACGATGCCCTGAATCGTCAAATACATGCGTTCCCTCCGTTTTGTGCCTGCAGTACATGAGATAGGCTTCAGGCGCGCCGGTTTCCAGAAATAACTGCCAGTAATCTGTGGCGTTCATAGACATCCCTCCCGTAAATAGCTTTCGCCGCCGGTTGGGAATTTACCACTGGAAATTATTCGCTGTAGCCGAAGTTGCGCACAAGAAAGTCGCTGTCCCGCCAGTTTTCCTTCACCTTGACCCAGGTGGTGAGATAGACCTTGGTGCCCATGAATCTTTCGCAGTCCGCACGGGCCATGGAGGAGATTTTTTTCAGCATGGCGCCGTTCTTGCCGATGATAATGCCCTTGTGGCTGGCCTTTTCGCAGTAGATGGTGGCGTCGATGTCGATGATGCCACTGTCCCGCTCGGAGAACTTCGTGATCTCCACGGCGGTGCCGTGGGGCACCTCCCGTTCGAGGCACCACAGCAGCTTCTCCCGGATGATCTCCGCCATGACCTGCCGCTCCGGCTGGTCGGTGGTCATGTCCTCGGGAAACAGGAAGGGGCCTTCCACGGCGTATTTCCCGCAGGTTTGCAGTAAGTCCTCCACCCCGTCGCCGGTTTTCGCGGAGATGGGGATGATGGCGTCGAAGGAGGCGGCCTGAGAGTAACAGGCGATGACAGACAAAAGGGTATCCTTTTCCACGGTATCGATTTTGTTGATGGCGAGAATCGCCGGGCAATGGCTGCTCTGAATCTGCCTGATCAACCCCTCTTCTTGGGGGCCGATGGCGGCGATGGGCTCCACCACCAGAATGGTCAAATCCACATCGGCAATAGATTCCCGGGACACGTTAACCATATAATCGTCCAGCTTGGTTCTGGCCTTGTGATAGCCGGGGGTGTCCACAAAGACATACTGTGTGTCGCCCCGGGTTACAATGCCGCAGATACGGTTGCGGGTGGTCTGCGGTTTATTGGACACAATGGCGATTTTCTCGCCGACCAGATAGTTCGTCAGGGTAGACTTGCCCACATTGGGTCGTCCGGCAATGGTAATCATGGCGGTTTTGGTTTTCATATGACATTCTCCTGTGCTTTTGTAACACCACCGCAGAGCGGAATCATGACGCCGCCCCATGGCATGGTGTGGTTCTCAGTCCCGGCTCATGTTGGGGATGGTGGCGGCGATGGCCTCTTCCCTGCCCCGCATTTTGCGTTTTTCCTCACCTTCGTCCAGGTGGTCATAGCCCAGCAGATGGAGCATGGAGTGGATGGTGAGATACCCCACCTCCCGGCGGGTGGAATGACCGTATTCCTTGGCCTGGGCGACTGCCCGTTCTAGAGAAATGCACATATCCCCCAGAGGCACCAGTCCGGTCTCCGGATCCTGGAAGTCCGACCAGTCCGTGGGCGGCTCTCCGGCGATCAGCTGGAACATGGGAAAGCTCAGCACGTCCGTGGGCTTGTCCACATGACGGCTCTCCCGGTTGACGACCTGGATGCCCGCGTCGTCCGTCACCAGGACGTTGATTTCACAGGCAGCCGTAATGCCCTCGGCGTCCAGGGTCGCGTTGATGCAGGTGCGGATAATGTTCCGAATGGTGAATTTCTGCAGGCTCAGCTGCTCAAATACGATGTTGATTTTATGTTTCATTTGCTCTTCCTCTGGTGGTAGTTCCCCCGGAACTGGGGGTTCGGTTTTCTGACTTCCTGTTTCTGGGCGGCCTTTTCGTAGGCGCTGATGATTTCCTGCACCAGGGCGTGGCGCACCACGTCCGCCGCCGTCAGGCGGCAGATGGCGATGTCCTTAACCCCGTCCAACACCCGAACGGCGTCCTTCAGGCCGGAGACCTTGTCCTCCGGCAGGTCAATCTGGGTCACGTCGCCGGTGATGACGATTTTTGACCCGAAGCCCAGACGGGTCAAAAACATTTTCATCTGCTCCCGGGTGGTGTTCTGAGCCTCGTCCAGGATGATAAAGCTGTCGTCCAGAGTCCGTCCCCGCATATAGGCCAGGGGCGCAACCTCGATGGAGCCACGCTCCTGGTATTTCTGGAAGGTCTCCGCCCCCAGCATATCGTACAGGGCATCGTACAGCGGGCGAAGGTAGGGATCGACCTTGTTCTGCAAATCCCCGGGCAGAAAGCCCAACCGCTCCCCTGCTTCCACCGCGGGACGGGTGAGAATGATCCGGTTTACCGTCCGCTCCCGGAAGGCCGCCACGGCGGCAGCCACCGCCAGATACGTCTTGCCGGTACCGGCGGGGCCAACGCCAATGGTGATGGTGTTTTTCTGGATGGCCTTCATATAATTCTGCTGACCGACGGTTTTTGCTTTGATGGGCTTGCCCTTGGCGGTGATGCACACCACGTCCTTTGCCATCTGGGCGACCTGGGCGTCGTTGCCCTCGTTCACCAGGGTAATCAGATAGCGCACCCGCTGCTCGTCGATGATCTCGCCCTTGGCGGCAAGAGACAGCAGTCCCTCCAAGGTTCGCACCGCCTTATCTGCCATCTCCTCGTCCCCGGAGATCCGCAGGTCGGTGCCCCGGTTTACCACATGGACATTGAGGGCTTCCTCAATCCGCTTGATGTTCTCGTCGAAGGAGCCGAAGACTGTGATCAGATCTTCCACCCGTTCGGCGTTGACAATTCGTTCAACCACTTTTCCCATTTGTATCTCCAATCTGCTCCGCACGTACCCTGCCGATCATTTCCGTGCAGACGTAGTTTCCCTCCAGCCGGTAAAGACCATGGTCGGCGGTGAATGATTCTTCCGGATCCAGAATCGATCCTGCGATCATTTGCCTGGAAAGATACCGCCGGGCAAACCCGGAAAGAGCTGTTTTCGCCGCCTCCGCTTCTGTTTCGCCGGGCGACGGTTCGTAGAACTGGTAGGTTTCGACGCACAGCGCAACCGGCAGGGAAAAGCCCCCGGGCAGGGTGAGAATGTACTGTGTATCCATTCTACCACAACTGCCCCTGAAATTTCCACTGTCTTTCCACAAATTTATGCGTTTTTTTCCGAGGAGCAGACTGTATTTTTTCCGGACATCAGTGGGCTCCCCCCGAAAGACCCATTGTGAGGGGGTTACGGCGGTCAGAGTCCGGCTGGTCTGGGCGTAAATCTCCCCCTCCGCCCGGGTGGCCTGAATACAGATACCGCAGTCGGTGTACCCGGAAATGAGAACCTGTCCCGCCTTTACTGCCTCCCCAACCCGGCACAGTGCGGTGCCCCGGGTAACCGTGGCGGAGAGAACGAAGCCGTCCCGGGACGCTACGATGCTGCTCACCGCCGAATCCTGCTGCGTCAGCTTGGGGTCTGTCCGCTCCCGGACGGATATGGTGGCGACACAGCCTGCGGTGTTCACCCCGGCCCACTGAAGCTCCGGGACTTTGGAGAGCAGCGCATTTTTCATTTTCTCGCTGCGCACCTCCCGGCGGGAAGCACCGAATCGGATGCCGCTTTCCCCGGCGGCTTCCAGAATCAGCCGGGTGGGAACGGCGGTGTTTCCCTCAACCCGAACGAAAAAAATCCGGGTGGGCAGATACAATGCCGCGGTCAGGAACAGAATCAGTCCCGCCAGCAGCAGCGGACGGTGCAGCAGCCTGCTTCCTGTCCAGTAGATTCCCAGCCGCCGGCAAAGCCGGAGCGTCTCTCCCCGCTTTTCACACAGCGCCGAAAGCTGCCGGTAGTCCCGCCGCCGAACCAAAAACGCTACGGTGAGGTCGCCCTCCTGCCGGACATGGAACAGGGGGATGTTTCGTTCGTTGATGGCTGCCAGCGCCGCTCCCGGCTCGGCGCTGGTCAGCTCCGCCTCCATCATCCCGCCGGCGGACTTCCAGAAATCCATGCTATCCCCTCCTGATCAGGCTGACCGTGTCGATTCTCCCGGAGATTACCAGCTGTTCTTTCGTCATGCGGATCAGCTCCAAATTGCATCCGCAGATGCACACGAAGCCGTACTTCACCTTCACGGTGATCTTTTCACGGCTGTATTCCTTGACGCCATAGTGATTCTCAATGAGAACCCGCCGGTCTCCCGCGATTTCCACAATGGGCTGTCCGGGCAATGGTTCGGCGGCAAGATCCGCTCCATCCGCCAGCCGCTCCCAGATCTGCCGCCGCTTCCCCATACCTCCGGCACCCCCTTTGGGGAAAGCATATGAATGGGCGGCGGCGGATTTGCATAGATTCTTCCGAGGTGAGGCTATGTGAAACGCAGACGGTTATTCACGGGGATCGGCGGGTGTATCGGCGTGCTGATCCTGATTCTGGACGCAAAAACGGCGCTTCAGGGCGCGCGGGAGGGGCTGACGCTGTGCCTGAAAACGGTGATTCCCTCCCTGTTCCCTTTTTTCGTTCTGTCCATTCTATTTACAAGCTCCCTGCTGGGCAGCTCCATTCCTCTGCTAAGGCCGCTGGGGTGGCTGTGCGGTCTGCCAAAGGGGGCGGAATCGCTGCTGATTCCGGCGTTTCTCGGCGGGTATCCCGTGGGAGCCCAGAGTGTCGCCGAGGCCTGCCGGAGCGGACAGCTTTCCAAAGCGCAGGCTCAACGGCTTCTGGCATTCTGCAACAACGCGGGGCCGGCATTTCTGTTTGGCATGGCAGGTGCCATGTTCCCCAGAAAATGGATGGCCTGGGCGCTGTGGGGCATTCACATTGCCGGGGCGGTGTTTACCGCGCTGATAATCCCGGCAAGGGACACGTCTCCCGTCACGATGCCGGAAAAAGCGCCTCTGTCTCCAGCCGACGCGGTGAACAAAGGCGTCAAGGTCATGGCGGCGGTCTGCGGCTGGGTGATTCTGTTTCGGGTGCTGCTGGCATTTTTGAACCGGTGGATTCTTTGGATGCTTCCGGCGGCAGCCCAGGTGGCGTTGACGGGACTGCTGGAGCTATCCAACGGCTGCTGTGAGCTGATGGCGGTGTCGGATGTGCCCAGCCGGTTCTGCATCTGCGCCGG
>JAQXPK010000114.1 GCA_029100605.1 Bacillota bacterium | reverse complement strand
CAAGGCTTATACTAATTCTTGATTGAAAGCTTTAAAAGCTTTCCGAGAATGAATTGTGCCAGAAAAGGCAGATGACGCCGCTGGGCTTTCCGCCCAGCAAGGAAGATAACGCATTCTGACGCAATTCAGGCCGGAAAGAATTAAAGTTTTTAATCAAGAGTTAGTATTAGTCCTCAGCCTGTCATGGTTTTTCGTGCTTTACGCAATGGCGTAACGACGATAGACCCTTCACGCCCCCGTTGCTCGTCCTTTTTCCAACAAAATACCGCCGGGAGCCAAAAGCCCCCGGCGGATACGTGGATATGGGAATTGCTTCAGTTGCTGCGAAACCGGGAGAGAAAATCCCGGGTTTCCTGCTTTTGGGGATTTCCGAAAACCTCCGAAGGCGCGCCTTCCTCGCAGATAACGCCCCCGTTCATGTATACCACATGGTTGCTCACATCCCGGGCGAAAGCCATTTCGTGGGTCACCACCAGCATGGTCATGCCCTCCCGGGCAAGATTTCGCATCACGTTCAGCACCTCGCCCACCATCTCCGGGTCAAGGGCGGAGGTTGGCTCGTCGAACAGCAGCACCTCCGGATCCATGGCCAGCGCCCGGGCAATGGCGACCCGCTGCTTCTGTCCGCCGGAGATCTGCCGGGGTTTGGCGTTGACGTAAGGCGCCATACCCACCTTTTCCAGATACTGCATGGCGTGGGCTCGGGCTTCCTCTTTGGACTTTTTCAGCACCTTCACCTGCCCGACCATACAGTTTTCCAGCACCGTCATGTTGTTGAACAGGTTGAAGGACTGGAAAACCATACCCACATGGGAGCGGTATTCCGGCGCGTTGACGCCCCGCCCTGCCACATTCTTTCCATGGTAGAGGATCTCCCCGGAGGTGGGCATTTCCAGCAGGTTGATGCACCGCAGCAGCGTGCTCTTCCCGGAACCGGAAGCGCCGATGATGGAGGTCACGTCGCCCTTGTTTACGGTAAAGTCAATGTCCCGCAGAACCTCGTGGGAGCCGAAGGCCTTGGACAGGTGGTTGACCTGTAAAATCATATCTGCCATATCAGCGTCCCCCTTTCCCACAGCGTCTGCGGCGTTCCTGTTTATACTCCAGGCTGTGCTCATCGAAGGGTGTGCCCCGGTCGGGATAGCTGTAGGTGCCGGCGGTCATGGTCAGCTGATCCTCCTGCACCAGCTCGTAATTGCTGCTGCCGTCCATCTTCCGCTCCACCCATCTTAGCAGAAAGGAGGCCGCCAGCGTCATGGTGAGATACCCCACCATTTCCACGGTGGCCGAGGGGAAATACAGGTAGCTTGCACCCACCGCCGCCCGGTGGGCAGCAAAGAAATCGGGGAACCCGATGATGAACATGACAGAGGTGTCCTTCACGTTGATGATAAAATTGTTGCCGATCTGGGGCATGATGTTCCGGATGGCCTGGGGCAGGATCACAGAGGTCATGGTCTGGAAATGGGTCATGCCGATGGCCTTGGCGCCCTCGGTCTGCCCGGGGTCAACGGAGATGATACCGCCCCGGACGGATTCCGCCATATAAGCGCCGGTGTTGATGGACACGACGAAAATCGCCGCCACCCAGATGTTGGTAAACTTCAGGGCATTGTCGGTAAAGTATGGCAGAGCGTAGTACAGAAACACCGCCTGGAGCACCATCGGCGTGCCCCGAAACACCTCCACATACACCCGGATGATCCCCCGGAGCAGCTTCAGCAGGCAGCGCTTGGGCAGCGGATCGTTCTTCCCGCAGGGAATGGTGTTCAGAATGCCGCAGGCAAAGCCGATCAGGCAGCCGATCACCGTACCCACCAGCGCCAGAATCAGGGTATTGCGCATGGCGGTGAGATAGGAGCCGCCGTATTTTCCCCACAGCTTGCCGATGTCAGCGGCTAATTGGATAAACTTTTCCATAAATCGGGTTCCTTTCCGGATTTTTGGCAGGGGAAGCCGGGAGGCATCCTCCCGGCTTACAAAGCGTTACTCACTCAGGGGCTGAATGGAGATGGCCTGCGCCATCATACTGTTGAAATCGTCCACGGTCAGGGTGGCGAGGTACGCGTCGATGGCATCCTTCAGAACGGTGTTGCCCTTCATAACGGACACGCCGATGTTGACGTTCTCCGCCCGAACCTCGTCGGAGAACTGGAAGTCGCCGTCGGTGCCGGAGAAGTCCAGGATGGTCATATCGGGATACGCGGCAACCGCGCCCTGGGCGGTGGGCATATCGGTGCAGATAAAGTCCACCATATCGGTTTCCAGCGCCATGAGCATGGCGGGGGCAGTCTCGGCGGCGGTCATAATGTTGGCGCCCTCGATCTGGGGCAGGCACTGGTCGTACCAGATGGTAGCGATCTGGGCGGTGCAGGACGCGCCGGCAAGATCGGCGATGGAGGCAGCGCTCGCATAGGGGCTGTCTGCCTTGGTGACGCAGACGATGGTGGCGTAGAAGTAGGGGCCGGCGAAGTCCACCTGCTCTGCGCGCTCGGCGGTCATGGACTGACCGGCGATAACCGCGTCAAACATCCCGGTCTGCACACCGGGCACCAGGGAATCCCAATCGGACTGGATAACCTCCAGTTCCCAGCCGTTGGCCTCGGCAATGGCCTTGCCGATCATCACATCGTAGCCGTTGGCGTAGGAGCCGGGGACGTTGGAGATGGGCACCGCGCCGTTGGAATCGTCGCTCTGGGTCCAGTTGTAGGGAGCGTAGGCGCATTCCATGGCGATGGTCAGCACGCCGTCCTCCACGCCGGAGGGGACAGCGCCCTGGGCTTCGGTTGTCGCCGAAGCGGCGGTGGTCTCGACGGCGGGAGCCGTGGTCTGAGTCGGTGCGGAGGAACTGCCGCAGGCAGCCAGGGACAGGAGCATAGCGGCGGACAGGAGAATGGTTACGAGCTTCTTCATAGTGGATCAGCCTTTCCAAAAAAGTATAAAAAATGAACCGCTTTGCCAAGCGGTTCATGGAAATGCGGAAGCCCTGAGTAGGTCGATCCGAACAGCCAATGATAGCGCTCCACAAAGAATTGTGACAGTCCGGCAGATCTTCTCTGTCGGCCCAGCGGAGAAAACCCGGGCAGATTTTCCGCGCTTCGGCGGCAATCCCTTTCCCCACCGGCGGCTGCACGACCTTGCCGGAGGGTACTGATGAGTACCGCGCCTCTATCAAGCGATTCAATTTTGTCCGTATCCTACCACCGCCTTTCCGGGTTGTCAACCGTTTTTTCCGCGGCTGGCAGTTTTTTGTAAATTCTTCCAAACTGTGCAGGAATTATTTTGTATTTTTCAGCAAAACCGGCATCTGTCTTTGCCGCGCGAGACGATTGTTTTCACCACGCGGACGAATCTGCTTGACATTTCCCTGCATCCCCGGTAAACTACGGTTATCCAGTATTTATGGAGGTAACGGCAATGGATCACAGAGAATCGGCGGCGGAGCTGTTTTTATCCGGCAGCAACTGCGCCCAGGCGGTTATGGTGGCCTTCTGCGACGTGACGGGGTTGGAGCCGTCCTTTGCGGCGAAAATGGCTTCCTCCTTCGGCGGCGGCATGGGGCGGATGCGGGAGGTCTGCGGCGCGGTCAGCGGGATGCTGATGGTGGCGGGGCTACTCTACGGCTATGATGACCCGGGAGAAAAGGACGCCAACAAAAAAGCCCACTATCAGCTGGTGCAGTCCCTTGCGGGGCAGTTCCGGGAGGAAATTGGCAGCATCGTCTGCCGGGACATTCTGAAAAATCCCCCCTCTGATCCCGCACCCACCCCCAGAACGGCGGAATTCTACAAGACCCGCCCCTGTGCCCGGATGGTGATGACGGCGGCGGGCATCCTGGACAAATACATTGCGGAGCATCCGCCGGAGAACGGGCAATGACCGATTTTATCTACAACCAGCACGCCATTCCGCGGCAGCAGTACCGCTACGGCCTTCGCGCCTCGGCGGACGTGGGCTGCGGCTGGATCGCCACATGGAATGCCCTGAAGCTTCTGGGCTACGAAACGGACATCCCGGCGCTCATCCGCTACTTTGAGTGGCAGCTGCCCCTGATTCACGGCAACGCGGGCACCTCCTTCTGGGGTCCGGCGGTGTGCTTCCGAAAATGGGGCTTTCCCGTGAAGATGATTCTGGACGTCAAGCGCTTTGACGACGAGGCCGGCAGTGCGGACGCCTGCATTCTATTCTACCGCTGGCGGAAGAGCTGCCGCCTGGGCGCTCACTTTGTGGCGCTGCGCCACACCCCCACGGGCTTCATCGGCTACAACACATACCGTGATTCCACCGGCCCGGATCCCTACGGAGACAGCCTCCCCGCCTTCCTTCGCAGCCACGGCTATTTCGGTGCCGTTCTCATTGCCATTCGGAATAAAGCATAAGGCAGCACCACACACTGGGAGCTGCCATAACAAAACCACGTCCCACAGGATTTCCCCATGCGGACGTGGTTTCGCTGTCCATTCAACCGTACGTTCCCAGTCGTCAAGCGATTGGGCGCTTATAGAAATTGGAATTTGGCGCGTCAAAGCCTTCCCCTTGAGGGGAAGGTGGCTCGCCGTAAGGCGAGCCGGATGAGGTGTCGCCGCCGTAGCGGCGTTACCCTGTCCCAATTCGCCGAAATGCTTTCCTTATCGTACACGGGTACTGCACACCTCATCTTTGGTATCCCGTAACGAACCGAGCCGCACCCAATGGCGTGACGATTATAGACCGCCCGGGCACGCATTGTCAGCGGCCACTGGCCGCCA
>JAQXPK010000113.1 GCA_029100605.1 Bacillota bacterium | reverse complement strand
GCCCAGTTCATCATCCAGCTCTGCTTCCAGGCCATTCTCCATGAATTCTGAGATTGCCTCCTTAAACAGGCTCTGAATGTCATCCATGCTGCCGATGTTTGCCATCTGCAGCAGTTCTCGGATTTTTTCCCGACGTGCATTTTCTTCTGGAGTACGATTCTTTCTGGCCATATGTAATACCTCCGATGTGGTGCTTCTATTCTACACCACATCGGAGGTTTACACAAAATTTGGGATGGTCTCAATGGATCCTGCCTCTAACTGCATATTGATTAATCTGCAGTCCACCTGGATTCAAAGTCCTGTTTCTCCAATTTGCAGCAAGTTTGAATCTTAGTACCAAGACTTGTTTCATCATCCTCCATTGCATCCAAACGGACACGGAGCGCTTCAGTAAGGGCTACAATAGATGCTTTAGACTTTATCCAATTCTGCGGACTAAACACCTTGTTGTCGGAAATTGCTTTGCTATTCGCATTCTTAAAAGCACGATTTAATGTTTTGCCTGCCATGTTAATGACAGTATCCAACATATCGTACTTTTTCAAGTTTTCTAGCACTTTGCTTGGGCGAGGCACCATTTCGCTCATGTTGCTTACCTCTGCAAATACAACAGATACTGCAAACAAATGATGGAACGGAGCATATGACTTCATAGCCAATAAACTTTCGTTAAGCCCCATAGGATTATCCGGGTTCCATCTGCTCATTACTGCACTATGCAATTCATGAAGTGCTTGAACATCCTCTGCTGGATAGTCTTTCTTAAACAGCTGAGTAAAGTAAATGTCGAATATCTTTGTTTCACTGTAAGAAAGAGTAGGACGCTGTGAATGCCATGCAATCAGTTCTTTTCCTAAGTCTGTAAGCTGAATGATATGGTCAGTATCATATCTCGCCGTATCCACATTTTCTCCTCGTTTCGTGACCACGTAGCCATTCGGATAAGTTTGCTCATAGTTCTTTTTAATGCTTAGAACAATCTTATCATTACTCCGGAGGTCTCTGGCTTTTACTGCACTCTGGGAGTTCGTGGAGTTTGTAATCTTGTCCGCTTTTTCGCTGTTTGCCATTTCATAGAACTTAAATAGGATATACCCATAAGATTTCTTTGCTGCTTCACCACAGTTAAAGATTGTACTTAGGCTCTGACATCCATTTACAATATTCAAATCTTTTACAGTTGCCTGACCATTCTGAATTTCAATCTTAGAACAAATCGCCGTTATGCCGTTGTGATAAAAGAAAAAGTCTCCCGGTTCTTTTTTGATGGTTCTTGCAATACCTTTATTAACTTTGTTGCTGTTACCTAAAGATTGGCGAACATTTTTCCTGAATAGTCTACCATCTTTGATTCCCGGGATATTTACACAATCTTTTAGTGGGACGGCAGCCAAAACTGCTCGCGTACCATTTAATTCCAGTTCAAAATATTTTCCTGTCTCAAGCTGGAATGTAAAGTTGATATAGTTATTTGTCTTGTTGAGCGCTTCATCATATTTGAACTTTTGTTTGGAATTCCTTTTGACATAGCAAACACCCCACTTGTTAGATAGTATATCATACTGTCTAACAAGTGGGGTGCAGTTCAAAATGGGAAACGCTGCTTTTTCAGTAGGGAGGAGGTGCTTACTTCGCCAGGACCTTCTTCAGCTTGGCAAAGCGGGGCAGGGAATCCTGCTTGGGCAGCTTGGGCTCGCCCTGGATCAGGGGCAGCACGTAGTCGACGAAAGGCTGCTCCACATTGTTGTGGGCGGCGTTGATCCACTCCAGGGGGACCTTCTTCTCGGTGTTGGCCACGTCGGTCAGGCCCAACAGCTTCGTCTTGCAGACGTACTTGCCGTCCTCATAGGCGCGCTCAAAGCCAACCATCTTGTCGGTGATGCCGGCCACGGCGTTCTCCACGGCGGCCTTGCCGGACATGTAGGATTCCTCGATATCGGTCTCAGAGGCCAGGTGGGCGCCGCAGCGCTGCAGCAGGCTCAGCTCAATGCCGCGGACCTTGGCGCCGGTCTTCTCCTTGACGACATTGGCCAGCAGGGAAGCCAGGCCGCCCAGCTGGGCATGGCCGAAGCCGTCGGTGGCAGAGGTCTTGGCCTCGGAAACAAAGGTGCCGTCGGCATAGTGGATGCCCTCGGAAACAGCCACCATGCAGTTGCCCTTCTCCTTGTAGATGCGCTCCACGTCCGCCAGGAAGGCGTCCATGTCGAAGTCCACCTCGGGCAGATACACCAGGTCGGGACCGGCGCCGTAAGCGGTGGCCAGAGCGGCAGCGCCAGCCAGCCAGCCGGCGTGACGGCCCATGATCTCGATGATGCAGACCATGCCGGTGTCATACACGCGGGCGTCCTGATAGACCTCCATGCAGGAGGTGGCGATATACTTGGCGGCAGAGGCAAAGCCGGGGCAGTGGTCGGTGCCGTAGAGGTCGTTGTCGATGGTCTTGGGCACGCCCATGACGCGGCACTCATAGCCCACCTTCTGCATGTACTTGGAGATCTTGTTGCAGGTATCCATGGAGTCGTTGCCGCCGTTGTAGAAGAAGTAACGGACGTCGTACTTCTTGAAAATCTCCAGGATGCGCTTGTAATCGGTGTCATCCACGTCGGGATCGGCCATCTTATAACGGCAGGAGCCCAGGGCGGAGGAAGGGGTATACTTCAGCAGCTCCAGCTCGGCGGGGTCCTCCTCGGCCATATCAAACAGGCGGTCGTTCAAAACGCCCTTGATGACGTGCTCCGCGCCCAGAACGCGGGTGATGTTGGGGTTTTTCAGGGCAGTGTCGATGACACCGTACACGCTGGCATTGATGACGGAAGTGGGGCCGCCGGACTGGCCCACGATGCATGCGCCTTTCAGTTCACTCATGAGAAAAAGCCTCCTCAGAATTTGTTTGGACCCTCAGGGGACAAAAAACCACACGCGAAGGCCCTTTGGCAGGGTCACGGGCGGAAAAAAGACGTATGATCTTTTGTCAACTGAGGGCATTGCTATCATATCATTGAAAAAAAGAATTGTAAATACTTGCAATTTAATTTTTCTGTGATATTATCATAAAGGAAAATCGTTTTCGCTCTTTTGAAAGGCTGTATTTGACAATCCGTTAACGAACCCGTTATTTGGAGGGAGGGCAGCGTCCGGAGAGCGCGAAACAAATAAAAACAGGAGATGATATTATGCCACTGGTTACTACCACCGAAATGTTCAAGAAAGCATATAACGGCGGCTACGCCATCGGTGCTTTCAACGTCAACAACATGGAAATCGTCCAGGGTATCACCGAGGCCGCCAAGGATCTGGAAGCTCCCCTGATCCTGCAGGTGTCCAAGGGTGCCCGCGCCTATGCCAACCACACCTATCTGATGAAGCTGGTAGAGGCCGCCGTTATCGAGACCGGCCTGCCCATCTGCCTGCATCTGGACCACGGCGACAGCTTTGAGACCTGCAAGAGCTGCATCGACGGCGGCTTCACCTCCGTCATGATCGACGCCTCCAGCAAGCCCTTCGCCGAGAACATTGAGATTACCCGCAAGGTTGTCGAGTACGCCCATGACCACGGCGTTGTGGTCGAGGCTGAGCTGGGCACCCTGGCCGGAATCGAGGATGACGTGAAGGTTGCCGCCCACGCCGCTTCCTACACCCGTCCCGAAGAGGTGGAGGAGTTCGTGACCAAGACCGGCTGTGACTCTCTGGCAATCGCCATCGGCACCAGCCACGGCGCTTACAAGTTCACCGCCGCTCAGTGCACCCGCAACGAGCAGGGCATCCTGGTTCCGCCACCCCTTCGCTTCGACGTGCTGGAAGAGGTCTCCCGCCGTCTGCCCGGCTTCCCCATCGTTCTGCACGGTTCTTCTTCCGTTCCTCAGAACTACGTGAAGATGATCAACGACAACGGCGGCAAGATGCCCGACGCCGTGGGTATCCCCGAGGAGCAGCTGCGTCACGCCGCTGAGCTGTCCGTGTGCAAGATCAACATCGACTCCGACCTGCGTCTTGCCATGACCGGCACCATCCGGCAGTTCTTCAACGAGCATCCTGACAAGTTCGACCCCCGCGAGTACCTGAAGCCCGCCCGTGCCAACATCAAGGAACTGGTTCGCCACAAGCTGGTGGACGTTCTGGGCTGCGCCGGCAAGGCCTAACCCTACATCCCACAATGGCTCCCGGAAAACCGGGAGCCATTTTTTGCGAAAAGAATCCCCCGGAAAAGCAGACGGCCTTTCCGGGGGATTTAGAGATTCAATCAACACGCGCCGACAGTCCCGCTGCGCGGTGCTGCCTGAAAACCGCTTAGCCGAACACGGACAGCAGGAAGCCAGCCGCGATGGCGGAGCCGATGACGCCGGCAACGTTGGGACCCATGGCGTGCATCAGCAGGAAGTTGGAGGGATTGTTCTTCTGACCCACGGTGTTTGCCACACGGGCAGCCATGGGCACCGCGGAGACGCCGGCGGAGCCGATGAGGGGGTTGACCTTCTTGCCGGTGAGCTTGCACATGATGTTGCCGCCCAGCAGGCCGCCAGCGGTGGAGATACCGAAGGCCACCACGCCCAGCACCACGATCTTCAGGGTGTTGGCGGTCAGGAAGGTGGAGCCGACCATGGTAGCGCCCACGGCGGTGGACAGCAGAATGGTGACGATGTTCATCAGGGCGTTCTGCACAGTGTCAGAAAGGCGGTCGGTGACGCCGGTCTCCTTCAGCAGATTGCCCAGCATCAGGCAGCCGATCAGAGGCGCGGTATCCGGCAGCAGCAGCGCCACGAAGATCACGACCACGATGGGGAAGATGATCTTCTCGGTCTTGGACACGGTGCGGGTCTGCACCATCTTGATCTTCCGGTCCTCCGCGGAGGTCAGAAGGTTCATGATGGGGGGCTGGATCAGCGGAATCAGCGCCATGTAGGAGTAAGCCGCCACGGCGATGGCACCCAGCAGATGGGGAGCCAGCTTGGTGGTCAGGAAGATGGCGGTGGGGCCGTCCGCGCCGCCGATGATGCCGATGGAAGCTGCTTCGGGGCCGGTGAAGCCCAGGAGAATGCCGCCGAAGAAGGCGACGAACACGCCCAGCTGGGCAGCCGCGCCCAGCAGCAGGCTCTTGGGGTTCGACAGCAGGGGGCCGAAGTCGGTCATGGCGCCTACGCCCATGAAGATCAGGCAGGGATACAGAGAGGTCTTGACACCGATATAGAAGATGTCCAGCAGGCCGCCCTCCCGCATGATGGTGCCATAGCTGTGATAGAATTCACTGGCGGGGTTCATGAAGGCGTCCCACAGCTCCTGGTGGTACAGCCCGCCCAGAGGCAGATTGCTCAGCAGGCAGCCGAAGGCAATGCCCACCAGCAGCAGCGGCTCAAACTTCTTGACGATGCCCAAATACAGCAGCACGCAGGCGATGATCAGCATCACCAGATTCTGCCAGCCGCCGTCGGCAAAGCCGGCGAAAATGGCGTTGAAGCCGGAACCCTGCCACAGGTTTAACAGAATTTCACCGATATTGATGCTCATGGCGTATCCTCCTTAGCCGAGGACGACCAGAGTAGCGCCGGTGTCAACGGTGGAGCCCTTGGAAACCAGAACCTGCGCAACGGTGCCGGCCTTGGGTGCCATGATCTCGTTCTCCATCTTCATAGCCTCCAGCACCACCAGAACGTCGCCTTCCTTCACGGCCTGACCGGCGGTGACGTTGACCTTCAGGATGTTGCCGGGCATGGGGGCGGTGATGGCCTCGCCGGCTACGGGAGCGGCAGCGGGGGCGGGAGCCGCCGCAGGAGCGGCAGCAGGCGCGGGGGCTGCGGCGGGAGCCGCAGCGGGAGCGGCGGTGGGAACAATGGCTTCGTACTCGTCCAGCAGCATAGCCTTGCCGGCCTCAACCTCCACCTCGTAGGTGCGGCCGTTCAGAGTCACTTTATATTTCATGATTATTTGACCTCCTTGATGGAAATGAAGCGCAGCTCGTTCAGGGGCTTGCCCATCTTCTCGGCTACGATTGCCATAAGCATAGCAGCGGTTTTGGGCTCCACGTCGTACAGCTTCAGCTGTCCGGCGGTGCCGGGAGCGGCGGGAGCGTCCGGCGCGGCGGGCACGTCATCGGCGGACGCGGCGGCAACGGCGGCCTTTGCGGCGGCGGAGCGGGCAGCCACCTTCTTGTCCTTGGCGATGAAAATCTTGCCCATGATGGTGACGACACACATCAGCAGAATCAGGCCAAAGAACACCACGCAGTAGCCCAGCAGCGCCACAACACCGGCGTCCAGGATGCCCATGTTCTCCAGATTGGAAGCTAACACCATACTGCTACCTCCTTACGCCTCGACGATGGAGTAGGTGGCAACGTTCTCTTCCTTGGCCTTGCGCTCCTCGAAGAACTTCTCAGCCAGATTGGGGAAGGCGATGTAGCTCAGCACGTCCTCATCGGACTTCGCCATGTCGCCCAGCTTCTCCCGGGTCTTGTCCACGATGGGCTCCAGGGTGTCAGCGTAGCGGACAGTCAGAGGCTTCTCGTCGCCCAGAATCTTCTTCTGAATCTCAGGGTCGATGGGGGCGGGGGTGTGACCGTACTCACCACGGCAGTAGGCCTTGATTTCCTTGGAAACGGACTTGTAGCGCTGACCATCCAGCACGTTGCGGACGGCCTGCACGCCAACCATCTGAGAAGTGGGGGTAACCAGAGGAGGATAACCCATGTCCTTGCGAACCTTGGGGGTCTCCACCAGCACCTCGTCAAAGCGATCCAGGGCGTTGACCTGCTTCAGCTGGCTGAGCAGATTGGAGAGCATGCCGCCGGGAATCTGGTAGGTCAGGCACTGGGTGTCGGTGGCCATGGACTTGGGCATCAGGGTGCCGTCCTTGATGAAATCATCCCGGACGCCCTTGAAGTAGTCAGCCATGGTCTTCATGCAGGCATCGTCCAGGTCGACCTCGTAGCCCAGCTGACGCAGGGCGTAGGCCAGAGTCTCGGTAGCGGGCTGGGAGGTGCCGCCGGAGAAGGGAGAAATGGCAGTGTCAATGATGTCCACACCGGCTTCCACGGCCTTCAGGTAGGTCATAAAGGCAAGGCCGGTGGTGGAGTGGGTGTGCAGGTCGATGGGCAGCTCGGGAGTGGCGTCCTTGATGGCGGAAACCAGGTCGTAGGCCTCCTGAGGGCCCATGATGCCGGCCATATCCTTGATGCAGATGGTGGAAGCGCCCATTGCCTTCAGCTCCTTCACCATCTCCACATACTTCTTGTGGGTGTGAACGGGGCTGGTGGTGTAGGACAGGGTACCGGAAGCGATGGCGCCGGCCTCCACGGTGGCCTCCATGGCAACCTTCAGGTTGCTCACATCGTTCAGGGCGTCGAAGATCCGGATGATGTCGATGCCGTTCTCCACGGCCTTCTTCACGAACAGGCGGACGAAGTCATCGGGGTAGTGGGAGTAGCCCAGGACGTTCTGGCCCCGCAGCAGCATCTGCAGCTTGGTGTTGGGCACGGCAGCGCGGATCTTGCGCAGACGCTCCCAGGGATCCTCGTGCAGATAGCGCAGGCAGACGTCGAAGGTGGCACCGCCCCAGCACTCGATGGCGTAGTAGCCAACCTTGTCGATGGTCTCCAGCATGGGAGCAAACTTATCGTAGGGCAGGCGGGTTGCGATGAGAGACTGGTTCGCGTCACGGAGCACAGTCTCCACAAACTGAACTTTTTGAGCCATTTGTATGTAACCTCCGTAGATGGATTTTGATGGACGCGCCGGACGTTTTCGCGCTCGGTTCGCCCGTATATTTTTAGACCAACCGCCGGGAAACGGAACGTTGGTTAAAAACAGTCTCGGCAAGGCCGGGAAAGCCCCAACCTCCACCAAATATATAGTAACACAAGGAACTGGGGTTGTAAATACATTTTTTCCTTTTTTCGGTATTTTTATATCGTTTCTTTACCGGCTTCGCAGGCGGAATCTCCCGGCTGCGGCTTGCGCTTCTGCAGAGAATGTGCTAGGATAGCGGTGTTCCATACCACCCGGATAAGGAGAATGCTGATATGTCCACCCTTCAGGCCGCCAATTCCCGCACGCGGAACCAGTCCATGGAATGTTTCAAAATCGTTTCCGCCATTCTGGTCGTTTTTTTGCACGTACCGTTTCCTGGAAAGA
>JAQXPK010000112.1 GCA_029100605.1 Bacillota bacterium | reverse complement strand
AAGACCTATATGAACTGGATGGAAAATGTCCGTGACTGGTGCATTTCCCGTCAGCTCTGGTGGGGCCATCAGATTCCGGCCTGGACCTGCAATGACTGCGGTCATATTACCGTTTCCCGTGAAGATGCCTGCAAGTGCGAGAAGTGCGGCAGCACCAATATCACCCGGGAGGAGGATGTGCTGGACACCTGGTTCTCCTCCGCCCTGTGGCCCTTTGAGACTCTGGGCTGGCCCGACAAGACTGAGGATCTTGATTATTTCTATCCCACCGATGTTCTGGTCACCGGATACGACATCATCTTCTTCTGGGTTGCCAGAATGATCTTCTCCGGCTGCGAGCACACCGGAAAGACACCCTTCCACACGGTACTGATACACGGTTTGGTGCGGGATAATCAGGGACGGAAAATGTCCAAGTCTCTGGGCAACGGCATTGACCCGCTGGAAATGATCGACAAGTACGGCTGTGATGCCCTGCGTCTGAATCTGATTACCGGCAACTCCCCCGGAAACGACACTCGGTTCTTCACGGAAAAGTGTGAGGCCATGCGGAACTTTGCAAACAAGCTATGGAATGCGTCCCGCTATGTGCTGATGAATCTGGACGAGGATGCCGTCAATGAACTGCCTGCTGCGGAAAAACTGGAAATTCCTGATAAGTGGGTGCTGTCCAAGCTGAATACCCTGATTGCTGAAGTTACCGAGAATCTGGAAAAGTATGAGCTGGGCGTGGCTGTCCAGAAGGTGTACGACTTTATCTGGGACACCTACTGCGACTGGTATATCGAGCTGACCAAGGCCCGGTTGTACTCTGAGGATTCTCAGCGCAAGCAGACGGCTCTGCAGGTGCTGGTGTACGTGCTGGATCAGGTTCTGCGGCTGCTGCATCCCTTCATGCCCTTCATTACCGAGGAAATCTGGCAGAACATCCCCCATGAGGGCGATGCGCTGATCGTCGCCAAATGGCCTCAGTATCGGCAAGAGCTGGCGTTCCCCACGGAAGAGAGCCACATGGAGTCCGTCATGGAGGCGATCCGCGCCATCCGCAACCGCCGGGCGGAGATGAACGTGCCCCCCGCCAAGAAGGCTGCGCTGTACGTGCTGACCTCCAAGCCCCAGGTTTACACCGAGGGCGAGGGCTTTATCCAGCGGCTGGCCTACGCCGACACCGTGACCATGCTGGACGCTGAGCCGGAAAATCTGGACGGGCTCGTGACCTGCACCACCGCCGACGCTAAGCTGTATATCCCCATGGGGCAGCTGGTGGACGTTGCGAAGGAGCTGGAGCGGATCTCCAAGGAGCTGGAAAAGAACCGCAAGTTCCTTTCCTCTCTGGAGGCCAAGCTGAGCAATGAAAAGTTCACCTCCCGAGCGCCCGAGGCGGTTGTGAACGCCGAACGGGAAAAGGCTCAGAAGGCCCGCGACCTCATTGCAAGCCTGGAGCAGAGCGAGGAAGCGTTGAAGAAGCTGTAATTCATCTGCAGAGGGACTGCAAGAGAAGCCTGCCATTGCGAGCCGGGGCGCCTTCCTGGCGTGGCAATCCGTTTCCCTTTTGACAGCTTGTGGTCAAAAGGGAGACAGCGGCTTTTTGCGGTCCCTTTTGCCATGCAATCAGGAGAAGTATGTTCAATCGGATCATTCTGTACGTTATGGCCTTCGGCGCCGTCCTCGGCGGCGGGGACTACATTCTTGGCAACCGGTTCGGGCTGGGACAGCGGTTTGCCGAGGCGTTTGGGTTGCTGGGCTCCATTGCCCTTTCCATGGTCGGCATTCTCTGCCTTTCGCCGGTGCTCTCCGGACTGCTGGGAAAGCTCGCCGGCCCCGTTTGCGGCGCGGTGGGCATCGACCCTGGAATGCTGGGAAGCATTCTTGCCATCGACATGGGCGGGTATTCCATGGCGACGGAGCTGGCGGTGGATCCACAGATCGGTCGGTTCGCCGGAATCATCGTTTCCGCGCTGTTCGGCTGCACCGTGGTGTTTACCATACCCGTGGGGCTGGGCACCATGGGCGCGGAGGATCGCCCGGCTTTTCTCCGGGGTATTCTGATCGGACTTGCCTGTATGCCTGTGGGGCTGCTCATTGGGGGCATCCTTACCGGATTGGGCTTTGGCGTAATTCTCTGGCAGACGATGCCGATTTTGGTGCTCTGCGGGGCGCTGCTAATCGGCCTTCTCCGAAAGCCGGAGGCTATGATCCGCCTGTTTCAGGGCTTTGCCAAGGCGATCCGTGCGTTGGCGGGATTCGGTCTTACCCTGGGCGCAGTGGGGTATCTTACCGGCTGGAATCCGATTCCGGGCTGCGTGCCTCTGATGGATGCCATGGAGGTGGCCTGCTCCATTGCCGTCGCGATGCTGGGCAGTATGCCTCTGGCGGAGCTGTGCCAGCGGCTGCTGCGCCGCCCCTTTGCCTGGATCGGCAGACACACGGGGCTGAACGAGGTGTCCACCACAGGGCTGCTGCTGGCACTGGTCAGTGTGGCGCCCGCCCTTGCCATGATTCCCCGGATGGATCGGCGGGGAAAGGTGGTCTGCGGAGCGTTGTGTGTCTGCGGCGCTTCCACCTTTGCCGCCCACCTGGGCTACACCATCGCGGCGGAGCCGAATATGGCGTTGGCACTGCTTGCGGCAAAGCTGACCGGCGCCCTTCTTGCCGCTGGCGTCGCCCTTTTTCTGGAATGGCGTTCCGATTTCTCAGGCTAAGCAAATCACAGGAATTTTCTCAAAATCCCGTTTCCGACTGAAAAATCGGAAACGGGATTTTATACTGGAATCCAGCAAATCAACCAAGGAGGTAGCATATGCACTTTACCAGCTTTTTGGAGGAGGGCCGCCTGACGGTGGCTCTGACCGGAGAGATTGATCACCATTGTGCCAAGAGCTATATTCAGGCCATTGCCGCGAAAATCGAGGCCTACACCCCGGAGGTCTGCGTGCTGGATTTTCAGGATGTGAGCTTTGTGGATTCCTCGGGAATTGCCGTGGTCATCAACGCACTCAGGTGCATGACCCAGATTGAGGGAAAGCTGCTGTTAACCGGCATTGCCCCACAGCCCATGCGGGTGTTTCGGGCGTCGGGAATTGACAAACTGGTGGAAATCAAGGAGGCTGTATCATGAAATTCGACAACTACATGATTTTGGACTTTCCCAGCAAGTCCGCCAACGAGGCCTTCGCCCGTTCGGCGGTGGCCTGCTTTGCCGCTCAGATGGATCCGACCCTGGAGGAACTGGGGGACATCCGCACAGCGGTCAGCGAGGCGGTGACCAACTGCATCGTCCACGCGTATCCCGAAAAGCTGGGCAACATCACCCTGCGCTGCCGAATCCTCAAGGATAACGTTCTGGACATTGTGGTCAAGGATCGGGGCGTTGGCATTGCGGACATCGAGCAGGCGCGGCGGCCTACATACACCACCGGCGGCGCGGAACGCAGCGGCATGGGCTTTACCATTATGGAGAGCTTCATGACCACTCTGGAAATCTCTTCCAAGCCCGGAAAGGGCACGACGGTTCATATGCGCCGGAAGCTCCAGCGGCGGCAATGAGCAGGCTGGAGGAACTGATCGCCCGGGCGCAGCAGGGAGACAGAGAGGCCTCCGAAACCCTGGTGGAGGAAAACTCCGGACTGATCTGGTCGGTAGCCCGACGGTTCCTGGGCCGGGGCACCGAGGCGGACGATCTGTACCAGCTGGGATGCCTGGGGTTTCTCAAGGCGGTGGAGGGGTTTGATTTAACCTACGGAACCCAGTTTTCCACCTACGCCGTACCGAAAATCGCCGGGGAGATCCGACGGTTTCTCCGGGACGACGGGGCTGTGAAGGTGTCCCGGAGCCTGAAGGAGCAGGCAGCCGCCATCAAAGTCGCCCGCAGCCGCCTCACCGGGGCTCTGGGAAGGGAACCCACCATTCAGGAGATCTCCCGGCAGACCGGGCTGACCCCCGAGGAGATCGCCATGGCGGAAACGGCAACGGCGGCAACGGAATCCATCCAGCGGGAAACCGGGGAGGACGGGTTCACCCTGGAGAATATCCTCACGGACACGGAGTCCGAGGAGCGGATGGTGGAGAAAATCGCCCTGCGCCAGGCCGTCCAGGGACTTGCGGAGCGGGAACGGCTGGTGATTCAACTGCGTTACTTCCACGGCCTGACCCAGCAGCGGGTGGCGGCGGTGATGAACGTCAGCCAGGTGCAGGTATCCCGCATCGAGAAAAAGGCCATCGCTCAGCTCCGGCAGCTTATGGCCTGATCGCCATTTTCCCTCTTTACCTTTTGGCGAAAATGCGCTAAAATAGCTGTATCCTATTTTTGAAACAGGTGCAGCTATGACTGAACAGTTGGATTCCCGATTTTTGACTGCCCGGCACAATTACATAGCCAGGCAGTTTTCTCAGCTCAACGATATGCAGCGGCAGGCTGTGATGACCACCCAGGGGCCTCTGCTCCTGCTGGCAGGCGCGGGCAGCGGCAAGACCACCGTCCTCATCAACCGGATTGCCAATCTTATGCGCTTCGGCCGGGGCAGCGACAGCGATGAAATCCCCGACACCGTTACGGAAGAGGATGTAGCCTTCCTGGAGAGCCTGGGGGACGATCCCGGTCCCTTGAATACCCGCCGGGCGGACAGCCTCTGCGCTGTGGAGCCTGCCGCGCCCTGGAGCATCATCGCCATCACCTTCACCAATAAAGCCGCCAATGAAATGAAGGAGCGGCTGAGCAATCTCCTGGGCCCGGAAGCTCAGGACATCTGGGCCATGACCTTCCACTCCGCCTGCTGTCGGATTCTGCGGCGGGACATTGAACGGATGGGCTATACCCGCAGCTTTACCATCTACGATTCGGCGGATTCCGAGCGGATCATGAAGGAAATCATCAAGGACATGGGGCTGGACGACAAGACCTTCCCCGCGAAATACGTCCTTGCCGCCATCAGCCGGGAGAAGGACAAGCTGGTGTCCCCCGGGGAGATGCTGCAGCGGGCGGAAAGTGCCGGCGACGTGCGCGCTTTGCACATTGCCCGGGCTTACGAAAAATACCAGAGCCGACTGAAGGAGAACAACGCCCTGGATTTTGACGACATCATTTTCGTCACCGTTCAGCTTCTGCAGCAGTACGAGGATGTGAGAACCTACTATCAGCACAAGTTCCGCTACGTCCTGGTGGACGAGTACCAGGACACCAACCATATGCAGTATTTGCTCACATCCCTGCTTGCCGGGGGGCACGAGAATATCTGCGTGGTGGGTGACGACGACCAGAGCATCTACCGTTTCCGGGGCGCCACCATTGAGAATATCCTGAGCTTTGAAAAGCAGTACCGGGGGACACGGGTTATCCGGCTGGAGCAGAATTACCGCTCCACCCAGGCGATCCTCAATGCCGCCAACGCGGTGATTGCCCACAATCTGGGCCGCAAGGGAAAGAAGCTCTGGACGGCAAACGGACAGGGTGACCCCATCACCGTCTACGAAGCCTCAGACGAGGGAAGCGAGGCTAACTTCGTTGCCGGGCAGATTCTCGCCGGTTCCCATGGAAAAAATTTCAGAGATTACGCCATTTTGTACCGTACCAACGCCCAGTCCAACGCAATGGAATTTGCCCTCAAGCGCAACGGCATTCCCTACCGGGTCATCGGCGGCACCCGGTTCTTTGACCGCGCCGAGGTCAAGGATATGCTGTCGTACCTGTGCGTCATCAACAACCGCGCTGACGATCTGCGGCTGGGACGGATCATCAACAATCCTCCCCGGGGTCTGGGGGCGAAAACCATCGATACCGCCCGGCGTCTGGCGGAGGCGGAGGGCAAGCCGCTGTACAGTGTGATCTCAGACCCCTATTCCTACGCGCCGCTGGAAAAGTCCGCCATGAAGCTGATGCAGTTCTCCGCCCTCATTGAGGGCATGGCGCAGCTTTTGGAGGAGGGTATGAGCCTGCCGGACTTCTACGACGAGCTGCTCATCCGCACAGGTTATGTGGATATGCTGACCAGTAAGGACACTGAGGAGAATAAGACCCGCCTGGAAAACGTCCATGAATTAAAATCCAGCATCAACACCTATGTGGAAAACGCGGAAGTGCCCACGCTGGCGGGATTCCTGGAGGAAATCGCCCTGTACACCGATTTGGAACAGTATAACGAAGGCGACGACGCCGTGGTGATGATGACCATGCACTCGGCGAAGGGACTGGAATTCCCCCATGTGTTTCTGGTGGGCTTTGAGGACGGCCTGTTTCCCGGGATGCGGGCCATCGGCGACGCCGAGGAAATGGAGGAGGAGCGGCGGCTGTGCTATGTTGCCATCACCCGGGCCAAGCAGAGCCTGACCATTACCCATGCCCGGCAGCGTATGATCTACGGCAGAACCTCCGCCGCGCTGCCCTCCCGGTTCCTGAAGGAGATCCCGGAGGACTGCATTGTGAAGCGGGGCGGCTTCCACCGCGCTTATGAGGAGGGGTATGGGCAGCACAGCGTCTACGCCGCCGCGCCCCGTAAGCCGAAGCCGGTGCTTCCCACCGCCAGCGCCGCGCCCGCGACACCCTGCCTGGAGCTGAACCAAGGGGACATGGTAATGCACGCGGCCTTTGGCCGGGGACTGGTGCTCTCCGTCCAGAAAATGGGCGGCGACGCCCTGCTGGAAATTGCCTTTGACGACATCGGCACCAAGAAACTCATGGCTAAGACCGCCTCGGCTCACATGAAAAAGCTGTAATGCTTTTGCGGTTTGCGCATATCCTTGCCCCGGGGGGATGGGTATGCGCTGGCGGCTGCGAAGGTTTTTCTATGGGCTGTTGATTCTGATCGTCGTGGCTATCGTGGCGTTTGTGATGCTGCGCAGCCGCTACCGGGACATCGTCACGGAGCTGGCTCAGACCCAGGTGAGAAACGCCACCTCGGATCTGACCAACGACGCCATTGCCAAGCAAATCGCAAGCGGTGAGATCCAGTATGACCGCATTATCTACTTTGAAAAGGATCTGGACGGACGTATTACCGCGCTGAAAACCAATATGAGCGAAGTAAACCGCCTGAAAACCGATATTCTGAACATCATCAACGATGAAATCCTGGCCCTGGACACCTCGGACATCGGCATCCCCCTAGGGAGCCTGATTCTGCCGGAGTTTTTTTCCGGAAAAGGGCCGGCGATTCCGGTGCACATTCTCTCCATCCGAAACAGCGACGCCGCCTTTGAGAGCAAATTCTCTCAGGCGGGCATCAACCAGACGCTGCACCAGCTGACCATGTTGGTGAGCGTGGACGTGTCGGTGCTGGTGATGGGGCAAACCGCCAGCTTTACCGTCACCACGGAAGTAGTGGTGGCGGAAACCGTCATCGTGGGGGATGTGCCCAGCACTTATTTACAGACCGGAGGGTATTATGGAAGCCAAAGAGAGAATTGACGAACTGACCGACCAATTAAAGGACGCTGGCTACCGCTACTATGTTCTGGATGACCCGACCATGGAGGACTTTGAATACGACCGGCTGTACCGGGAGCTGGAAGAGCTGGAACAGGCGCATCCGGAGTATGCCCGGGCGGACTCGCCCACCAAGCGGGTGGGCGGGGAGATTCTCAGCCAGTTTGACAAGGTCACCCATCCCGTGCCTTTGATGAGCCTGCAGGACGTATTCAGCATGGAAGAGCTGAACGACTTTCTGAACAAGACAGTGGCAGCGGAGGGGGACGCGGCCTTCTCCGTGGAGCCGAAGATCGACGGACTGTCCGTGGCGCTGGAGTATGTGAACGGCGAGTTTGTCCGGGGCGCCACCCGGGGGGACGGTACGGTGGGGGAGGACGTGACGGAAAACCTGAAAACCATCCGCTCCATTCCCATGACCATTGAGGGCGCGCCTCCCCGGCTCATTGTCCGGGGCGAGGTATTCATGCCGAAAAAGAGCTTTGCAAAGCTGAACGCCCGGCAGGAGGAGCAGGGGAAGCCGCTGTTCGCCAATCCCCGAAACGCTGCCGCCGGGTCTCTGCGGCAGCTGGATCCCAAAATCGCTGCGAAGCGGGGCCTGGACATCTATGTGTTCAACGTTCAGCTGGCGGAAGGGGTGGAATTCATCGGGCATACCCAGTCCCTGGACTATCTGAGCAGCCTCAAATTCAAGGTGATTCCCCACAAGCTGCTGAAAAGCGTTTCGGACATCGACGCCGAGGTGCTTGCCATCAACGAGAATCGGGACAAGCTGATCTGCGACATTGACGGCGCGGTAATCAAGGTGGACAACCTGACCCAGCGGGAACGTCTGGGCGTCACCGCGAAATTTCCCAAGTGGGCGGCGGCCTACAAATATCCGCCGGAGATCAAGCCCACCGTGGTGGAGGATATTGTGGTGCAGGTGGGCAGAACCGGCGTTCTGACCCCGAAAGCGGTGGTGCGTCCGGTGCGCCTGGCCGGCACCACCGTGACGAATGCAACCCTTCACAATCAGGATTTCATCACCCAGCGGGACATCCGCATCGGCGACACCGTGATGATCCGCAAGGCGGGGGAGATCATCCCGGAGATCCTGGAGGTGGATTTATCCAAGCGCCCCCAGGGAACTGCTCCCTACCGTCTGCCCCAGCGCTGCCCAGTGTGCGGCGCGCCGGTGGAACAGGACGAGGACGGCGCGTTTCTTAGGTGTACCGGAGCGGAGTGTCCCGCCCAGCTCAGCCGGAACATCGCCCACTTTGTCAGCCGGGACGCCATGGACATTGACGGCCTGGGCGCCGCCATTGTGGACACGCTGATTCAAAAAGGGCTGATTCATTCTCCCGCGGACATCTACTATCTGACCCTTCAGGACGTGGGAAGCCTGTGGAAATCCGGGGATACCGCCGCAAAAAAGCTCCTTGCCGCCATTGAGGAAAGCAAGGAGCAGGATCTGAGCCGCCTGATTTACGCTCTGGGGATCCGGCAGGTGGGCGCGAAAACCGGGAAGGTACTGGCCTCCGCCTTCGGTTCCCTGGACGCCCTGATGGCCGCCTCCGTGGAGGAGTTGACAGAGATTCCCGACGTTGGCGCGGTGACGGCGGAGAGCATCTACGGGTGGTTCCGCCAGGCGCAGTCCGTTCACATGGTGGAGCGGCTGCGGCAGGCAGGGGTGAACTTTGAGAGCAGGCGGGTGGTCACCGACACCCGGTTTGCCGGAAAGACCTTTGTCCTCACTGGCGCGCTGAGTAAGTTCACCCGGGAGGAAGCCACGGAGAAAATCGAGCTGCTGGGGGGCAAAGCCTCTGGCTCTGTGTCGAAAAAGACCAGCTTCGTGGTGGTGGGCGAAAACGCCGGCTCCAAGGAGCGCAAGGCAAGAGAATTGGGCATTCCCATCCTCACTGAGGACGAGTTTCTGGAAATGCTGCAATAAAGGGTCGGCTGAATTGTTACCGACAAGGAAAAGGCGCTGCGGGAAAAGCCTCTCGCAGCGCTTTTTAAGCGTAGGTTTTGATAATGCCCAGAGCGATCTCCCGCTTGGAAACACACCGATCCATGGCCTGTTTTTCGATGTGCCGGTGGGCTTCCGCCTCGGTCATTTTCAGCTGCTCGATGAGCAGCCATTTGGCCCGGTTCACAAGGCGGATCTCCTCCATTTTTTCCTCGATGGAGGTGGTTTTCTCCTCCATGCGCCGCAGCCGTTCCCGGGCGGCGGCCATCCATTTCAGGCTCTGCTGGAGCGCCGGCAGGGAAGTGGGCTTCTGGAGGGTAAAAACCCCTTGGGCGGAGACTTTGGCGTCCACCTCGTCAAAAACATCGGCACGAGCCAGCAGCAGCGCCACGGTACCGGCCTTGCTGCAGGCGTCCATGGCAAAGCGGGTACCGAGATCATCGGGCAGGGGAGCGTTTACAATGACAAAATCATAGATTTTGTTCAGAAGTTCCCGCCGCGCCGCTGTGATGTTGGAGACGAAGCACACCGGGTAATACTCCGAGCCAGGGAGAAGGGGAGCGAGGGCTTCATTGAATTTCTGCGCGGCGGAAACAACCAAAACGCTGTAGGTCTGATCGCTGAAAACCATTCGGCTCCCTCCTTTCCGTGATTCCGGTCATGGCGCTTACCGCTTGGAATAAAACTCGGTCAGAGACGCGGGAATATGCTCCGCGATGAAAGCACTTTTCCCGGCAATTCCCGCGGCTTCGCCCAGAGACTGGGGGAGGGAGGAAAGACCGGCAAGGTTCTGGGAATCCGCCTTATACAGGTTGACGTTGCAGGCCTCCGGCAGCGCAATGTTGCCCTGGATTCCGGAAAGCCCCGCCCAAATGAGCAGCGCGAAGGCCAGATAGGGATTCGCGGTGCAGTCGGGACTGCGCAGCTCAAAGCGTCGGTATTCGCCGGAGGCGGCGGGAACCCGGATGAGCTGGGAGCGGTTGTTGCTGGACCAGGAGATGTATTTCGGGGCCTTGTGGGCGCCAAGACGGCTGTAGGACGCCTCAGAGGGGTTGAGGAATAGAGTCATATCCGCGATTTTATCCAGAATGCCGCCCATGGCACGGTGCATGAGGGCTTCTCCCTGACCCTGTACGGACATATTGATGTGAAAGCCGCTGCCGGGATGCCCCACCAGGGGCTTCGGGGAGAAATCCGCATACAACCCGTTTCTTGCGGCGATGGTCTTGACGACCGTGCGGAAGGTGACGGCGTTGTCCGCGGCGGAAAGGGGATCGGAATAGCGGAAATCCACCTCGTTCTGCCCGGGGCCTTCCTCGTGGTGGGAGGATTCCGGCTGGATGCCCATGCGCTCCAGGGTCAGGCAGATCTCCCGGCGGACATTTTCGCATCTGTCCTCGGGGGCGACATCCATGTAGGTCGCCTGATCGTAGGGGACTTCCGTGGGGACGCCGTTTTCGTCCAGCTGAAACAGGTAGAATTCCAGTTCGGAGCCAAAGGAGAAGGAGAAACCCACTTTTTCCGCGTCCGCAACCGCCTGCTTGAGCAGGTTTCGGGTGTCGTGGGCAAAGGGAGCGCCGTCGGGATGGGTGATGGCACAGAACATTCGCACCACACTGCCGTGCTCGGGACGCCAGGGCAGAACGGTGATGGTGGAGGCGTCCGGATGCAGAAACAGGTCGCTGTTCACCTCGTCCCCGAAGCCCGCGATGGCTGAGGCGTCGATGGCGATGCCGTACTTGAACGCCCGCTCCAGCTCATGGGGCATGATGGAAATATTCCGCGGTCTTCCGAGGCAGTCGCAGAAGGCAAGACGGATGAATTTCACATCCTCCTCCTGAATGTACTGTATGACCTCCTGGGGAGTATATTTCATAACGCAACCAACCTTCCTGCAAAACAGACAAAGTGGGGAAAGAAGCAAACTAATTTCCCATTATTCGACACAAACGATACAAAAAGCAAAGGAATCCCCGGAAAACGGGCGCAATCGACACGCCGGGAACGCCTTTGCTCCTGATGGTATTATATTCCTTTTATCACGCCTTGTCAATCTACCCAAAGGCAAAAAACTTTTTTTGTGCAGGGTGTTGACAAATGGGAAATCATGGTGTAAAATGCTCAGCGTGAAGGCAAGGACGTCTCCGAGTGAATGCTCATCAGCGTCCTTGCCGCTTTTTTATTTTCCGGCGGTTCGGATGAGCTTCACCCGGATTGACCAATTTCAAAAAGGAGCGTTTGCTATGGAAACTGTTTCTGATTATTTCGGCTGCCTGGTATTCGATGACCGGGTGATGAAGGCCAATCTGTCAGCGGACGTGTACGCGTCCCTGCGCAAGACCATCGATGAGGGCGCAAAGCTGGACGCTTCCGTCGCCAACGCGGTTGCCTCCGCAATGAAGGACTGGGCCGTTGCCCACGGCGCCACCCATTACACCCACTGGTTCCAGCCGCTGACCGGCGTCACCGCAGAGAAGCACGACAGCTTCATTTCTCCTGCTCCCGACGGCGGCGTGATCATGGATTTCTCCGGCAAGGAACTGATCAAGGGCGAGCCCGACGCCAGCTCTTTCCCCTCCGGCGGCCTGCGCGCCACCTTTGAGGCTCGGGGCTATACCGCCTGGGATCCCACTTCTTATGCGTTTATCAAGGGCAAGACCCTGTGCATTCCCACCGCGTTCTGCTCTTACGGCGGCGAGGCGCTGGATAAGAAAACTCCGCTGCTGCGCTCCATGGAGGCACTGAACCGTCAGGCTCTGCGGATCCTTCGGCTCTTCGGCAATACCGATGTCAAGTGCGTCCGCACCTCCGTCGGCCCCGAGCAGGAATATTTCCTGATAGATAAGGAGATGTACGAGAAACGCAAGGATCTGGTCTACACCGGACGCACCCTGTTCGGTGCCAAGTCTCCCAAGGGGCAGGAGATGGACGACCATTACTTCGGCGTTATCAAGCCCCGGGTAGCCGCGTTCATGGAGGACCTGAACAAGGAGCTGTGGAAGCTGGGCATCCTCGCAAAGACCGAGCACAACGAAGTGGCTCCCGCCCAGCACGAGCTGGCGCCCATTTACACCACCACCAACATCGCCACCGACCACAATCAGCTGACTATGGAGATCATGCAGAAGGTCGCCGCGAAGCACGGCCTGGTGTGCCTGTTACATGAAAAGCCCTTCGCCGGCGTCAACGGCTCCGGCAAGCACAACAACTGGTCCATGGCTACCGATACCGGCGTGAATCTGCTGTCTCCCGGTGAAACCCCCTACGAAAACGCCCAGTTCCTGCTGTTCCTCTGCGCGGTCATCAAGGCCGTGGACGACTATCAGGATCTGCTCCGTCTGAGCGTAGCCACCGCCGGCAACGACCATCGTCTGGGCGCCAATGAAGCGCCTCCCGCTGTGATTTCCATCTTCCTGGGTGATGAGCTGATGGGCGTTCTGGAAGCCATCGAGAACGACACTCCCTACAGCGCCGCCGAGAAGACCACCATGAAGCTGGGCGTGGATGTTCTGCCTCGGTTCCCCAGAGACACCACCGATCGGAACCGTACGTCTCCCTTCGCGTTCACCGGCAATAAGTTCGAGTTCCGTATGGTCGGCTCTTCCGATTCCATCGCCTGCGCCAACATCATGCTCAACGCTGCCGTCGCCGAGTCTCTGAAGGTCTACGCCGATCGTCTGGAGGGCGCAGAGGATTTTGAGACCGCTCTGCACGAGATGATCCAGAAGACCATCAAGGATCACAAGCGCATCCTCTTCAACGGCAACGGCTACGACGCTGCCTGGATCAAGGAGGCCACCGAGGTTCGGGGTCTGTGCAACTATCCTACCACTCCCGACTGTATGCCCCATCTGCTGGACAAGAAGAATGTGGATCTGCTGACTTCTCACAAGATCTTCTCCGTCTCCGAGCTTCAGTCCCGCTGCGAGATCATGCTGGAGAACTACTGCAAGACGGTTATCATCGAGGCCAACACCATGGTGGATATGGCGAGAAAGCAGATTCTCCCCGCCGTGGAAGGCTATACCGCCGATCTGGCATCCTCCATTGCCTCCAAGAAAGCGGTTGCCCCTGAGCTTGCCTGCGGTTATGAAACCGGCCTTCTGACCAAGCTGTCTGGCCTGACCGACCAGATTGCCATTAAGACCGATGAGCTGGAAGCCGCTGTTCTGGAACTGAAGAACTACACCGACATCAAGGAAGAGTCCTGCGCCATCCGGGATACGATCCTCGGTAAGATGGCGGCTCTGCGTGCCGTAGCCGACGAGGCTGAGACCCAGACCTCTTCCGAGTATTGGCCCTTCCCCACCTACGGCGATCTGCTGTTCAGCGTGAAGTAAGCTCCCTACCATAGCTGCCAATGGCCGGAACAGTCCGGCCGGTCGGGAGGGACTGACCATCCCTCCCGATGACAGTTGTGAGGAGATAGATCGGAAACACTATTTTTGAGAGAATGAGGAGGTAACCATTATGACACTGAGTTCTGTTAACACCATCTGGGTACTTTTGGGCGCAGCGCTGGTTTTCTTCATGCAGGCAGGTTTCTCCCTGTGCGAAGCGGGCTTCACCCGAGCAAAGAACACCGGCAATATCCTCATGAAAAACCTGATGGACTTCTGCATCGGCACTCCCTGCTTCTGGCTGTTCGGCTTCGGCATTATGTTCGGCGCCGGAAACGCGATTCTGGGCTGGCTGGATCCCGGTATTTCCAGGGATTATAGCTCCGTGCTCCCCTCGGGCGTTCCCCTGTGGGCGTTTGCCATTTTCCAGACCGTGTTCTGTGCCACTGCGGCAACCATTGTCTCCGGCTCCATGGCGGAGCGCACCAAGTTCAGCGCTTACTGCATCTACTCCGCCTGTATTTCTCTGTTCATCTATCCCATTTCCGGCCACTGGATCTGGGGCGGCGGCTGGCTGAGCCAGCTGGGCTTCCATGATTTCGCCGGTTCCACGGCTGTCCATATGGTCGGCGGCGTGTGTGCCTGTATTGGCGCGGCAATGCTTGGCCCCCGGATCGGCAAGTACGATAAGGAGGGCAAGCCCAAGGCCATTCTGGGTCACAACATCACGGCGGCCGCCCTGGGCGTGTTCATCCTCTGGTTCTGCTGGTTCGGCTTCAACGGCTGCTCCACCGTGGCAATGGATTCCGACGACGCGCTGACCAGCGCCGGCCTGATTTTCTTCAACACCAACCTGGCGGCGGCGGTTGCCTGCTGCGTAACCCTGATCTTTACCTGGATCCGCTATGGCAAGCCCGATGTCTCCATGACCTATAACGCGGCTCTGGCGGGCCTGGTGGGCATCACCGCCGGCTGCGACGCGGTATCTCCTGTAGGTGCCGCAATCATGGGCGCGATTTTCGGCATCGTTGTGGTGCTCTCCGTCGAGTTCTTCGACAAGGTCGCCAAGATCGATGATCCCGTTGGCGCGGTTTCCGTTCACGGCGTGTGCGGTGCCCTGGGCACCATTCTCACCGGTTTGTTCGCCACCGGCGTGTCCACAGAAAAGGGTCTGTTCTATGGCGGCGGCGTCCATATGCTGCTTATTCAGCTGCTGGGCGTTATTTCTGTGGCTGCCTATGTGGCTGTGATTATCACCATCGTGTTCACCATTATTAAAAAGACCATCGGCCTGCGTGTCAGCGCCGAGGAAGAAGTGACCGGCCTGGATGTGACCGAGCATGGTCTGCTCACTGCTTACGCTGGCTTCTCCATGATGCCCGACACGGTTTGCGCCGACGACGAGCCTGTTGTCGTCACCGGAGATGTGCCTGCTGCCGAGGCGGTGCCCGTAAAGAAGGTTCCCGATTTCCGGGAGGAGGGCGCGCCCAAGTTCACCAAGGTGGAGATCGTCTGCAAGGAATCCCGCCTGGAGAATCTGAAGAACGCTATGACCTCCATCGGCATCACCGGCATGACCGTCTCCCATGTCCTTGGCTGCGGTATCCAGAAGGGCAAACCGGAATACTACCGGGGCGTTCAGGTGGAGACCAACCTGCTGCCTAAGGTTCAGGTTGACATTGTGGTCAGCAAAGTCCCTGTCCGTACGGTCATCGAGACTGCCAAGAAGGTGCTCTACACCGGGCATATCGGCGACGGCAAGATCTTCGTCTGCGATGTGGAGAACGTAGTCAAGGTTCGTACCGGCGAGGAAGGCTACGACGCTCTGCAGGACGTTGAGTAAAACAAGATAGAAAGTAAATCCACGGGAGAGCCGCTTGCGGCTCTCCCACGGGTTGTTTGAGGAGGATACCCCCATGTGTTCCATTATCGGTTACTGCGGCAAGCCCACGAAGCTGAAGGCATTTCAGGAAGGCTTTGCCAGAACAATTTCCCGCGGCCCTGACGATACCCGCGTTGTGGATGCCGGTCAGGGCCTTCTGGGCTTTCACCGACTGTCCATTATGGGCTTAAACCCCACCGGTATGCAGCCCTTCGGTCTGAACGGCAGCTGGGTGGTCTGCAACGGCGAAATCTACGGCTTTGAAAAAATCAAGGCGGAACTGTCCAAGGACTACACCTTCTACAGCGAATCCGACTGTGAGGTTCTTCTGCCCATGTACGAAAAGTACGGTGTGGATATGTTCGCCAAGCTGGACGCGGAATTCGCCTGTATCCTGTACGACGCGCGGCAGGACAAATTCATCGCGGCGAGAGACCCCATCGGCATACGCCCACTATACTATGGCTACGATGAAAACGGTACGATCCTGTTTGCCAGTGAACCGAAGAATCTGGTGGGTCTGGCAGATAAGATCCTGCCGTTTCCTCCCGGACACTACTACTGCGACGGGAAATTCGTCTGCTACTGCGATATTGCCGCCGTGGATCACGTGCTTCCCGACGATCTGGAGACTGTTTGCCGGAACATTCATGACAAGCTGGTTGCCGGCGTGAGAAAACGCCTGGTCGCCGATGCCAAGGTTGGTTTCCTCCTCAGCGGCGGCCTGGATTCCTCCCTGGTGTGCGCAATCGCCGCCCGGGAGAGCCAGAAACCCATCCGTACCTTTGCCATCGGCATGAGCGAGGACGCCATCGACCTGAAGTACGCCAAACAGGTTGCCGATTACATTGGCAGCGACCACACTGAGGTCATCATTTCCAAGGAGGATGTTCTCGCGGCGCTGGAACCTGTTGTGGAGCTGCTGGGAACCTTCGACATTACCACCATCCGCGCCAGCATCGGTATGTATCTGGTGTGCAAGGCCATTCACGAGACAACCGACATCCGGGTGCTGCTTACCGGTGAAATCTCCGACGAGCTGTTTGGCTATAAGTATACCGATTTTGCCCCCTCCGCCCAGGCCTTCCAGGAGGAGGCCCAGAAGCGGATTCGGGAGCTGCATATGTACGATGTGCTCCGGGCAGACCGGTGCATCAGCGTCAATTCTCTGGAAGCCCGGGTGCCCTTCGGCGATTTGGACTTTGTGAAGTATGTCATGGCAATCAATCCGGAGATGAAGCTGAACAAATACAACAAGGGCAAGTATCTGCTGCGCCATGCGTTTGAGGACGGTGACTATCTGCCCCACGACATTCTCTGGCGGGAGAAAGCGGCCTTTTCCGACGCCGTGGGTCATTCCATGGTGGACTATCTCAAGGAATACGCTGAAACCTGCTACACCCAGGAAGAATTTGAAGAAAAACGGGCAAAGTATACCCATGCCCAGCCGTTTACCAAGGAATCTCTGCTGTACCGGGAGATTTTCGAGAAATACTATCCGGGCCAGAGTCAGATGATCGTGGACTTCTGGATGCCCAACAAGTCCTGGGAGGGCTGCAACGTCAACGATCCCTCCGCCCGAGTGCTGTCCAATTACGGCGACAGCGGAAAGTAACCTGCTTCGACACCCTTCGCGCCTGGGCTTTTTGGCGGATAACACCGGATTTTGACCTTCCAAAACGGAATATATGGTGGATTTTATCATTGCGTTTGGCCTCATATTGTGGTATTCTAAAAAAGTATGGGATGGCACGGTTCCGTCCCCGGGTATGCGGAAGCCTGTTAGGGCAGCTCCCATTGTGCGGTGTTGCCTTAGAAATGAATACACATATGGAGGTTAACAAAATGGAAAAACTGCAGCAGCTGTATGAAGGCAAGGCGAAGAAGGTTTTTGCCAC
Organism: Bacillota bacterium; assembly: GCA_029100605.1. Taxonomy (GTDB): domain Bacteria; phylum Bacillota; class Clostridia; order Oscillospirales; family Oscillospiraceae; genus Faecousia. Next base: position 34,689 of record JAQXPK010000112.1, on the reverse strand, counting down.
GGACGATCCCGAACTTCTGATTGTGGATTACAAGGACGATGCCACCGCTTTTAACGGCCTGAAGAAGGGCACCATTGCGGGCAAGGGCGTTATCAACAACCAGATGAGCAACCGGCTGATGGCGTATCTGGAGAAGCAGGGGATTCCCACCCACTTCGTCAAGGAGCTGTCCGATCGGGAGACCCTGGTAAAGAAGGTTTCCATTGTTCCTCTGGAGGTCATTGTCCGCAACATTGCTGCCGGTTCCTTCTCCAAGCACTATGGTGTGGAGGAGGGTGTGGTCTTTGACCAGCCCACCATTGAGTTTTCCTATAAAAACGACGCTCTGGGCGATCCGCTGCTCAATACCTATCACGCTCTGGCGCTGAAGCTGGCAACTCCCGAGGAAATCAAGACCATTGAGGACTATTCCTTCCGGATTAACGACGCCCTGAAGGCGTTCTGGCTGACCTGCGGCGTCACTCTGGTGGACTTTAAGCTGGAGTTCGGACGCCTGTCCGACGGCACCATCGTCCTGGCCGACGAGATCAGCCCCGACACCAGCCGCCTGTGGGATAGCAAGACCCACGAGAAGCTGGACAAGGATCGTTTCCGCCGGGATCTGGGCGGCGTGGAGGAAGCCTACGCCGAAATCATGAAGCGGCTGGAAGCGCATCTCAAATAATGTGACCCATTGCAGGACGGAGCCAACCCCTTCGCCCTGCAAACGCGTGTCAGAGGCTATCAACGGAATCTCTGAAGCAGCCATCTGCCTCAGAGCTTCCCAAAATACTGGAATCGGAGGAAATCCAAATGGCAAACACCGCGATTGTTGGCATTAACTGGGGCGATGAGGGCAAGGGCCGTATGGTCGATTTGCTGACCGAGGATTTTGATGTTGTCATCCGCTACCAGGGCGGCGGCAATGCCGGACATACCGTCGTAAACGAGCACGGGAAGTTCGCTCTGCATCTGCTGCCCTCCGGCATTTTCCGGAAAGGCGTTGTGAATATTCTGGGCAATGGCGTGGCTCTGGATCCGGAGAATCTGTGGAACGAAATTCAGGACGTATCCGGCAAGGGCGTACCCATTACCCCGGAGAATCTGAGGATCAGCGACCGGGCGTCGCTGCTGCTGCCCTGGCACCGTCTGCTGGACGGTCTGGAAGAGGCGCGGCTGAAGGATAAGAAGTACGGCTCCACCAAGCAGGGCATCGCGCCGTTTTACTCCGATAAATATCAGAAAAAAACCATTCTCGCGGGAGAACTCCTGCACTCGGAGCACCTGTATGAGCACCTTCAGGATCTGCTGGAGTGGAAAAATCTCACTCTCACCGGGGTCTACGGCGCGCAGAGAGTGACCATGGAGCAGCTGAAGGCATGGATGGATGAATACTGCGAAAAAATCAAGCCCTTCATCTGTGACACCGGCGTGTTCCTGCGCAAGGCTCAGGCGGAAGGGAAGCGGATCCTCTTTGAGGCTCAGCTGGGCGCTCTTCGGGATCTGGATTACGGCATTTATCCCTACACCACCTCCTCCAATGCCATCGCGGCCTACGCGCCGGTGGGCTCCGGCCTGCCCACGGCGAAGATCGACGAGGTGATCGGCGTGGTAAAAGCCTACTCCACCTGCGTGGGCGAAGGCCCCTTTGTCTGTGAGATGTTCGGCCCCGAGGCGGACAGGCTGCGGGAGGCTGGCTTTGAGTACGGCGCGAAGACTGGTCGTCCCCGCCGGGTCGGCCCCATCGACCTGGTTGCCACCCGCTACGGTGTTCAGGTACAGGCCGCGACCAACATCGCGTTGACCAAGCTGGACGTGCTGAGCTACCTGGACAAAATTCCCGTCTGCACCCACTATCTTCTGAACGGCGAAGTGACGGACGAATTCCCGTTCCCCACGCTCCAGAACGACGCCAAGCCTGTTATCGAGTACCTCGATGGCTGGAAGTGCGACATTTCCGGCGTCCGCCGGTGGGAAGATCTGCCCAAGGCCGCCCGGAACTATGTAGAATATATCGAAAAGAACATCGGCTGCCCCATCGGCTACGTTTCCGTTGGCCCGGAGCGGGACAGCATCATTCTTCGGTGATCAGGAGGCAGTTATGACAGACAAGTATGAATCTCCCTTAAGTTCCCGCTATGCCTCCGAATATATGTTGAATCTTTTCTCCCAGCAGAAACGCATCGAGACCTGGCGCAGACTGTGGGTGTCCCTGGCAAAAGCCGAGCACGCCCTGGGGCTGCCTGTGACCCAGGAACAGGTGGAGGAGCTGGAAACCCATATTTCGGACATTGACTTTGCCTGTGCCGCCGCCCGGGAAAAGGAAGTCCGCCACGATGTGATGGCTCATGTGTACACCTACGGCAAGGCCGCGCCTTCCGCCGCCGGTATCATTCACCTGGGCGCCACCAGCTGTTACGTCACCGACAACGCCGACATCGTTCTCTACCGGGACGGGCTGAAGTACCTTCGCGGTGAGCTGCTTAAGGTGATTGCCAATCTTTCTGAATTCGCGGAGAAGTACAAAGCCATGCCCACCCTGGGTTATACCCACTATCAGCCCGCCCAGCTGGTCACCGTGGGCAAGCGCGCCACCCTCTGGATGCAGGACTTTGTCACCGATCTGGAGGAGCTGGACTTTGTCATCAGCAACATGAAGTTCCTGGGCTGCCGGGGCACCACCGGCACGGAAGCCAGCTTCCTGGAGCTGTTCGACGGGGATACCGCCAAAATTGACGAGATGAACCGGATGATCAGCGCGGATTTCGGCTTTGACAAGTGCTTTGATGTGTGCGGTCAGACCTATCCCCGGAAGCTGGACAGCCGCATTCTCAACTGCCTGTCCGCCATTGCCCAGAGCGCCTACCGCATGGCAAACGACATTCGCCTGCTGCAGCACGACCGTCAGGTGGAAGAGCCCTTCGAGAAAAACCAGATCGGTTCCTCCGCCATGGCCTACAAGCGCAACCCCATGCGCTCAGAGCGTATCTGCTCGCTGTCCCGCTACCTGATGGCGGACGCCATGAACGCACCCATGACCTCTTCCACCCAGTGGCTGGAACGGACACTGGACGATTCCGCCAACCGCCGCATCTCTCTGCCGGAGGGCTTCCTCTGCGCCGACGCCATTTTGCGGCTGGCTCAGAACGTCACCGACGGCCTCCATGTCAACGAGAAAATCGTGGAAAAGACCGTCCGGGAGTACCTGCCCTTTATCGCCACGGAAAACCTCATGATGGAGGGTGTCAAGCGGGGCGGCGACCGGCAGCAGCTCCATGAAATCATTCGCACCTGTTCCATGGACGCCACCGCCAAGATGAAAAACGGCGAAAGCTGGGATCTTTTGGCGGACCTGGCAACCCATCCGGAATTTGGCATGACGAAGCAGGAGATGGAGGCCGTTCTCGATCCCATGCGCTACACCGGACGCTGCGCCGAGCAGACCCACGCCTATGTGGAGAAGGTGAAGCCCCTGATTTCCGGCGTTGCCCGGAGCCAGGCGGAAATCAACATCTGAATGGGAGGGAAACGGCAAATGGAAGAAAAAATCCTGATTCTCGACTTTGGCGGGCAGTACAACCAGCTCATCGCCCGGCGGGTTCGGGAGCAGAACGTATATTGCGAAATCAAGCCCTATACCACGTCAATGGACGACATCCGCGCCTTCGCGCCCATGGGCATCATCTTCACCGGCGGCCCCAACAGTGTCTACCTGGAGGATTCCGCCCATGTTGACCCGGCGGTCTTTGAACTTGGTGTGCCCATTCTGGGCATCTGCTACGGCTGCCAGCTGATGGCCTACACCCTGGGCGGTGAGGTAACCGCCGCCCAGGCGGATACCGCCCGGGAATACGGCAAGACCGTGACCTACTACAATACCAACTGCAAGCTCTTCAAGGACGTTCCGGAGCAGGCCATCTCCTGGATGAGCCACGGAGACTACATGGCGAAGGTGCCCGAGGGCTTTGAACTGGTCGCTCACACCGACGCTTGTCCCAACGCCGCCATCGCCGACGAACGCCGGGGCTTCTATGGCGTTCAGTATCACCCAGAAGTGGATCACACCCAGTTCGGCACCCAGATGCTCCGCAATTTCCTCTATGAGATCTGCGGCGCCAAGGGCACCTGGACCATGGAGGACTTCTGCCAGAGAACCGTCGCCCAGCTCCGCCAGACCATCGGCCCCAAGGGTAGGGTACTGCTGGCTTTGTCCGGCGGCGTGGATTCTTCCGTCCTCGCGGCGCTGCTGGCCGAGGCGGTGGGGGATCGGTTGACCGCCGTTTTTGTGGATCACGGCTGTATGCGAAAAAACGAGGGCGACGAAGTGGAGGCCGCTTTCGCCAAATGGAAGATCCACTTTGTCCGTGTTGACGCGGAAAAGCGTTTCCTCGACAAGCTCAAGGGGGTGGAGGATCCCCAGCGCAAGCGCCAGATCATCGGCGCGGAGTTTGGTTATGTGTTCCTGGATGAGGCCATGAAATTCGGCATCACCAAGGAGGACTTCTTTGCCCAGGGCACCATCTACCCAGATGTCATTGAATCCGGCGCCGGTGACGCGGACGTAATCAAGAGCCACCACAACCGGCTCCTGCCCAAGGAGGTCATTGCCCAGTTTAAGTCTGTTCTGGAGCCGCTGGATCACCTTTTCAAGGACGAAATCCGGCTTTTGGGCAAAGAACTGGGGCTTCCGGACTATTTGGTACACCGTCAGCCCTTCCCGGGCCCCGGCCTTGCCATCCGGATCCTGGGAGATGTGACCAAGGAAAAGCTGGACATTCTCCGGGAAGCGGACGCCATTTTCCGGGAGGAAATCACAAAGGCCAATCTGGGAGATATGTGCAGTCAGTATTTCGCGGTGCTGACCAACGCCAGAAGCGTTGGCGTCATGGGCGACGGACGCACCTATGAAAATGTTCTGGCTCTGCGCAGCGTCACGACCAAGGACTTTATGACGGCGGAGTGGACCCGGATTCCTTATGAGGTTTTGGATCGGGCTTCCGTCCGCATTGTCAACGAGGTGCCCCATATCAACCGCATCGTCTACGACATTACAAGCAAACCCCCAGCAACGGTGGAGTGGGAGTAAGACAGACAACGCCGCAAAACGGCATCAATCGCATCAGACAGAATCAGGAGGCTGCTTATGTGTGGAATCGTTGGATATACCGGCACGCAAAACGCTGCGCCGGTGCTGCTGGACGGACTTACGAAGCTGGAGTACCGGGGATATGACTCCTGCGGTCTGGCAGTGGTGCACGATGGCTGCATTGCCATCAGCAAGGTCACAGGCCGGATTGCCAATCTCCGGGAAAAGACGGAGGACGGACGGCTGATTCCCGGCGTGACCGGCATCGGCCACACCCGCTGGGCAACCCACGGCGCGCCCACCGATGTCAACGCCCATCCCCACGCCAGCAACGACGGGAAATTTGCCGTCGTGCATAACGGCATCATTGAGAATTACATGGAGCTTCGGGAGGAGTTACTGCGTAAGGGCTACCGCTTTGAAAGCGAGACGGACACCGAGGTAATTGTCCACCTCATCGAAATGTATTATGCCGGCGATTTCCGGCGGGCTGTGATGAAGGCCTCCGCCAGACTGGTGGGCTCCTACGCCCTGGGAATCGTGTGCACCGACGCGCCGGATACCGTGCTGGTGGTTCGGGAGGCCAGCCCCCTGATTCTCGGCGTGGGCGTGGGAGAGAATTTCTTCGCTTCTGATGTCACCGCTCTGGTTGCCCATACCCGGAACGCCATCTACCTGGAGGACGGGGAACTGGCTGAGCTGACACCGGATGCCATTCAGGTGTACGACTGCTCCGGTCACCCGATAACCAAGAAGATCAGCCGCATCACCTGGGACATCCAGGCGGCGGAAAAGGGCGGCTATGACCACTTTATGCTCAAGGAGATCATGGAGCAGCCCCGGGCAGTGGAAGCCACCATTACGCCAAGAATCCGCAATGGGGAGATCGTCCTGGATGATGTGAATATTGACCTCGACAACGTCAATAAAATTGTCATTACCGCCTGCGGCTCAGCCTATTATGCCGGGTGCGCCGGGAAATACACCATCGAAAAACTCTGCCGGATCCCGGTCACCACGGAGCTGGCAAGCGAGCTTCGCTACGCCGATCCTCTGATCGACGAGCATACACTGCTCATCGTCCTGTCGCAATCCGGCGAAACGGCGGACACCATCGCCGCCATGAAGGAATGCCAGCGCCGGGGGGCGAAAGCTCTGGCGATCGTAAATGTGGTGGGCAGCACCATTGCCAAAGCCGCCGACTACACCCTGTATACCTGGGCCGGCCCGGAAATTGCCGTGGCAACCACCAAGGGCTATACCACCCAGCTGACAGTGCTGTATCTCTTCGCGCTGTATGCCGCCAAGGCACTGGGAACCATCGACGCCAAGGAATACAAGCGTCTGCTCACCATTCTGCGCAGTCTGCCCAAGCAGATGCAGGCGGCTCTCGATATGAACCCCGCCATTCCGGAGCTGGCAAAGAAATACCACGGCAGCCCCTCCATGTTCTTCATCGGAAGAAACACCGACTATGCCGTTGCTCTGGAGGGGGCTCTCAAGATGAAGGAGATCTCCTACATCCATGCCGAATCCTACGCGGCAGGGGAACTGAAGCACGGCACCATCGCCCTGATTTATGAGGGACAGCCGGTGATTGCTCTGTGCTGCAACGACACCGTCACGGAAAAGACCATGAGCAACATCGTGGAGGTCAAGGCGCGGGGCGCGGAGGTGCTGGCTGTGGCATTTAAGGACAACGGAAAGATCGTCTCCCTGGCGGACGACATGATTTTTGTTCCCAAGGTGGATCGCCTGCTGTGCCCGGTGGTGGAAATCGTTCCGTTGCAGCTGCTGGCCTACCATGTGGCAAAGGAAAACGGCTGCGATATTGATAAACCGAAAAATTTGGCAAAATCCGTTACGGTGGAGTAAAGGAGAGAAAACCAATGACGAAATATATCTTTGTGACCGGCGGCGTGGTTTCCGGTCTGGGCAAGGGCATTACAGCGGCCTCTCTCGGCCGGCTGCTGAAGGCTCGGGGGCTGAAGGTCGCCGCCCAGAAGCTGGATCCTTATATCAACGTGGATCCTGGCACCATGAGCCCTTATCAGCACGGCGAGGTTTACGTCACTGAGGACGGCGCGGAAACTGACCTGGATTTGGGACACTATGAGCGCTTCATTGACGAGGATCTGAACAAGTTCTCCAATTTGACCACAGGTAAGGTATACTGGAATGTGCTGAACAAGGAGCGCCGTGGCGAATATCTGGGTTCCACGGTGCAGGTTATTCCCCACATCACCAACGAGATTAAGGAGTTCGTCTACAGTGTCGGCCGGAAGACGGACGCCGACGTGGTCATCACGGAAATCGGTGGCACCATCGGCGACATCGAGTCCCAGCCCTTCCTGGAGGCTGTGCGGCAGATCGCTCTGGAGGTGGGGCAGGAAAACAGCCTTTTCATCCACGTGACCCTGGTGCCTTTCCTCCGGGGTTCCGACGAGCACAAGTCCAAGCCCACCCAGCATTCCGTCAAGGAACTGCAGGGCATGGGAGTCAAGCCGGACATCATCGTCCTGCGGTGCGACGAGCCGCTGGAGCCTTCCATTTTCCAGAAGATCAGTATGTTCTGCAACGTCAAGCCGGACTGCGTCATTGAGAATATTACCCTGCCTGTGCTGTACGAAGCGCCGCTGATGCTGGAAAAGTCCAACCTCTCCGGCATCGTCTGCCGGGAGCTTGGACTGAACACCCCCGAGCCGGATCTGACTGAGTGGAAGCAGATGGTGGATCGCATCCACAACCACAGCAAGCATGTTACCATCGGTCTGGTGGGCAAGTACGTCCAGCTCCATGACGCTTACCTGTCTGTAGCGGAGGCGCTGCGCCATGCGGGTTACGCACTGGACGCCGTAGTGGACATCCAGTGGATCGACTCGGAGACCCTGACGGAGGAAACCTACGAGGAAAAACTCTCCGGTTTGGGGGGCATCATCGTCCCCGGCGGCTTCGGCGGACGGGGAATCGAGGGCATGATTCTGGCAGCGAAGTACGCCCGGGAGAAGCAGGTGCCATACTTCGGCATCTGCCTGGGAATGCAGATTGCGGTCATCGAATTTGCCCGGAACGTTGCCGGACTGCCGGACGCCAACTCCGGCGAATTCGACCCGGTGAGCCGGAACAAGGTCATCGACTTTATGCCCGGTCAGAGCGACGAGGTGGACAAGGGCGGCACGCTGCGCCTTGGGGCCTATCCCTGCGTCATTGCCCCGGGTACGACCATGGCGCGGTGCTACGGCGTCGGCCTCATCCATGAGCGCCATCGCCACCGCTATGAATTCAACAACGACTACCGGGAAACTCTGCACAATGCCGGCCTGACCTTAAGCGGCACGTCTCCCGACGGGCGGCTGGTGGAGACGGTGGAGCTGACCGAGCGACCCTTCCACGTGGGCGTTCAGTATCATCCGGAGTTCAAGAGCCGTCCCAATAAGCCCCATCCGCTGTTTTTGGGATTCGTAAAGGCCAGTCTGGGGGAGGAAGCATGAGTATTCACGAAGAATGCGGTGTGTTCGGCGTTTACAGCCAGCACCCGGAGGATGTTGCCAGCCTGGCTTATTACGGCCTGTATTCCCTGCAGCACCGGGGCCAGGAGGGCTGCGGCATCGTTGTCAACGATGACGGCGTGTTTTCCGGGCATAAGGGTCTGGGTCTCGTCAGCGAGGTTTTCACCCGCAGTGTTATGAAGCAGTTTCCTCAGGGGAAACTGGCGGTTGCCCACGCCCGCTATGGCACCACCGGCGGCTCCAATCTTGCCAACTGCCAACCAATCGAGGTCAACCATCTGAAGGGGAAGCTGGCGCTGGCGCACAACGGCAACTTAAGCAACGCACTCCAGCTCCGCCGGGAGCTGGAGCTGTCCGGCGCCATTTTCCACACCACCTCCGATACGGAGACCATCGCCTATGTGATCACCCGGGAGCGGATCACCGCTCCTTCCATCCAGGCGGCGGTCAGCCGCGCGGTGGATAGGTTGGAGGGCGCTTTTTCTCTGGTCATGATGTCCTCCACCAAGCTCATCGCCGTGCGGGACCTCCATGGCTTCCGTCCGCTGTGCTATGGAAGAATGGAGGATGGCACCTATATCGTCGCCTCGGAGAGCTGTGCGCTCCACGCGGTTGGCGCCCAATTCGAGCGGGATCTGCTCCCCGGCGAGATTCTCACCTTCGACGAGAACGGCGTCCACTCTGATACGTCCCACTGCGCTACGGCTCCCAAGAAGCTGTGCATTTTTGAATACATCTATTTTGCCCGCCCGGATTCCGTCATCGACGGTGTGAGCGTTCACGACGCCCGGATCAGAGCGGGTCAAATTCTGGCCAAAGCCCACCCGGCGGAGGCGGATATTGTCATTGGCGTTCCGGATTCCGGCCTGGACGCTGCCATGGGCTATGCCCGCCAATCCGGGATTCCCTACGGCATCGGCCTGATCAAAAACAAATACATCGGCAGAACCTTCATCGCCCCGGGGCAGGATCACCGGGTGGATCAGGTGAAAATCAAGCTCAGCCCCGTGGAAAGCGAAGTGCGGGGGAAACGGGTGGTGCTGGTGGACGACTCCATCGTCCGGGGCACGACCTCGGGTCGCATCGTCCGGCTTTTGCGGGACGCCGGTGCCACGCAGATCCATATGCGGATTTCCGCGCCGCCCTTCCTGCATCCCTGCTACTATGGCACGGACATCGACTCCTGCGAGCACCTGATCGCCTGTCAGCACAGCCTTTCGGAGATTGAGCAAATCATCGGCGTGGACAGCTTAGGCTACCTTCCCACAGAGAATCTACGGGATCTTTGCGGCAGCGATGAATACTGCAGCGCCTGCTTTGACGGGAATTACCCCACCACGATTCCGGAGGACACCCGGAAGGATCAGTTTGAGCAGAAGCTGTCGCAGCGAAAGGTTGGGGAAAAGCCATGAACCGTATTTTTAACAGAAAGCTCATTCTGGAGGACGGAACCGAATTCTACGGCTCCGGGTTCGGCGCAAAACGGGACGCGCTGGTGGAGCTGGTATTCAATACCTCCATGGTTGGCTATCAGGAGATTCTGTCCGACCCTTCCTACACCGGACAGGCCGTGGTGATGACCTATCCGCTCATCGGTAATTACGGTATGTGCGCCGAGGATTATGAGACGGTAACACCCACCATCAGCGCCATGATCGTCCGGGAGGTCAATGAACACCCCTCCAATTTCCGCGCCCAGCGGACGCTGGAGGATGTGATGCTGGAATATGACATTGTGGGCATTTCCGGGGTGGATACCCGCCGGCTGGCTCGGCATATTCGGGACGAGGGCACCTGCAAGGCGCTGATCGTGGACGCGGAGGTTCCCAACATCGTGGGTGTGGCGGAGCTGAAATCCCACAGTCTGCCGACGGATCAGGTGGCGCATGTCAGCGCCCGGGAAGCCTGGGTGTCGCCCTGCGACAATCCCAGGTTCCATGTGGTTGCCGTGGACTGCGGGATGAAGCGGAATATCGTCCGCAGTCTCAACGCCCGGGGCTGTCAGGTCACCGTCGTTCCCTGGACGATTACGGCGGCGGAGGTAGAAGCGCTGAAGCCCGACGGCCTGTTCATTTCCAACGGCCCCGGCAACCCGGAGGATGCCAAGCCCGTCATCCAGCTGGTTCGCGCCCTGCGGGGGAAACTGCCCATTTTCGGCATCTGTCTGGGTCATCAGATCATCGCCCTGGCCTACGGCGCAAGCACCTACAAACTGAAATTTGGTCACCGGGGCGGCAACCATCCCGTGAAAAACCTGCAGACCGGGAAGGTGGAGATCACCTCCCAGAACCACTCCTACGCTGTGAATGCGGAGAGCCTGGAAGGCACCGGCCTGACTGTAACCCACGTAAATTTGCTGGACAACACTGTAGAAGGGCAGAAGTGCAGTTCAGACCGGATTTTCTCCGTCCAGTATCACCCCGAAAGCGCCCCCGGCCCTCAGGACAGCGCATACCTGTTCGATGAATTCATCGCCATGATGGAGGAAGCGTAATATGCCGAAACGTACCGATTTGAAGAAAATTCTGGTCATTGGCTCCGGCCCCATCGTCATCGGGCAGGCGGCAGAATTCGACTACGCCGGCACCCAGGCGTGCCTGGCGCTGAAGGAGGAGGGCTACGAGGTCATCCTCTGCAACAGCAACCCTGCCACCATCATGACCGACCCCGCCATCGCGGACAAGGTTTACATGGAGCCGCTGACCCTGGAGTATATTGCCAGAATCGTCCGTTATGAACGTCCCGACGCCATTATCCCCGGCATCGGCGGTCAGACGGGTCTGAATCTTGCCATGCAGCTGGAAAAGAAGGGCGTACTCAAGGAATGCCATGTGGAGCTTCTGGGAACCCCCAGCCGCTCCATTGAGCAGGCGGAGGATCGGGAGCTGTTCAAAGAACTGTGCGAGGGTCTGGGCGAGCCGGTGCTTCCATCTCAGATTGCCAACTCCATGGAAGAGGGTCTGGAGGCCGCCAAAGCCATCGGCTATCCCGTGGTGCTTCGCCCCGCCTTTACCCTGGGTGGCACCGGCGGCGGCTTCGCCGACAACGAGGAGGAGTTCCGGGAGATCATGAAAAACGCCCTGGTGCTGTCTCCCGTTCACCAGGTGCTGGTGGAAAAGAGTATCAAGGGCTTCAAGGAAATCGAATACGAGGTCATGCGAGACGCCAATGACACCGCCATTGCCATCTGCAACATGGAAAATCTGGACCCCGTGGGTATCCACACCGGAGACTCCATCGTGGTGTGCCCCTCTCAGACCCTGACCAACAAGGAATATCATATGCTCCGGGATTCCGCCCTGCGGCTCATCCGCGCCCTGAAGATTCAGGGTGGGTGCAACGTGCAGTTTGCCCTGGATCCCAAGTCCTTCCAATATTACCTCATCGAGGTCAACCCTCGTGTGTCCCGCTCCTCGGCTCTGGCTTCCAAGGCCTCCGGCTATCCCATCGCTCGGGTATCCGCAAAAATCTGTGTGGGAATGACCCTGGACGAGATCCGCCTGGCCAACACCTGCGCCGCCTTCGAGCCTGCGCTTGATTATGTGGTGACCAAAATGCCCCGGTTCCCCTTCGACAAGTTCTCCGATGCCAACAACCGCCTGGGCACCCAGATGAAGGCCACCGGCGAGACCATGAGCGTGGGCCGCACCTTTGAGGAAAGCCTGCTCAAGGGCATCCGCTCCCTCGAAATCGGTGTGTACCACCTGTATATGGCGAAATTTGACGACTGGAGCCGAGAAGCACTGTTGGATTATATCAAAATCGGCACCGACGACCGAATCTACGCCATCGCCCAGCTGCTTCGCCTGGGCGTCAGCGTTGAGGAAATCGTCAAAGCAAGCACCATCGACGATTTCTTCATCCGAAAGCTGGGCAATATCGTGGCGCTGGAAGGGGAACTGGAAGAAGCGCCCATGGACAGCAGCGTGTACTACCAGGCAAAGAAGATGGGCTTTTCCGACAAGGCAGTGGCCCGCATCTGGAAGGTGCCGGAGCAGAAGGTACTGGCTCTGCGCAAGAGCAACCACATCCATCCGGTGTACAAAATGATCGACTCCTGCGCAGGAGAATTTGACAGCTATATCCCGTACTTCTACTCCACCTACGAGATCGAAAACGAGTCCATTGTGTCGGATAAAAAGAAGGTCATTGTCCTTGGCTCCGGCCCCATCCGCATCGGGCAGGGAGTGGAATTCGACTATTCCACCGTCCACGCCATTCAGACCATCAAAAACGCGGGCTACGAGGCTATCATCATCAACAACAACCCTGAAACCGTTTCCACGGATTACACGACCTCCGACAAGCTGTATTTTGAGCCGCTGACGGTGGAGGACGTGATGAACGTGGTGGAGCTGGAAAAGCCCGAGGGCGTTATCGCGTCTCTTGGGGGGCAGACCGCCATTAACCTTGCCCAGCCCCTGGCGGATCTTGGTGTAAACATCATCGGCACCGACTGCGCCGCCATTGAAAAAGCGGAAAACCGGGATGCCTTTGAAAAGCTGCTGCTCTCCCTGAACATTCCCCAGCCCAAAGGAAAGGCTGTCACCCGCATTGAGGACGGTGTCGCCGCCGCCCGGGAAATCGGGTATCCCGTGCTGGTACGCCCCAGCTTTGTGCTGGGTGGACGGGCAATGCAGATCGTGGCAAACGAGGGTCAGCTGCGGCATTACCTTCAGACCGCCGTGGAAATTGACGCCGATAAGCCGGTGCTGGTGGACAAGTATATCCGGGGCAAGGAAGTGGAGATCGACGCCATCTGCGACGGGCATGATGTGTTCGTTCCCGGCATCATGGAGCTGGTGGAGCGCACCGGCGTTCACTCCGGCGACTCCATCTCCGTATACCCTTCCTTCTCCATTTCCAACAAGGTCAAGGGTGTCATTTTGCAGTACGCGAAGAAGCTTGGCCCCGCCATCGGCATCAAGGGACTGTACAATATCCAGTTTATCGTCGATCCGGAGGACAACGTGTACATCATCGAGGTCAATCCCCGTTCCTCCCGTACCGTGCCCTTCCTGAGCAAGGCCACCGGCTACCCACTGGCGGACATCGCCACCCGTGTGGCGCTTGGGCAGAGCCTGAAGGAGCAGGGCATTGATATGCTCTATCCCGATGAGAAAAAACGCTACTACGCCAAGGCACCGGCCTTCTCCTTCTCCAAGCTCCGGGGGCTGGATGCCTATCTGTCTCCCGAAATGAAGTCCACCGGCGAGGCCATCGGCTACGATAACTCCCTGACCCGCGCTCTGTACAAAGCGCTGCAGGCCTCCGGCATGAAGCTGGAAAACTACGGAACGGTGTTCGTGACCATCTCCGACGAGGACAAGGAGGAGGCGTTGCCTCTGATCCGCCGTTTTTACCAGCTTGGCTTCAATATCGAGGCCACGGCGGGCACCGCCGTGTTTCTGCGGCAGCACGGCATCAAGACCCGCATTCGGGCCAAGGTGGACGACGGCTCCGACGAGATTCTGACCTCCATCCGGCAGGGCTACGTCACCTATGTCATCAACACCATGGACGTCCGCTGCGAGGACATTCACTCCGGTTCCAGCCAGATCCGCCGCTGTGCGGTGGAAAACGGCGTGACCATGCTCACTGCCCTGGATACGGTGCGGGTGCTGCTGGACGTGCTGGAGGAAATCACCCTGGGCATCTCCACCATCGACTGACGGCTTCCGGCAGCCCTGAAGGGGCTGCCGGAAATATCTGTATGCTGATACCGAAAAACCTCTTGACAAATCCGGGAAAGAGGAGTATCTTATTGGCAAGTAAAGAAGCGTTTAAGTGCCGCTGCGATTCCTGTTTGGGCGCGGCGGAGAATAGTGAATCCGGTGTAAATCCGGAACGGTGCCGCCACTGTAAGCGTGGAGGCTGCCGCACATGACGAAAGTCGGTCATTGGGTTTTCCCGAGAAGGCTGTGCGGCGGCTGTGGATGCGTAAGTCAGGAGACCTGCTTAAATGTGTGATGACTGCCTGTTTTCGAGCTATGAGACAGGCGGATGTGTTTTGCTGACGGAAAAACGGCCGGAGCAGATCCCGAAAGGGGTTTGCCCCGGCTGTTTCTGCATATCGGGCCGTTCCCTCTTGCGGCCCGAAGGCTGCGGCGGATTGCCCATGTGCCGTAGCGGATTTTGCCCGGATACCGGCGCAGTGCCGGTATCCGGGGATAACCGGTTTTTATGCTGCCTGACGGCTGGTACCGCCCGAAAGGACATGAAAATAGATTTTTGTGCGAAAAAGCACAGGGAGGAATCTTTCATGAATATCAAAAAGGGAACCGCTGTGATCGCGGCAGCTCTGGCGGCGGCAATACTGCTGGGCGGCTGCGGCGCGGCCTCCAATACAACCGAAACCACCGAAATGGCAACAACGGCGCCCGTTGTTGATTCGACCGCTGCCCCTACTGAGACGGAAGCCGTGGTAGACGACCAGACTGCGGCGGATGCAGTCGCGGAACTGATCGACGCCATCTATGTCCAGCAGCGCACGGAGAATACGGACGAACAGTGCGCGGCGGCGAAGGCCGCCTGGGACGCTCTGACCGATGCACAGAAGGAACTGGTGGAAGGCGAGAACGCCGATCCAGACTACTTTGGTCGGGATACCGGCGACGCTTCCCTGGACGATCCCCGGAATGCCGACGAAATTGGCGAGAAGGAGATTCTGGTGGTCAGCTTCGGCACCTCCTTCAATGACAGCCGCGTGGCTGACATCAAGGGCATTGAGGACGCTTTGCAGGCGGCGTTTCCGGAATGGGCCGTCCGCCGGGCCTTTACCGCCCAGATCATCATCAACCATATCCAGGCTCGGGACGGCGAGGCCATCGATAACATGGATCAGGCACTGGAGCGCGCCGTTGCCAACGGTGTAAAGGAGCTGGTTGTACAGCCCACCCACCTGATGCACGGCGCTGAGTACGACGAAATGATGGACGCCATCGACGCCTACCGGGACAAATTCGAGGAGATTTCTGTTGCGGAGCCGCTTCTGGGTGAGGTCGGCAGCGACGCCGGCGTCATCAATGCCGACAAGGAGGCTGTGGCAAAGGCCATCGTTGGCGATACCGCCGCAGACGGCGGTTTTGCCGATGCCGGGGCTGCGGCGGAACAGAGCACAGCCTTTGTTCTGATGGGGCATGGTACTGCCCACGTGGCGAAGGTCACCTACAGCCAGATGCAGACCCAGATGAATACCCTGGGCTACGAAAACGTATTTGTCGGCACGGTGGAGGGAGAACCGGAGGAAACATCCTGCGAGGCGGTGATTGAAGCCGTCAAAGCAGCCGGCTATCGGAACGTGATTCTGCGTCCTCTGATGGTGGTGGCAGGCGACCACGCCAACAACGATATGGCAGGTGACGACGCCGATTCCTGGAAGAGCATGTTCTCCGACGCCGGTTTTGACAGTGTGGAGACCCAGATTGCCGGACTTGGCAGCATTGCGGAGGTTCAGGCGCTTTACGTCGCACATACCCAAGCCGCGATTGACGCTCTGAACGGATAAACCAATCTGCCCGGAGGCGAAATCCGCCTCCGGGCACTTTGAACAGGGAGGATTTTGCATGAAAAGACCTGAAAAATGGATTGCGGCGCTACTTGCTCTGCTGCTTCTGACCGGCTGCGGAGCCAAGCAGACACCAAATGTCGATACGCAACCTGCTTCAACAACCGTCCCGACGGAAACCACAGCCGCGACTGCGGCAGAGGAAGCAACCGAAGCACTCGCTACCACCATCACGCTGGCGGACGGCGTGTATTTGGCGGATTTTGAGACGGACAGCGGAATGTTCCACCCAAGCGAGGCCTGTGACGGCAAGGGCACGCTGACGGTGAGCGGTGGAGAAATGACCATCCACGTCAGCCTGGCGTCAAAGAAAATTGTCAACCTGTTTGTGGGCACTGCGGAACAGGCCCAGCAGGATGGCGCCCGTTGGCTGGAACCGACGGAGGATACCGTGACCTACAGCGACGGAATGGAGGAAGCGGTTTTCGGCTTTGACATTCCCGTTGCCCGCCTGGGGCAGGAATTTGACCTTGCCATTCTGGGAACCAAGGGCGTCTGGTACGACCACAAAGTCAGTGTGCAGAATCCGGTTCCTGTGGAGGGCAGCTATACCTGTGAAGTGACCCTGACAGGCGGCACAGGCCGGGCGGGGGTGGAATCACCGGCAGTGCTTGTATCCGACGGAAAAACCCTTACAGCCACCATTCAGTGGAGTAGCTCGAACTATGAATACATGGTTATAGACGGCGTTTCCTACGATCCGATCCAGAAGAGCGGCAATTCCACCTTTGCCATTCCCATTGTGTTGGGTGAGGATATGGCTGTCAGTGCCTGCACCACCGCCATGAGCGAGCCGCATCTGATCGACTACACTCTTCACTTTGACCCCGCGACCCTGCAGACAAAATGAGACGCACGTCAATTCGTCTCATCGCGCTTTTAGCCGCCTGTCTGCTGCTGTGCGGCTGCGACTCCGTCCGGAAACCGCAAAATGAGGGACTGGGGGAGCCGGTGTCCTCCATGGAACTGGAATACGCCCATGAATTCCGGGTGGACTACTACCGGGACGGCTATAAGGGAATCACCTTGGGAGACGGCAGCCGGTTTCTGGTGATTCCGGAGGGCGGGGAGACACCGGAGGGCGTGGATCCCGACATTGCTCTGATTCATCAGCCCCTTGACCACATCTATCTCGCGGCAACGGCTGCCATGTGCCTGTTTGACGGCCTGGGACGGGTGGACGCCGTCCGCCTTTCCGGCACAAAGGAGGATGGATGGTACATTGACAGCGCCAAGGAAGCCATGGCCTCCGGAGATATGCGCTACGCCGGGAAGTACAGCGAGCCGGACTATGAGCTGATTCTGGACGGGCAGTGCGACCTGGCGGTGGAATCCACCATGATCGGTCATGCCTCGGAGGTTAAGGAAAAGCTGGAGGAGCTGGGCATTCCCGTACTCATTGACCAGGCCAGCCACGAAAGACACCCCCTCGGGCGAACGGAGTGGATCAAGCTCTACGGTGCGCTTTTGAATGAAGAGGAAAAAGCCGAGGCACTGTTTGAACAGCAGGCAGCCTATTTCGAGGAGGCTGCGGCAGGGAAGGCCACCGGAAAAACCGTTGCGTTTTTCTACATCAGCTCCGCCGGAAACGCCGTCGTGAGGAAAAGCACGGACTATGTCAGCAAAATGATCGAGCTGGCGGGAGGAACCTACGTTTTCAAGGATCTGGGCGACCCGGAGACCGCCACCTCCACGGTCAAGCTGGAGATGGAAACCTTCTTCGCCGCCGCAAAGGACGCGGATGTGGTGATTTACAACAGCGCCATCAACGGTCAGGTGGACAGCATGGCGCAGCTGCTGGAGATCAGTCCGCTTTTGGCGGAATTTCGGGCGGTTCAGACGGGAAATGTGTGGTGTACAAGCCAGAATATGTATCAGCAAACTTTGCAGATCGGACAGATGACCAAGGAATTTCGGGCGGTCTTTACCACCACAGACCCGGACAGTCTGGAGCTGACCTATCTGTACCGGCTGAAATGAAGAGGAACGGATAGCATGAAGCAGAACAGTGAAATTACCATTGGCGGCCTGGCTAGGTTCACGGTTGTCGTGATCCTTCTGACGGCGCTGCTGCTGTGGGGGCTGGTACTGAACGTAAACACCGGCTCGGTTTCCATTCCTGCGGGAGATATTTTCCGGATGCTATGGAATGCCGCGGTACATGGGCAGATTGACGGCTCCACAGCGGGGACAATTCTGTTCCGGATCCGGCTGCCCCGGGTTCTGCTGGCGGCAGTGCTGGGAGGTGCGCTATCCGTTTCCGGTTTTCTGCTCCAGACCTTTTTTCGCAACCCCATCGCGGGGCCTTTTGTGCTGGGTATCTCCTCCGGAGCGAAAATGGTGGTTGGCATCACGGTGATTTTCCTGGCGGAGCATCTGCGTCAGGCAGGCTCCGGCGTGCTCATTTCCGCCGCGTTTCTCGGCTCCCTGCTCATCACCGGCGTGGTGCTGCTGCTGGCGCAGCGGGTGAAGAATATGTCCATGCTGCTGGTGATCGGCATTATGGTCGGCTATATCTGCAGCGCGGTGACGGATTTCTGCGTCACCTTTGCGGACGAACAGGACATCGCGAATCTCACTGGCTGGTCAATGGGCAGCTTCTCCGGCGCGGATTGGGAGAGTGTGAAAGCTGCCGTCTGCCTGTGCGTTCCCTGCCTGATTGGAGCTTGGCTGTTGAGCAAACCCATCGGCGCCTATGCCCTGGGGGAGGGCTATGCCCGGAGCCTGGGCATTGCCATCCGCCCCTTCCGGGTGCTGTTGATTTTGCTGAGCAGCCTTCTTTCCGCCTGTGTCACCGCACTGGCAGGGCCGATTTCCTTTGTGGGCATCGCCGTGCCCCACATTACCCGGTCGGTGATGAAAACCGCCCGCCCGGCTCTCGTCATTCCGGCAACGTTCCTCTGCGGCAGCGTGTTCTGTATCTTCTGCGATTTAATCGCCCGGACGGCACTTGCCCCCACGGAGCTGGCAATCAGCACCGTGACCTCGGCCTTCGGAGCGCCGGTGGTGATCTACATGATGATCAAGCGGCGCAGACAGGAGGAATGATATGGGCGCGTTTTTTGAAACCGACCATCTGGCGGTTGGCTATCACGGGCAGGTTTTGATCCATGACATCTGCCTGTCCCTGGAAAAAGGGAAGATTCTGACCCTGATCGGTCCGAATGGTGCGGGCAAATCCACCATCTTAAAATCCATCACCCGGCAGATGGCTGCCCTGCGGGGGACTGTCACCGTCGGCGGGCAGGAACTTTCTCACTGGCCTGCCAGGGAAATGGCCAAGTCCGTTGCGGTGATGCTGACGGATCGCGTCCGCCCGGAGCTGATGACCTGTGCCGAGGTCGTTGCCGCCGGACGCTACCCTTACACCAACCGAATGGGGCATCTGACACCGGAGGATAAGCGCATTGTCCGGGAAGCCATGGAGCGGGTGCACGCCTTGGAACTGGCGAACCGGGAATTTTCCACCCTGTCCGACGGCCAGCGGCAGCGGATTCTGCTGGCTCGAGCCATCTGCCAGGAGCCGGAGGTCATCGTCCTGGACGAGCCCACGGCGTATTTGGATATTCGCTACAAAATCGAGCTGCTGGACATTCTGCGGAGCATGGCACGACAGCAGGGAACCACGGTGATTCTGTCCCTCCACGAGATCGACCTTGCCATGAAGGTCTCGGACTTCCTGCTGTGCGTGAAGGGGGAGACCATCGACGCTTTCGGCCCGCCGGAACAGATTGTCCGGGAACACGTCATCGAGAGGCTTTACGACATGGAGGCAGGAGCCTATAATCTGCTGTTCGGCAGCGTGGAGCTGGCGAAGCCCAAGGGAACGCCGGAGGTGTTCGTTGTGGCGGGAGCCGGGTACGGCGCGCCGTTTTTTCGGCAGCTGCAAAAAAGACAGATTCCCTTCGCCGCCGGGATTCTGTTTGAAAACGATGTGGACACCCAGATTGCCCGGGGGCTGAGCGACCATGTGATCACCGTCCCGGCGTTTTCGGAAATGACGCAAGAGGCGTATGACGCGGCGGCATCAATTTTGCGCAGTTGCCGCCAAGTGATCGACGCGGGAGCCCCTGCGGGCAGCCTGAACCGGCGGAACGCTCAACTGCTCATCCTGGCAAAGCAACAGGGGATTCCCGTTTGGAAAGGGGAGACGCTGCCATGAAAGCACCTGTTCCCAGAATTGTGATTGCGGGAACCAACAGCGGCTGTGGAAAGACCTCCGTCACCTGTGCCGTGCTGCAGGCGATGGTGAACCGGGGAATGAGGGTCGGAGCCTTCAAATGCGGCCCGGATTACATCGATCCCATGTTCCACAGCC
The DNA here is from genome assembly GCA_029100605.1 of Bacillota bacterium. Taxonomy (GTDB): domain Bacteria; phylum Bacillota; class Clostridia; order Oscillospirales; family Oscillospiraceae; genus Faecousia. The sequence goes on along the minus strand of JAQXPK010000112.1, from coordinate 14,230 downwards.
GGATCATCGGCGCGAAGAGCGCGAATTTAGACGGCTATTTCTTCTCGGACAACACTTTGCGGTATCTGCTTGCCAGAAACGCCGTGGGATGCGACGTCAGCGTATTGGAGGGGGTCATGGGTTACTATGACGGCTTGACCCTGGATTCCCCCCGAGCCAGCACCTATGAGACGGCGGTGGTGACGGTCAGCCCGGTTGTGCTGGTGGTCAGCGCTGCCGGTGCCGCGCTGTCTGTTCTGGCAGTGATTCAGGGGTTTCTCGACCTGTACCCGGGCAACCGGATCCGGGGCGTCATTCTGAACCGGTGCAGTCCCATGACCTATCCCGGTCTGGCAAAGGCCATTCGGCAGCGGTTTGGCGACCGCATACGTCCTCTGGGTTTTCTGCCAAATCTGCCGGAATGTACCCTGGGCAGCCGCCATTTGGGACTGATTACCGCCCAGGAGGTGGAAAATTGGAAGCAGATCATGGCTTCTCTAGCGGCCCAGGCGGAAAAAAGTCTGGATCTGGCAGGCATTCTGGCACTTGCGGAAGCTGCGGAGCCCATCACCTGCCGGGAGGTGCTTTTTCCCCGGCAGGAGCCGGTACGCATCGGCGTAGCCCAGGACAGGGCGTTCTGCTTCTACTATGGAGACAATCTGGAGGCCCTCCGGGAGATGGGGGCGGAAATCGTAGAATTCAGTCCTCTGGAGGATTCGGCGCTGCCGGATAACCTGGATGGGCTGTACCTGGGGGGCGGATACCCGGAGCTGTACACAGACCAGCTTTCCGGCAACCTGTCCATGCGCCGCTCCGTTGGGAATGCGCTGGCAGATGGCCTTCCCTGCATCGCCGAGTGCGGCGGATTTATGTATCTGACCCAGTCCATCGCCGGCAAACCTATGGTAGGCTTTCTGCCCGGGGACTGCTATGACAACGGGAAGCTGACCAGGTTTGGCTATGTCACACTCACCGCCCGTGAGGACAATCTGCTGTGCAAGGCAGGGCAATCCATTGCCGGACATGAATTTCACCGCTGGGACTGTACTCAGCCGGGAAGCGGCTTTACCGCCGAAAAGGCCAGCGGAAAACAGTGGAAATGCGCCGTCGCCACCTCCTGCCTCTATGCCGGGTTTCCCCACTTTCATTTCTATGCCAATCCGGATTTCGCCCGGAATTTCTACGATGCGTGCCGAAAGGAGAGAATGCGTCATGCTGGAAACCGTCAAACCTGCGGACATTGAAAGGCGGAGCTTTGAAATCATCACCGAACTGCTGGGGGACACCGTTTTGGATCCGGTGCAGGAGCCGGTGATCAAGCGGGTCATTCACACCACAGCGGATTTCTCCTATGTGGAGAATCTGGTGTTTTCCGACCATGCGGTGGAGAAAGGAATCGAAGCTCTGAAAAGCGGCTGTGACATTGTCACAGATACCCAGATGGCAAAAGCGGGCATCAATAAAACCATCCTGGGCAGGCTGGGCGGACACGTCCACTGCTTCATGGCAGACCCGGATGTTGCCGCCGAGGCCAAACAGCGGGGCGTGACCCGAGCCATGGTATCCATGGAACGGGCGGCGAAGCTGGATAAGCCCTGCCTGTTCGCCATCGGCAACGCGCCCACCGCTCTGGTTTCGATTCACGAGCTGATGGGGGAGGAAAAGCTCCACCCGGCGCTGGTCATCGGCGTTCCGGTGGGATTTGTCAACGTGGTGGAGAGCAAGGAGCTGATTCTCGGCGACCCAGTGCCCTGCATTGTGGCCCGGGGACGCAAGGGCGGCAGCAATGTGGCTGCTGCCATCTGCAACGCCCTGCTGTACCAGATCGCGCGGTAATACCATGGACAGCTACATTCAAAAGGACGGAAAAACGCTGCGTCTCGGTTATACCACCGGCTCCTGCGCCGCCGCGGCAGCCAAGGCGGCGGCCTGGATGCTGCTTACGGGACGGAAAATGGAGCAAATTCAGCTTCAAACCCCCAAGGGGATGGAGCTGAATCTGGAGATCCGGGAAATCCACATGGAGGATACGCGGGTTATCTGCGCCGTTCAGAAGGACAGCGGTGACGACCCGGACGTGACCAACGGAACGCTGATTTTTGCTGAGGTTCGGTATTCCAGCACCCCCGGCGTCACGATTGACGGCGGGGCGGGCATTGGCCGGGTGACAAAGCCGGGGCTGGATCAGCCCGTTGGAGCGGCAGCCATCAACTCTGTCCCCCGTAAGATGATCCGGGATAATGTGTTCCAGGTGATGGCACTGACGGATTACCACGGGGGCCTTTCGGTGATTGTTTCCGCCCCGGAGGGGGAAACGCTGGCAAAGCAGACCTTCAATCCACGTCTGGGCATTCAGGGCGGCATATCCATTCTGGGCACCACGGGAATCGTGGAACCCATGAGTGAAAAAGCCCTTGTGGATACCATCCGGGTGGAGCTGCGGCAGCGCCGGGAAACCTGCGAGTATGTGCTGCTCACCCCGGGCAACTATGGCTCCGACTTCGTCCGGGACAGTTTGGGGATTGATCCTGCCATTGCGGTGCAGTGCTCCAACTTTATCGGCGATGCCCTGGACATCTGCAAGGAACTGGGCTTCCGGGGGGCGCTGCTCATCGGACACGTCGGGAAGCTGGTCAAGATTGCGGGGGGCATGATGAATACCCACTCCAAGTACGGCGACTGCCGTATGGAAATTCTGGCGGCTCACGCCGGTTCGGCCGGGTTGGCTGCCGGAAGCATGGAAGAAATTCTCAACTGCGTGGCCTGTGACGATGCCCTTCGCGTCATCCGGGAGGGCGGCTGCTGGGACAAGACCCTAGCCGGGCTGATCCAGAGGATCGGTTTTCATCTGCATTGCCGGGGCGGCGAGACGTTGCAGACCGGCGCAGTGGTGTTTTCCAAGGAATACGGTGTTTTGGGGCAGACCCCAAATGCGGAGAAGCTGCTGGGGAGAATTAAGGAGGAATCAACATGGTGCACTTTGTAGGCGCGGGAAGCGGCGCGGTAGATCTGATTACGGTGCGGGGCGCCCGGCTGCTGCGAGAGGCGGATGTGGTGATCTACGCCGGGTCGCTGGTGAATCCGGCGCTGCTGGCGGATTGTAAACCAGGCTGTGCCATTTACGACAGCGCAAAAATGACGCTGGAGGAGGTCGTTGCCGTTATGCAGGCGGCGGAGGCGGCGGGAAAAACCACCGTTCGTCTACACACCGGGGATTCCAGCATCTACGGCGCGGTTCGGGAGCAGTTTGACGCGCTGGAGGCCCTGGGAATCGCCTACGATGTCTGCCCGGGGGTAAGCGCCTTCTGCGGCGCGGCGGCGGCGTTGAAAGCGGAATATACCCTGCCGGAGGTGAGCCAGACGGTCATTATCACCCGCGCCGCCGGCAGAACGCCGGTTCCGGAGCGGGAATCCATCCGCTCTCTTGCCGCCCATCGGGCGACGATGGTGCTGTTTCTCAGCACCTCTCTAACGGAGCAGCTTCAGAGAGAGCTGCTCGCCGGGGGCTATCCGGAGGATACCCCCGCCGCCATTGTGTACAAGGCCACCTGGCCCGACGAGAAGCGCTTCCGCTGCACCGTTGCATCCCTCCATAAGACGGCGACGGAGAATCACTTGAGCAAGACGGCTTTGATCGTGGTGGGAGACTGCCTGGGCAGGGAATATCAGCGCTCCAAGCTCTATGACCCCGCCTTTACAACGGCATTCCGGGAGGCAACACAGTGAAGGCCGTGATCTTCGCCTACAGTCGGCGGGGACTGGAAACGGCGAAGCGCGTAACAGAAGTGCTGCCCGATGCCGAAATCAATGCCCCGCAGCGTCTGGAAGGAGATGGGATCGGCGTTCTGCCAAAGCCATCCCGGCCTTTTTATGGGGCGTGCTTTTCATCAGCCGAGGCGCTGATTTTTATCGGCTCCTGCGGCATTGCCGTCCGGGAAATCGCCCCCTTTGTCCGGGATAAGCGGACAGATCCGGCGGTTGTCTGCATTGACGAGCTGGGTCGGTTCGTCATTCCACTGCTCTCCGGTCACATCGGCGGCGCCAATGCTTTGGCGGGGAAGCTGGCCCGGGCTCTGGGGGCAACGGCTGTGATTACCACCGCAACGGACATCAACCAGCGGTTTTCCGTGGATGCCTGGGCGGCTTCCGAAGGGTATTGGATCAGCGATCTACAAACGGCAAAGGCAGTTTCCGCCGCCATTCTGGAAGGGGACGTACCGCTGAAAAGCGACTTTCCCATTGCTACGCCGTTGCCCAGCGGCGTTGTGCAGGGCAGCCGCGGTGATTTGGGGATCTACATCACCTTTCGCAGGAAAGAACCCTTCTCAAAAACCCTTCGCCTGATTCCAAAGGTACTGCATATTGGCATCGGATGCCGAAAGGGCATCCGGGCAGAGAATGTGGAAACGGCAGTGGAAACGGTTCTGTCGGAACACGATCTGGACGTTCACGCGGTCAAATGCGCCGCGTCCATCGACCGAAAGCAAAGCGAACCTGGGCTTCTGGCTTTTTGTCAGAAGCATGGTTGGGACGTGACGTTTTATACCCCGGAGGAATTGCGAGCCGTGCAGGGCGCGTTTCCTCCCTCGGAATTTGTTCAGAGCGTCACCGGGGTGGACAACGTCTGCCAGCGTGCGGCAATGCTGGGCGCACAAACATTGCTTGTGGAGAAAACAGCCTGTGACGGCGTAACCATCGCCGTGGCGGCAGAACATTGGGAGGTACGTTTTGGGGAAACTGTATGTAGTGGGCATTGGTCCCGGGGATTATGATGACATGACCATTCGAGCTGGGAAGATATTGTCCAGGAGCGATCTGATTATCGGCTACCACGTCTATGTGGAGCTGGTGAAGCAGTGGTATCCGGACAAGACGTTTTTGACAACCCCCATGACCCGGGAAGCCCAGCGCTGCCGGATGGCACTGGAGGCGGCGGAGCAGGGCAAAACCGTGAGCCTGGTTTGCTCCGGGGACAGCGGCATTTACGGCATGGCGGCGCTGGTTCTGGAGCTGCGGGGAGAGAAACGGACGCCGGAGGTGGAAATCGTCCCCGGTCTGACGGCGGCCTGCAGCGGCGGCGCTCTGCTGGGCGCGCCCCTGACCCATGATTTTGCCGTCATCAGCCTCAGCGACCGGCTGACTCCCTGGGAAACCATCGAAAAACGCCTGACTGCCGCTGCGGAGGCGGATCTTTCCATCGTCCTGTACAATCCCGCCAGCCACGGTAGGCCGGATCATCTGCGTCGAGCCTGCGTCATTCTCCGCCGGGTGCTGCCCGGTGAGCGGCTTTGCGCCGTTGTGAGAAACATAGGCCGGGAGGGGCAGGATCGCCGCCTTTGCACGCTGGCTCAGATGCAAGACCTGGACGTGGATATGTTCTGCACCGTGTTCATCGGCAACGCCGCAGCCAAAGAAATCGCCGGAAACCTGGTCACACCCAGGGGGTATCGGGATGTGTAAGCTGTGCGTCTTTGCCGGTACTACGGAGGGGCGGGAGCTGGTGGAGTTCCTGAGGTCGCAGCCTACTTCCGTTACCGCTTGTGTAGCCACGGAGTATGGGGAAACCCTGCTGAAGCCCGGGGACAATCTTATGATCTCCGCCAAACGGATGACCCGGGAGGACATGGCAGCCCTTTTCCGAAAGGAACGTTTTGACCTGGTGGTGGACGCTACCCATCCCTACGCCAGCGCGGTCACCCAGAACATCTGTCAGGCCTGCGCGGAAACGGGTACGGAATATCTCCGGCTGCTGCGCAGCGACGACGACAAGGCGGCGGACGCTGTGTTCGTTCCCGACATTCCGGCGGCGGTTGCCTATCTGAATCAGGTGACAGGGAATATCCTGCTGACCACCGGGAGCAAGGAACTTGCCAAGTTTTCCTCTGTGACGGATTTTGCCGGGCGGGTGTTCGCCCGGGTGCTGCCCATGGAGGATTCTCTGCGGCTGTGCCGGGAAGCAGGGCTTCCGCCGTCTCACATTCTGGCGATGCAGGGACCCTTTTCCCGGGAAATGAACGCTGCCATGCTCCGCTCCGTGGCGGCGGCGTATCTGGTCACAAAGCAGTCCGGCTCTGCCGGAGGCTTTGAAGAAAAAATCTCCGCCGCAAGGGAAGTGGGGGCAACGGCTGTCGTCATCGGGCGACCGCCCCAGATCGCGGGATTGGACTTCTCCGGGGTTGTGAGCTGCCTGTGCAGCCGGTTTGGGTTCACCTGGAAGCCGGAAATCAGCATTGTGGGCATAGGCCCCGGAAGCCGGGCTTTTCTGACATCGGCGGCAGAGGAGGCCATCCGCCATGCGGACTGTGTCATCGGCGCGAAGCGGATGCTGGAAAGCGCCGCGCTTCCCGGGCAGCCGGTGGTGGAGGCTATTGCCCCGGAGGCCATCGCGGAATACATCCATTCTCACCGGGAATACCGCCGGTTTGCGGTGGTGATGTCCGGGGACGTGGGCTTTTTCAGCGGCACGAAAAAGCTGCTGCCTATGCTGTCAGACTGCAAGGTTCGCACCCTTCCGGGAATCAGCTCCCTTGTCTATCTCTGCGCAAAGCTGGGCACTTCCTATGAGAACGTGGTGTGTGTCAGCGCCCACGGACGGCAGCGAAATCTCTGCGCCGACGTAAGCAGGCACCGCCGTGTCTTTGTTCTGACCGGAGGGGAAAACGGCATGGGTATACTTTGCCAAAAATTGGTGAAGGGCGGTCTTGGACACGTCACGGTCTCCGTAGGCCAGAATCTGGGGTATCCGGAGGAAAAAATCGTGACCGGAACTGCTGAGAGCTTGTCCTCAAACCGATTTCCCAGTCTCTGCGCCGCTTTGATTGAGAATCCGAGCGCCAAAGTCACGGTGACCCAGGGGCTCCCGGACGACACGTTTCTCCGGGCGGAGAGCGTTCCCATGACCAAAAGCGAGGTGCGCTGCCTGTGCCTGTCCAAACTCCGATTGACAGCGGACGCAGTTGTCTGGGACGTTGGCGCGGGCAGCGGCAGCGTGACCATGGAAATGGCTCTGGCGGCATCGGAAGGACAGATCTACGCCATAGAGCGCAGGGAGACGGCTCTGGCGCTGCTGGAGAAGAACCGGGACAAATTCCAGGCAGAAAACGTAACCATTGTGCCGGGCACCGCGCCGGAGGCCTGCCGGGAATTACCGGCTCCCACCCACGCCTTTATCGGCGGCGCGGGCGGGAACCTGCGGGGCATCATCGGCCTTCTGCTGGAGAAAAATCCCAACGTCCGGATCGTGGCCACCGCCATTGCGCTGGAATCCGTGGGGGAGCTGACCCGGTGTTTGCAGCAATTTCCCTTCCGGGAGACGGATGTGGTGTGCCTCACTGTGGCAAAGGCACGGAAAGCAGGCGCCTACAGCCTGATGACCGGACAGAATCCCATTTACCTATTTACCATGCAGGGAGGGATGGGCGAATGTGGTCGTTAGCGGCGCTCATTATGGGCTTCGGGCTGGATCTGCTGGTGGGGGATCCCCACGGCATTCCCCACCCGGTGGCGTTGATCGGGAAAGAAATCAGCTTTCTGGAGCGGCTTCTGCGGAGGCTGTTTCCGAAAACGGTCTGGGGGGAGCGGGTCGCCGGGGGCGTTCTGTGGACACTGGTTGCCGGACTTTCCACCGCCATTCCCTGGGCGCTGCTTACGGTTTGCCGCCGTGTCAGCCCCTGGCTGGGATTGGCTGTGGAAAGCGTCATGTGCGCCCAGATTTTGGCAACAAAATCCTTAAAAGACGAGAGCATGAAGGTATATGCCGCTGTGAAAACCGGGGATTTGGCTCGTTCCCGGCAGGCGGTCTGCATGATCGTCGGACGGGACGTGGTTCACCTGGATGGGGCTGGAGTTTCCCGGGCAGCGGTGGAGACCGTGGCGGAAAACACCTCCGACGGTGTAATCGCACCGCTTTTCTATCTTGCCCTGGGTGGCGCGCCTCTTGGCTTTCTCTATAAAGCGGTAAACACCATGGACTCCATGCTGGGCTATGTGGAGCTGCCCTACCGGAACATCGGCCTTGTCAGCGCCAAAATGGATGATCTGTTTAATTTTCTACCCTCTCGGTGTTCGGCGCTTTTAATGCTGCTTGCCGGGACAGTTCTGGGCATGGACGGCAAAAGCGGCTGGCGAATCTTCAAGCGGGATCGGTACAACCACGCCAGCCCAAACTCCGCCCAGACGGAATCGGTCTGCGCGGGGCTGATGGGTCTGCGGCTGGGTGGGGACGCCTGGTACCACGGTGTTCTTCACAAAAAGCAGTATATCGGCGATGCCAAACGGGAGATCACGCCGGAGGACATTCCCATGGCTTGTCGGCTTCTGTACGTTACCGCCTTGCTCGCTTTGGCGCTGTGCGCGGGTGGGAAACTCCTGTGGTTTCTTTGGTAGGTGAAGGGAAATGCTGTACCAAACAAACAATCCCCACGGCGGGGACGTCTACGGTGAGGAAATCCTCCTGGATTGTTCCGCCAACACCAACCCTCTGGGCACGCCCCCCGGGGTGCTTGCGGCGGTAGAGGAGAGTCTTAACCAGCTTCATCGCTACCCGGATCCCTATTGCCGGAGACTGGTAAGCGCCATTGCAGCCTTTGAGCAGGTTCCGGAAAACTGGATTCTCTGCGGAAACGGTGCGGCGGAGCTGATCTATTCCTACTGTGCCGCTATCGGCGCGAAACGAGCGGTGGAGCTTGCCCCCACCTTTTCGGAATACGCCATTGCCTTGGAGCGGTTGGGGTGCCATGTTTCCCGTTATTTCCTCTCCCGGGACAGGGAATTCGTCCTGGATGAAGGGTTCCTGACGTTTCTGGAACAGGAAAAGCCGGAGGCTGTGTTCCTGTGCAATCCCAACAACCCCACCGGCCAGACCATCCCCCTGGATTTGCTAGGGGAAATTGTAAAGCTTTGTGGAAAGCGCAGCATTCGCCTCTTTGTGGACGAGTGCTTCGCGGACTTATCCGACGGGAAGGAGAGCCTCAAGGCACAGCTGGCGGAGAATCCCCACGTCTTTCTTCTCAAGGCATTTACCAAAAGCTACGGCATGGCGGGGCTGCGGCTGGGCTACTGCCTGACTGCCGATGAGACGCTGCTGGCGAGAATGGCAAAATCCGTTCCGCCCTGGAATGTTTCTACCCCGGCTCAGGTGGCAGGGGAGGCGGCGCTGAAGGAAACGGCGTTTCTGGAACAGACCCGTGCCTTGATTCAAAAAGAGCGGGCGTGGCTCCGGGCACAGTTGGAAGCGTTGGGACTGTGGGTCTGCCCATCCAAGGTAAACTACCTGCTGTTTCAGGGGCCGGAGGGACTGGACACCGCTCTGCGGCGGCAAAAGATCGCCATTCGGAACTGTGATAACTACCATGGCCTTGCCCCCGGGTGGTATCGGATCGCCGTCCGGCGGCGGGAGGAAAATGAGGCGCTAATGGGCGGAATCCGGCGCGTATTGGAGGAATACAGCCATGGCTAAGAATATTATGATCCAGGGCACCATGTCCAACGTGGGCAAAAGCCTGCTGTGCGCCGGCCTGTGCCGGATCTTCCGGCAGGACGGTTATCGCGTTGCGCCCTTCAAAAGTCAGAATATGGCGCTGAACTCCTTTATCACCGCCTCCGGCGGGGAGATGGGTCGGGCGCAGGTGGTGCAGGCGGAGGCGGCAGGGATTGCGCCGGACGTGCGGATGAATCCGATCCTGTTGAAGCCCACCACAGACGTAGGCAGTCAGGTGATTGTAAACGGGCAGGTTCTGGGCAATATGAAGGCCATGGAATACTACCGCCGGAAGCGGGAGCTGCTCCCGGCAGTGCTGGATGCCTACCATAGCCTGGACGCAGAGTATGACATTTTGGTCATTGAGGGCGCGGGAAGTCCGGCGGAAATCAACCTCAGGCAGGACGACATCGTAAACATGGGTCTTGCCAAGCTGGTGGACGCGCCGGTGCTGCTGGTTGGCGACATTGATCGGGGCGGAGTATTTGCCCAGCTGTATGGCACCGTCGCCCTACTGGAACCGGAGGAGCGGGCGAGAATCAAGGGCACCGTTGTCAACAAATTCCGGGGCGACCGGGCGATTCTGAAACCGGGGCTGAAGACCCTGGAAGCACTCTGCGGCGTACCGGTGGCCGGGGTAGTGCCCTATATTCATGTGGACATTGACGACGAGGACAGCCTCACCCAGCGGTTCTCCGCCTGCCCGGAACGCAAGCTCCTGGACATCGCGGTGATCCGCCTGCCGAGAATCTCCAATTTCACGGACTTTGCTCCCTTTGAACGGTATGAAAATGTGTCAGTTCGATTTGTGGAACGCCTGTCGGAGCTGGGGGATCCCGACCTGATATTCCTGCCCGGAACCAAAAGCACCATAGCCGATCTGCAATGGCTGCGGCAAAGCGGGCTGGAAGCCGCCGTATGCAAGGCAGCGGCTGCCGGTACGCCGGTGTTCGGCATCTGCGGCGGGTATCAGATGCTGGGACGCAGTATCTCCGACCCGGATCAGGTGGAGGCCGCCGGGGTCACGGAGCTTGCCGGGATGGGGCTGCTGCCCGTGGAAACTGTGTTCCGGGGAGAAAAGGTGCAGACGCAGACCTCCGGTGTGTTTCAAAAGGTTCCGGGACTGCTGGGCGGGCTGAACGGTCTGCGGTATACGGGCTACGAAATCCATATGGGTCGCAGCCGGGAACTTCATCCGCCTGTGGTCGGGCAGGGAAATGTCTACGGCAGCTATATCCACGGCATATTTGACGCTCCCGACATTGCGGATGCCGTACTACGGGTGGTTTGCCAAAGGAAGGGAATTTCTTTTTCCAACCTGCACAGCTGCGACGCCGACGCCTATCGGCAAAGGCAATATGACACGCTGGCGCAGGCCGTCCGGGAGGGAATGGACATGGACCTGGTTTACCGGATTTTACGCAGAGAAGAATAAAAACCGCGCCGGAATCGGATGGATTCCGGCGCAGTTGCCATTTCTATGGCAACACCGCACAATGGGAACAGCGGGCTTCGGCGGATCGAAAGCCCCAATCGTGCAGTATGAAAAATGGAAAATACATCCAGTATTCCCCAATTTTTCATACTTTCGCTTGTGTCAAAATCTCTCGCCGAATCTCCTTGCCCCATTATGCGGTATTGCCCTAGGGCTATTCCAGTTTTGCGGTGATCTCTGTCATCCGCTCAATAGGGAAGGGGGGATTCCCAATAGGCTTCATGGCGATGGAGATCAGTTTAATGGGGTTGTCATCCGCCGCCACCCGGTTTGAGCTGAAGGCACCGCAAATACGGCAGCGGTGGATAACGGCCCACTCGCCGTTTTTCCGCACCCACACTGCCACCGGTTCCATCAGTCCTCCCCAATCCGCTTCCCGGTCACCCGGCTCTATGTCCAGATGCAGGGAGCACAGGCAGTTGGGACAGTGGTTTCGGTGGTCACTGCCCGCACCCGTGGGGACGACGGGATAGCCGCAGTTTTTGCAGGTAAAGCTGTCATCACAGGGATGGGTTTTGTAATAGCCTTTTTCGTATTGTATTCGCTTGTTTTCCCGATTCATGGGAAATTACCTCCTAAAAGTATTTGAAAATCTTTTGGGAGGTTGCGGAATTGTGCCAACCTCCCGGTCAGGACACAATTCCCAGTTGATTCTGATTCAGCAAACAGTTACCTCATACTTTCATTCTTGAAGATACTCCATAGCGCAGTAGGCAAAGACCGCCGCACCGGTGGACAGGACGCTTTCGTCAAACTTAACCTTGGGGTGGTGCTGGGGATAGGCATAGCCCTTGGCAGGCTCGCCTGCCGCCAGTGCCAGCATCAAAGAAGGCACCTCCTGGCTGACGTAGGCAAAATCCTCCGAACCGCCGCCCCGGGAGGGCTTGCCGCCGCTGAGCTCTGCGGTGGTAAAGGCACCGTGGGGGCCGAGCAGCTCTTTCAGGTACCCAGTAACCTTGTCGGAAAGCGCCTTGTCGTTGACCAGCGTGGGACAGCCGGAGCCGAAGGTCACTTCCGCAGTCGCCCGGAAGGCGGCGGCAATTCCCTGGGAAATGGCGGTCATCCGTTCCTTCAGGAATGCCCGGGTCTTTTCATCGTAAGTGCGGATGGTGCCGCCCATGGTCACGGTGTCTGGAATCACGTTGCCCACTTCCCCAGCGTGGAAGGTGCCCACGGTGAGCACCGCCTCGTCAGAAGCAGACAGCTCCCGAGCGTGGATTTCCTGCAGGGCGATGAGAATATGGGCAGCGGCTGTCAGCGGGTCAATACCGTTCTGGGGCGCGGAACCGTGACAGCCCTTGCCCTGCACCTTGATGGTGAAATAGTCAGCGGCCGGGGCGCTGACGCCGGGGGCGGAGATTACCACGGTGCCCGCAGGCAGAGGCATTCCGGCAGCCACATGAATCATCATGGCAGCATCCGGTCTGGGATTCTCCAGCGCGCCGGCGGCAATCATGTCCTTTCCGCCTTCAAAGGTTTCCTCCGAGGGCTGGAACATGAGCTTTACCAGTCCGCCCAGCTCCGATTCATGGGTTTTCAGCAGCTTTGCCGCCCCCAGAAGCATGGCGGTGTGCATATCGTGACCGCAGGCGTGCATCTTGCCGTTGGTGCAGGCAAAGTCCACCTCCGCTTCCTCGGCAATGGGCAGGGCGTCCATGTCCGCTCGCAGCAGAAAGACCTTTCCGCCGGGCTTGCCCACGGTGGTAATCAGCCCTGCTTTTCCGCATTCCGAGACGGTATATCCCATTTTTTCCAGTTCCTTTTTGACGTAGGGCTTGGTTTCCGTCAGGTCAAAGCCGGTTTCCGCATGGCGGTGAAGCCACTGGCGGTGGGCTTTGATGTCCTCCTGAAGGGAAGCGGCCTCCGCCAAAATCTGTTCCTTAGTCATATCGATCATCCCCTAATAAGAATTGCTGTTAGTATATCACAGTACGCTTCAAATTTCGATAGGAAATTGTAAATTTGCGTTTACATTTTTCGTTTCATCGTGTATCATGGAAAAAACAGTTCAGGAGGCAGTCATGCTCGATATTTTGGTACGCGCCGGCAGCTTTGTCGCCGTCATTATCCTGGGCTATGCCCTGAAACGGATCGGCTTCTTCCAGGAATCGGATTTTACCCTGCTGTCGAAAATCACCATCCGGATCACCCTATCCGCCGCCATTGTCTGCAATTTCGCGAGTCTGGAAATTGACGTATCCCTGCTGACTCTGGCACTGTTGGGGCTGGGCGGAGGCCTTGCCTACATGGCGCTTGGATACCTGACCGGGCTGAAAAAGAGCCGGGAATACCGAGCCTTTGCCGTCTTGAACCTGTCCGGTTACAATATCGGCTGTTTCACGCTGCCCTTCGCCCAGAGTTTTCTGGGGCCGGTAGGCGTGATCACTTGCAGCCTGTTTGATGTGGGCAACGCCGTCATCTGTCTGGGCGGAGCCTTCAGCGTAGCCTCCATGGTGAAAGACGGCGGGCGGTTTTCCGTGAAACGGATCGTATCCTCCCTGGCAAGATCCGTGCCCTTCGTGTGCTATCTGATCATGGTTATCCTGAACTTGACGAAAATACCGGTGCCGGGAGCGGTGGTATCCTGCGCCCGGATGATCGCCGATGCCAACGCCTTTATGGCGATGCTGATGATCGGCGTGGGCTTTAAGCTGGGAGGCGACCGGTCACAGCTTGGGCGAATCGTCAAGCTGCTGTCCATCCGCTACGCTCTGGCGGCGGTTCTGGCGCTGACGTTTTATCATCTGCTTCCCTTTGACCTTGCCATCCGTCAGGCGCTGGTGATTCTGGTGTTCAGCCCCATCGGCTCCGCAGTCCCGGGCTTCACCGGGGAAATGAAGGGAGACGTGGGACTGTCCAGCGCCTTAAATTCCATCTCAATCGTGATCAGCATTGTGATTATCGTGACCCTTCTGTCTGTGATGCTATAAAGAAAGCGGCGGGTAAACCCGCCGCTTATTTGCTTTTTAGTGGAAGGGATTAAAATACCGTCCGCCATTGAGATAGGTCAGCAGAAACGACAGGACAACCAGCAGCAGGCACACAACCATGCTGGCGATGTCTGCCCTGGAGAAGGGACGGGCGGAATACCAGGTGCGTTTTTTCTCCTTGCCGAAGCCCCGTAACTCCATGGCGTTGGAAATCGTCTCGATTCTGTCCATGGAGGACAGAATCAGGGGAATCAGAATGGAGCTGGCTGCCTTCAGCCGGTTGACGAGGCTGGCCTTTTTGCTCATTTCCGTGCCTCTGGCCTGCTGGGCAAGGCTGATGTCGTGGTA
>JAQXPK010000111.1 GCA_029100605.1 Bacillota bacterium | reverse complement strand
GCTATCGAGCCCAAGACCAAGGCCGGTCAGGAAAAGATGGGCATCGCCCTGAGCAAGCTGGCTGAAGAAGACCCCACCTTCCGGACCTACACCAACAAGGAAACCGGGCAGACCATCATCGCCGGCATGGGCGAGCTGCACCTGGAGATCATTGTTGACCGTCTGCTGCGGGAATTCAAGGTGGAGGCCAACGTAGGCGCACCCCAGGTTTCCTACAAGGAGACCATCCGCAAGGCTGTGGATCAGGAGACCAAGTACGCCCGCCAGTCCGGCGGTAAAGGCCAGTACGGTCACGTTAAGATTCATGTGGAGCCCAACGAGCCCGGCAAGGGTTACGAGTTCATCAACGCCGTTGTGGGCGGCGCCATTCCCAAGGAGTATATCCCCGCTGTCGACGCCGGTATTCAGGGCGCGATGGAGGCTGGCGTTCTGGCTGGCTACCCTGTCGTTGACGTAAAGGTCACCCTGTACGACGGCTCTTATCACGAGGTGGACTCCTCCGAAATGGCCTTTAAGATCGCCGGTTCCATGGCATTCAAGGAAGCCTGCAAGAAGGCCAACCCCGTGATTCTGGAGCCCATCATGAAGGTGTCCGTCAACGTGCCCGATGAATACATGGGCACCGTCATCGGCGACATCACCGCCCGCCGGGGCAACATTCTGGGTCAGATCACCCGGACCGGTTCCGTCCAGATCGACGCCAACGTGCCTCTGGCGGAGATGTTTGGCTACGCCACCGATCTGCGCAGCAAGACCCAGGGCCGCGGCAACTACTCCATGGAGCCCAGCCACAACGCCGAGCTGCCCAAGTCCAAGACCGACGAGATCATCAAATCCCGGGCGAAGGACTAATTTCCCGGCGGATTCGCAAAAATTTTACTTGTGTTTCCCGCATTTGTGTAGTATGATGTAAGTGCTGTGCGGAGAGGCACAAACTGAAATGAAAACGTATTTATTTTTACAACAGTAACAGGAGGAATATTTCAAATGGCAAAGCAGAAGTTTGAAAGAACCAAGCCCCATGTTAACATCGGCACCATCGGCCATGTTGACCACGGCAAGACCACTCTGACCGCCGCTATCACCAAGTATCTGGCTATGAAGGGCCAGGCCGAGTTCGAGGACTACGCTTCCATCGATAAGGCTCCCGAAGAGAAGGCACGTGGTATCACGATCAACACCGCTCACGTTGAGTACGAGACCGACAACCGGCACTACGCTCACGTTGACTGCCCGGGTCACGCCGACTATATCAAGAACATGATCACCGGTGCTGCTCAGATGGACGGCGCCATCCTGGTTATCGCTGCTACCGACGGCCCCATGGCTCAGACTCGTGAGCACCTGCTGCTGGCTCGTCAGGTCGGCGTGCCCTATATCGTTGTGTTCCTGAACAAGTGCGATCAGGTGGACGACGAGGAGCTGCTGGAGCTGGTCGAGATGGAAGTCCGCGAGACCCTGAACGAGTACGAGTTCCCCGGCGACGATGTGCCCATCATCAAGGGTTCTGCTCTGAACGCTCTGGTTTCCGAGTCCAAGGATCCCAACGCTCCTGAGTATGCCTGCATCAAGGAACTGATGGACGCTGTCGACACCTATATCCCCACCCCCGAGCGTAACGACAACCTGCCCTTCCTGATGCCCGTTGAGGACGTGTTCACCATCTCCGGCCGTGGCACCGTTGCAACCGGTCGTGTGGAGCGCGGCATGGTCAAGAAGAACGAGCCTGTCGAGATCGTGGGTCTGCGCGAGGACAAGCTGTCCACCGTCGTGACCGACATCGAGATGTTCCACAAGCTGCTGGACTACGCCGAAGCCGGCGACAACATCGGCGCTCTGCTGCGTGGTATCGACAAGAAGAACATCGAGAGAGGCCAGGTTCTGTGCAAGCCCGGCTCCATCCATCCCCACACCAAGTTCAAGGGTCAGGTTTACGTCCTGTCCAAGGACGAGGGCGGTCGTCACACCCCCTTCTTCAACAACTATCGTCCTCAGTTCTACTTCCGTACCACCGACGTGACCGGCATCATCACCCTGCCCGAGGGCACCGAGATGTGCATGCCTGGCGATAACGTGGTCATGAGCGTTGAGCTGATCACCCCCATCGCTATTGAGAAGGGTCTTCGGTTCGCTATCCGTGAAGGCGGCCGTACCGTTGGTTCCGGCGTCGTCACCGAGATCGACGAGTAATTCTCGAGCCTACAAAATCCCCAGCCGTTGCCGGCTGGGGATTTTTGCGTGGCACACTGGACGGAAAGCCGCCGCAGCTGGTTTTCCAGCCGCGGCGGTGGGTAGGCGCTATTCAAGGTCAATCTAGGCAGCACCACATAATGGGACAAGAGAGCCGCCGAAGTCCGTAGCTCCCATTGTGCGGTGTTGCCTTATACTAAAACCTGGTTGAAAGCTTTAATACTAATTCTTGATTGAAAGCTTTAAAAGCTTTCCGAGAATGAATTGTGCCAGAAAAGGCAGATGACGCCGCTGGGCTTTCCGCCCAGCAAGGAAGATAACGCATTCTGGCGCAATTCAGGCCGGAAAGAATTAAAG
>JAQXPK010000110.1 GCA_029100605.1 Bacillota bacterium | reverse complement strand
CTCGGAAAGCTTTTAAAGCTTTCAATCAAGAATTAGTATGACTTCTTTAGCCTTCTGTGCTACACTGCCTAAACAGACTCAACGTGTGCAGCAAGGCTCCGAAGGTTATTCGTGACACCTACTGCCTCGTTGAGTTCATCATCATTCTTTACAAGAACAGTCTACGCTCCCCTTTCTGGGAGCGTGGATTAAAAGGGATCATGCACGCAGAGTCTTATTCTGGCGGACAGTCGGCCTGCTTTGTCCGCGGATTCGGAAGGCAGAGGCATAATCTGCAGAAACGCCATGCCGGTTGGAAGACAGACAAGCCCGGCGGGAGACTAGGCCTCCCGCCGGGCAATCCTTACGCAAATTCCGGGTGACATCATGCGCAGATATTCCCTTTATTCTCCTGAAGAAGCAAGGATGCGCTGCCAACGCCACCCGCTGAGTGTGCCGGTATTTTTCCGGTGTCACTCCGGCGAAAGGGACGGGCTCAAACCTGGGGGCCTGCCACGACCTCGGGGCCGATGGGGCATTCGTAGCCTGCGGCGGCGGCCTCGCTGAACTCCGCCCGGGCGGCCTGCAAAAGCGCCGGCTTCTCCATCAGATCCGCTGCCGCCCCTGCCAACACCTGGGCAGCGTAAACCGCGCCCTTGTGGGCAATGCCGCTTTTCCCCATGGAAACCACCTGCCAGGAGTGCCCCGGAACCTGGGAAGGCCAGGTGGCGGTGTTAAACTGGGCGGTGGGGGTCAGCCAGCTCACATCCCCCACGTCGGTGGAGCCGGGGCTGAAGGGGTTTGCGGGATAATAGGGCACCACGAAGTCGTTGATGTCCTTGCTGCCGCCCTGGGACAGCTCCGCAACCCGCTTGCGAAGGGTGGGATTGGTGTCTACATTGGCGGCGGGCAGACCGGAATGGGCGTAGGTTTTTCGCAGCGCGGCGGCAAAAGAAAGCTCCTCCGGGGTGTATTCCGGCTGGGGCGCCTGGCAGAGGTTGTCATAGAGCACCTGCTCCAGCACGGAATTGGACAGCGTGTCGGAGGTACCGTCCAGCTGATGCCAGGAGACCTGGGTATCCGTCATGAGGGCGGCGCCCCGGGCAATGTTGTTCACCCGCTCCAGCAGCGCCTTGGCCTTGCGGACAGTTTCCGCCCGAACCATGTAGATCAGCCGGGCGTTGGGCTGCACCACGTTGGGCGACACCCCGCCGGCATCCACAATGGAATAGTGAATGGAGCACTTGGGCTCCATATGCTCCCGGAGAAACTGAACGCCTACGTTCATCAGCTCGGCGGCGTCCAGGGCGGAACGACCGTCGTAGGGATTCCCGGCGGCGTGGGCAGCGGTGCCCTGGAAGCTGTAGACCACCTGGAGGCAGGCGGCGTTGAAGCCTGTGGTCACCTCATTGGTGTCACCGGGGTGCCAGGTGAGGGCGGCGTCTAAATCCCGGAACAGACCGTCCCGCGCCATAAAGGTCTTGCCGGCGCACCCCTCCTCACCGGGGCAGCCGTAGAAGATTACCGTGCCGTGAAGCTCCCCGGCGGCGATGGCGTTCTTCAGTGCGATTGCCGCGCCCAGGCTGGCGGCGCCCAGCAGATTGTGCCCGCAGCCCTGCCCGCAGCCGCCCTCACACAGGGGCTGCTTTTCGGCGACACCCGCTGCCTGTGACAATCCGGACAGAGCGTCGTATTCTCCCAGAATGCCAATGCGGGGACGACCGGAGCCGAAACTGCCGGAAAAGGCGGTGGGAATGCCGCACAGCGACCGCTCCACCTGGAACCCCTCCGCTTCCAGCACCCGGATATAGTCCTCCGTGGACTGATATTCCAGCATGGACAACTCGGCATAGCCCCAAATCCGGTCGCTGAGATCCAGAAAGACCGGCGCTTTTTCCGCGACCAGCTGATACAGTTTTTCTTTTTCCATGGTTTACAGCACCTTTGCCAGAAAATCCTTGAGCCGGGGATGGGTGGGGCTGCCGAAAATCTGCTCCGGCGTGCCCTGCTCCAGAATGTTGCCCTCCGCCATGAACAGCACCCGATCCGATACCTCCCGGGCGAACCGCATCTCATGGGTGACGATCACGCTGGTCATGCCGGTGCTCACCAGACCCTTGATCACGTCCAGCACCTCGCCCACCATCTCCGGATCCAGGGCGGAGGTAGGCTCGTCAAACAGCATCACGTCCGGCTCCATGGCAAGTGCCCGGACGATGGCAAGACGCTGCTTCTGTCCGCCGGACAGATTGCCGGGCATTTCGTCGTATTTATCCAGCAGTCCCACACGATTGAGCAGCTCCTTCGCCATCTCGTCCGCTTCGGCCTGGGTCTTGCCCTTGAGCATGACCGGAGCGGTGGTGATGTTCCGGCTGACGCTCAGGTGGGGGAAGACGTTGAAATGCTGGAACACCATGCCCATTTTCTGCCGGTGAAGGTCAATGTCCACCTTCGCGGGTTTGGGCATTTTGCCCTCGTGGATGGCCTTTTTCTCCTCTTTGGTGAGGTTGCCGGTGATCTCGGTGCCCTCAAAATAGATCTTGCCGCTTTCCGGCTTTTCCAGCAGGTTCAGACAGCGCAGAAAGGTGCTCTTGCCGCCGCCGGAGGGGCCGATGATGGACACCACCTCGCCCTTTTCCACGCTCTGGTTGACGCCGGTGAGGACATTCAGGGAGCCGAAGCTCTTATGCAAATCTACGGTTTTAATCATTTCCATAACGCGTTTCCTCCCGGCCTTACACCGCGGCCTTGTGCTTCCGCTTGCGCTTGGCGTACACGGAATCCGTGGACATCTTCTTTTCAAAGTAGCCCACCAGCTTGCTCAGCGGATAGGTCAGGCACAGATAGATGCAGCCCACGATCAGCAGGCACTCAAAGCCCAGATAGGTTGCGCCCTTGACTTCCAGATACTTACTCATCAGGTCTCCGACGAAGAAGGTGGAGGCCAGGGAGGTTTCCTTCAGAATGGCGATGAACTCATTGCCCAGGGCGGGAAGAATGTTCTTGATCGCCTGGGGCATGACAATCTTCCACATGGTTTGGTTCGCGTTCATGCCAAGGCTTCTGGCTGCCTCGGTCTGCCCCTTATCCACCGCCTGAATGCCGGAGCGGATGACCTCGGAAACATAGGCGGAGGAGTTGATGCACAGGGCAATGGCGACCCACATAAAGGGGCTTAATTTCAGGAAGGGCAGCATCTGGGGTATGACGAAATAGAAAATATAGAGCTGCAGCAGAATGGGCGTGCCGCGAATGACCTCGATGTACACCGTGAAGAGAAACCGGAGGATCCGGAAGCGGGACATTTTCATCAGCGCCACCAGCGCGCCCAGAACCACGCCGAAGGACACGGCGATGATGGTCAGCAGCAGGGTGCGGGACAGACCGTCGATCAGGAAGACCTGCCAGTACTTGCTCAGTATTTTTGCAACGTTGGAAACCGTGGTTGTGAAGCTCATAAGAAGATTCCTTTCCGACCAGTCAGGACCGGCGGGCGTACCGCCCGCCGGTCCTGAAGCTCAAGTGCTGTTTCTGTTAATCAGGAAGCCGCATTGCCCTGATCGTCGTAGGACACCTCGATACCGGCAGTGGCCTTGGCCTCCTCGTACCAGGGGCCGTACTTGCCTTCGCTCTCGGCCTTGGCAAGCAGTTCGTTGACCTTGGCGGTGAGATCATCGGCGCCCTTCTTCATCATGACGACGTTGCCGGTGTACTTCTCATCCACTTCAAAGCTGAAGCCGGACTCAATGATGTCGGGGTTGCTGGCGATGATGGCGCTTCCGTTGCCCTTGGCGACAGCCAGAGCCACGAAGTCACCGTTTCTCAGCTGCATGATGGCGGTGGTCAGGTCAGCTACAGTAACCAGGGTGGAATCAGGCAGCTGCTCCTTGGTCAGAGATTCCTGCAGGGAAGCGATCTGGGCTCCGACCTTCTGACCCGCCAGCTTCTCGGCGGTGTCGTACTTGCCCTCGTTGCCCGCCAGCGTGATGATGATCTGCTCATCCTCGTTGTCGCCGGCGTGATAGTAATCGGAAAGGTTGAAGTTCTCAGCCCGCTCCTCGGTCCAGGAGAAGCCAGAGATTGCCATGTCCACGCTGCCCATTTCCACAGCAGTCTGGCAGGCGTCGAAGCTCATGGGCTTGATCTCCAGTTCCATGCCCATGCCCTCAGCCAGGTAAGCCGCCAGGGTCATGTCGAAGCCGACGTACTTGTCGTTGCCCTTGGCGTTCTCATCGGAGGAAACGAACTCCATGGGGGCAAAGTCGGGGGAGGTGGCAACCACCAGGGTCTTGGTCTCGGATTTGGCGCTTCCACAGCCGGCCAGCAGGCCAAGCAGCATGACCGCAGTCAGAAGCAATGCAATCGTCTTTTTCATATTCAGGTCTCCTTTTCTTGCAACAGTGTTTTCTGAATTGGATGGATGAATTATAACGCGAATATTATACAAATGCAATTAGGAGAAGTGACAAATTGACCCATCGTAATCCGTCATAGATTGTATATATATTCCTAAACTGTATATATAGAGGTGCATATTCAAATATTGAAAAGAAATATGCAATGCTTCAGAGCTACGGGAATGAATATTATACCGTATAAATACGGTGACTTTGTGGCTCCCCGAGGCAGAGAAAAGCTCCCTATCCGGTTCAGCCGCCGGGAAGGGGAGCCTGTTTCCTTTGTTGTTGCGGGGTCACATAGAGCCTTCCCGTTTCAGAACGGCACCGATGGTCTGGAGAATGATCTTGATGTCCAGACCCAGGCTCCAATTTCGGATGTAGGTTTTGTCCAGCTCCACTACCTTTTCAAAATCGGTGATCTTGCTGCGACCGCTGACCTGCCACATACCGGTGATGCCGGGCTTTGCAGCCAGCCGCGCCCGGTGGTGCAGATCATAGCGTTCCCATTCGTCCACTGTCGGCGGTCGGGTGCCGACCAGGGACAGATCGCCCTTCAGAACATTCCAGAATTGGGGAAACTCGTCCAGGCTCCAATCTCGGATGAAATTGCCGATGCCTTTTTTAATGGTGCCGTCCGGGCGCTTCTCGCAGCCGATGATCCGGGGGTCGTAGTCCAGCTTGAACATCAACCCGCCGCTGCCCAGCCGGTTCGCCGACATCAGCTCCGCCTTTCGCTCCTCCGCGTCCAGGTACATACTGCGGAATTTGTACATTTTGAAGGGTTTGCCGTTTTTGCCCACCCGGGTCTGGGTGAAGAAAATGGGGCCGGGTGACTTGATGTAGATCAGCGGCCCGATAAAGATGGTCAGAATCAGTGTAAGGATACAGCCCACAAGGCCGCCCAGGATGTCCATGGCTCGCTTCAGGAAAATTTGCACGGGCGTTGCCATGCTCATGCCTACGGTGAGCACCATGCGGTCGGCGATTTTTTCAATTTCCTGCATTTTGGCACCGAGATGGGTTGCCTGCTCCATCTCAATATGAACGACAATGCCCATATCCGCCAGCTCGTCGATCAGCTCCGCCGGATATTTCTGATCCCTTGGTATGGATACGACGACTTCGTCCACCCATTCCCGGCAAAGAACCTGCAGAACCGTCTCGCGGTTCGCGGTGATGGGAATTCCCAGCACCTGCTCGCCAGTCTGATCCATATCCAGCAGGCAGACGCCGGTCAGCAGATAACGGGACATCGTTTCCTTTTTGTAGCGGGCAACCAGCTCGTCCACACGGTCGGATGTGCTGATAAAATACAGCGCCGTGTCCGCCTTCTTTGGACGAGCCGAAAGAAAACGCTTCCATCCCAGCCGCACGCCGTAGGAAAGGACGCAGTAATAGATGGTAAAGCACACCAACACCATTCGGGAATAGTCGCCGCTCCGTTTCGCGGCGAACAGGTAAAAAATGGTCAGCAGCTCTACCAGAACGACGTGCTTCACCGTCTGGGCAAATTCCCGGTAATAGCCCCGCCGCAGAACGTTTTTCATGGCCTGCCCCATGACCAGAGCCACAAGATCCACCAGCGTCAGCACAACGGCGAGGTCGCGATAGCTGTCGCTGCGGTAGGGCCAGACCGACCCGTTTCTGGTTATCCAGGCAGCCAAGAAGGCCAGATGAAGGCACAGGACATCCAGCAGCAGGAAATCCCAGTGTTTCATCCAGCCTTGCACATTCTTTTGATACATATTCCGTTTCCCTTCTCTCTTTTTGCAGAGAGCGGCATCATATCCTGATGCCGCTCTCCGAGGAAGAGGAAGCGCGCTTACGCCTCCCGATAAAACAGATCCATGACCGTATCCTGCAAGGAATCCTCGTTCACATAGAACTCGATGTATTCCTCACCCTGGACGGCTTCGCCCTCCAGATACCGGATGGGATTCACCGTGCATTCTTCCAGAAGCGTACCAAGGGCTTCCAGCTGGTTCACGGTGCAGTCGGACACCATGCTGCCGGATACCTTCAGCAGCGTCCTTGCCAGAAAACCATCATCCGCCCGGCTGCACGCCATGAGCTTGTCATACAGGGCGGTCAGGTATTGGCGCTGACGCTCCATCCGGCGCAGATTGCTGCTGTCCTCCAGCCCCAGGCGGGTACGGACATAGAGCAGCGTCTGGTCGCCCTGGAGGGTCACTTCCTTGCCCTGCTCCAGAGATGGATCCAGAGCGGTAAAGTCGTCCAGCACCGTCACAGGAACGCCGCCCACCAGGTCGTTGATGATGCCCACCGCATCCATGGTCAGGGTCATGTAGTGGTCGATCTTCACGCCGTCCAGCAGGGTGGACACAGCCTTCACCGCATTCAGGCAGCTGTCGGAACCGCCGCTGCCGTAGGTGTGAGCCAGAGCCAGCTGACCGGTAAAGGTGCCGGCGGCGTCGCCGCCGATGCCCAGACGCCGGATTTGGGTCATGGTGTCCCGGTTCAGATGGAGCAGATCCACTGTCTTGGCGTTCTCGTCAATGACGAGCAGCAGCAGAAAATCGGATTGCAGCTTGTTGGTATAGCCGATGGCGTCCTCCGGACGCTCATATTTGTCCAGACCCATGAGCAGCAGGGTTTGAATTCCCTCCCGGGGATTGTATACCTTGCCCTTGTATTCCACCTGACCCTCCGACAGCGTGGGGGCAGCCGTGGTTTCCGGTGCTGTGACCACCGTTGTTTCCGGGGGCACAGTCGTCGCCACGGTTTCCGGCGCGGCTTTCTTCCCGCAGGCGGACAGCAGCAGCGCCGCTGCGCAGAGCAGGGAGCACAGCGTCAGGGCTGTATGTTTGCGATTCGGTGCCATGCTTACTTCTTGATTTCCTCGGACTTCTGAACCACAAAGGCAATGGTGCCTACTTCCTCGTCAAACTGCACCGTCACACTGCCGTCCTCCAGAATTTCCACCTTCTCGGCCTCCATGACAACCCACTCGCCATCCACATAGCGCATGACCATCAAAAAGTCGTCGGGCTTCATATCCATTTTGAACATCAGCTTCACGGAATTTCCGGTCTGCTTCAGCTTGTTGGCGGCGGTCTCGGTCAGAGATACGTTCACAAGATCCCGAACCACCAGGTCGGAAACCTTCATATCGGCAACCTTCTTATCCAGCTTGCCGCCCAGGGCTTCCTTCATGGCGTCCTTGTGCTCCTCCAGCGCCTTGTCCAGATCGGGAACCACTTCGTCCAGGGACTTGGCCTTGCTGACGGACTCATAGGCTTCCTCCAATTCCTTCCGAACTGCCTTGGACGCCTTCTTGGAATCCGCCACGGGGGTCACGACGATCTCCGCGGGGGTCACGTCGTGGACGTCCTGACCGTCCGGATCCTCGATCACAGCCACGATGGCGGTGCCGTCGGCTTTCTTGGTCGTTACAATCTCGGGAGCGCCTTTCTGCTCCACGCTGGGCGTAAAATTCGCGGCGCTCACGGGAATCGCCAGCATCAAAACAGCCAGGACAACGGTGATAACCTTACACAGTGCTTTCATAATGAATACCTCGCTTTTTGTGATTTTGATTCTCTCAGGCCGCTTCCTTCGGAGCGGTCTGACGGAATTTACAAACAGGATTTACCAAAACACGCCGGCGCCTCTGTCAGCGCACAGCAGGCCTCTGCGGACTGAGCCATTGCCCAAGCTTTTTCCGGCAGGTCATCCCAATTCGGGCGGCGGTTTTTTGTATTGTGGCAGTCGGAGCCAAGGAACTGAAGCTGCCCCCTGGACAGCATCCCCATGGCGCGGCGGCGGGTTTTCCAATCGCGGAAGAAGGAGACATTTGCCTGCATCCAGACGCCCTGTTCCCGCAGTTCCTGCCAGACGCCTTTCGGCTGCATGGACAGATACCGCTCAATATGCGCCAGAACCACCTGAATGTCCCGCCGCCCCTGCAATTCCAGCACATCCCGCACCACCCGGTTCGACCAGAGGGAGAAGGGCATTTCCAGAAGCAGCAGCTCCGTCCCCTCAATCCGCAGCCGGGGAAGCTCCGCCGCGTCGCAGATACCCTCAAAGTACTGCACCTCCGCGCCCAGATACAGTCTGGGCAGCTCCGGCCAAAGGTAGGGCTTTAATTGCTGCCAGGCGCGCTGCCGATTTTCCAGGAACTGGGTCGGTCTGACCTGTCCGGCGTAAAAGTGGGGGGTCAGCACCACGGTGTCCACCCCCTGGCGGGCTTCCAGCCGCAGAAGGGAAAGGCTCTCGCCGATGCTCCCGCTGCCGTCGTCAATGCAGGGCAGGATGTGGGTGTGAAAATCAATCATGGGGTCTTCAGTCGATCTTTTTGTAGTAGTGGTTGGAATAGCGCTTCTTCTGAATATCGGAGCCGGTCATCACGAAGCCAAGGATCTTGGCATCCGCGAATTTCAGCTTGCGAACCGTTTCATTCACGGCAGTGCGGTCGCAATAGTCCTGCCGAACCACCACGACCATGCCCTGAGTCAGCTTGGATATGATGATCGCGTCGGACACCACCGTCACCGGGGGCAGATCCACAATGATCACGTCGAAGCAGCTTTTCATGGCCTGCATTGTCTGCGCCATCTGTGTGGAGCCCAGCAGTTCCGCGGGGTTGGGGGGAATGTCGCCGGCATTCATCACCCAGAGATTCTTCAGCAGCCCGGAGCGCTGTAGCACTTCGTTGCCGCTGCACTTTCCCGCCAGCAGATTGGACAGGCCGGGCTTGGTATGTACCGGAAGATACTTGTGTATGGCAGGAAGCCGCAGATCCCCTTCTATCAGGAGCACTTGCTTTCCGGACTGGGCAATGGTGTAGCTTATGTTGACGGAGGTGGTGGTCTTGCCTTCCCCCGGCAGGGGGCTGGTCACGCCGATGACCTTGCAGCCGCTCTCATCCGGCAGACTGAAATCCAGGTTGGTTCGCAGCAGCTTATATGCTTCCGCCGCGCCGAAGCTCAGCCCCGAGCCGATGGTCTTTTGAACTTCCTCCGGGGTCAGCGCGCGCAGATTCTTTTTCTTGTCTTTCTTGTTCATCCTGTTTTCCCCATCCTTCGCGCCTGCTTATCTCGGCTCTCATAATAATAGTAGCTGTCGCCCTTTTCGGAAAGCAGATCGGGGATCACCGCCAGCACTGGGATGTCGTAGGTTTGCAGCAGATAATCGGAATCGTGAATCTGATCGTCCAGAAGTTCTCCTACCACGATCAGGCCGCAGGCCAGCACAGCGCCCAGCAGCGCGCCCATCATGGTGTTCTTGCTCAGGCTGGGGGAGGATTTACGGGCGGGTACGACCGCGTAATCCACGATCCGCACGGAGCTTCCCTCCACCACGGCGGAAATCTTTTCCGGGAGCACCTTAGCGATGGTATTTGCCAGCAGCTCCGCTTCCTTCGGGTCGGTGCTGGTCACCTCGATGCCAAAGACCTCCGTGGAATTCACGGCGGAAGCGGAGATCATGCTCTGAAGCTGCTCATAGCTATAGGACACGCCGGATTCGGCAATGACATCGTTGAGGGTGGAGCGGGTATTCAGGATAACAATATAGGTATCCACCAGGCTTTTCGCCGCGGACAGCTCCGCCTGGCTGATGCTGACTTTGGTTCCGCCGACGGAAATATCGCTGCTGTTGACATACATCAGAGCCTTGGCCTTGTACAGCGGCTTGATGAAGAGCGCCGTATAGGCAAGAAAAGCCCCGCCAAAAATCACTGCCGCCAGCACGATGGCCCAGGCCCTGCGCCACAGGGCGCGCAGCAGCTTCAGCAGATCGATCACGTCGTCCTCGTTTCTTTTGTCCATTTTCTCTGTTCCTTTGCCGTTTTATCGTAAATCCTGTCCGAATTCAATTTGCATCTAATATGGCTTAAGACATTATACTCTGTATAGGGTTAAAAATCAAGTAAATCATCGAACGAAATTTTACTTTGTTGTATGTGCTAAAATGATGTGAACCAAAAAAAGATGAGAAGTCATCCTCGATGTGGTATAGTGAATTCACCACAAACCACCAAACCGCAAAAGGAGACTTCTCATGAACAGGATAACACAAGAAGCCCGCAGCCGTCAAG
>JAQXPK010000109.1 GCA_029100605.1 Bacillota bacterium | reverse complement strand
GACGCGCACCGGCACGTGGGCCTGGAGCTGCCCGCAGGAGGACGGAAGCGAAAAGCTCGTGAAGCTCTGCGGCGACGTGCGGTTCTTTGACGTGGACTTTGCCTACGACCCGGAGAAGCCCGTGCTGCATGATATTTCGCTCTACGCCAAGCCCGGGCAGAAGTTGGCCTTCGTCGGCGCGACCGGCGCGGGCAAGACCACCATCACGAACCTCATCAACCGCTTCTACGACATCGCCGACGGCAAGATCCGCTATGACGGCATCAACATCAACCACATCAAAAAGGCGGATCTGCGCCACTCGCTCGGCATCGTGCTGCAGGATGTGAATCTGTTCACCGGCACGGTGATGGATAACATCCGCTACGGCAAGCTGGACGCCACTGACGAGGAGTGTATCCACGCAGCGAAGCTGGCAAACGCCGACGATTTTATCACCCGTCTGCCCGACGGCTACAACACCATGCTGACAAACAACGGCGCCAGCCTGTCTCAGGGACAGCGGCAGCTGATTGCCATTGCCCGGGCGGCGGTCGCCGATCCCCCCGTGATGATCCTGGACGAGGCCACCTCCTCCATCGACACCCGGACGGAGCGCCTGGTGCAGGCCGGCATGGACGCGCTGATGAAGGGCAGAACCACCTTCGTCATTGCCCACCGCTTAAGCACGGTCATGAACTCCGACTGCATCATGGTTCTGGATCATGGCCACATCATCGAACGCGGCACCCACGACGACCTGATTGCCCAGAAGGGCACCTACTATCAGCTCTACACCGGCGCGTTTGAACTGGAATAACGGCAAAACGAAAGCCCTCGCAGCTCGTCTGCGAGGGCTTCGTCCATTCCGTGCGGTTACCTTGGCACCTCTCCGTTGGTCAGCGCCCCGGTGAAGGTGAATGTGTAGCTGACATAATTGTCCTTCGGCTCCTGGGTCATTTCCAGGCCGGTAAAGTAGCAGTAGCGGATACCCCATATGGGGTGCTCCAGATTGCCGGGGGTGGTCTGCTCGAAGAGCTTTGCCAGCTTTTTGAACTCCGTGAAGGCATCGTCCCCGAAAAACGCCCCGCTGCCGGTGATGATCAGCTTCTTTTCTCCCATCCCGCCGAAATAATATTCTCCGTCGTCCGCCTTGTAATACTGGGGTTCCCGCAGAAATTTTTCCTGATAAACGGTTGGGTTCTGGGGCCATACAAAGGTTTTGTAGCTCAGCTTATCCATTTTCCTGCTTCTCCTCCCGCAGCATGGCAATTCCCTTTCGGATCTTCCGCAGTCCCTCCCGGGAGAACTCCCGCCGGATGGATGTCCACCGGCAGTGGTAATACACCTCGGTTTTCACATCCGTCTCGATTTTCAGCTCAAACGCCGCCGGGGGATCCACCGTCTCCGGAGTCCCGGCGGGCAGCAGCTCCTCCAGTTGAATGTGCCACAGCTTCTGCCCCTGGCTGATTCCCGCCGGGGCGGACTCCCCCATGACGTATTCCGCCTGATACCCGGGCACCTCCTCCGAGGAAACGGCGACGGCGTTGGGCTGGAGCAGGCCGTTGATATACGCGAAAAAGCCCGGCCCCAGGCTGCACTTGTCCGCCTCCGTCACGCAGGTAAAGGTCGCCAGCACCGCCACTACATAAACCTGGGCAACGCCATCGTAGGTACATCCGTTCTGCACGCACACCGCGCCCGACCACCGCAGAACCTCCGTAGCCCGCAGTGCCTCCAGCTCACAGGTCGTGCCCCCCATGGCGGCGGGGCAGATCACGTTCACTTCCAGCGTCACCGTCATATTGGCTCTGTCCACCTTTTCGATGTGTACAGCCGCCACCGTTTTGTCCATCTGCGGGTATTTCTGACCGGGATAGGCGATGTCCGCCGTGAAATTGGCTTCCCGCAGACGCCGGAGCACCAGCTCTAGGATTGAGATCCCCAAGTATCGTTCACACCCTTCTCCACGCACAGTCCCCACTGGTAGACCGGCTGATTCTGGTAGTAATACGGCTCCACCCGCCGGAACAGATAGGTCTTATCCCCCAGTGTCAGGGTGTCGCCCTCCTGAACCCCGGCGCTCGCCGGCCCGATGTAGGCGTACTGCCCCCGGGAGATTTCTCCCAGGAGCGTTGCCTCGCTTTCCATACTCTGCCAGCTCTTGGAGTTGACCGCCCGGAAAAAGCCCCGGACGGTTTTGCTCCCCATGCTGCCGGTAATCACCATGTCCGTACCGTACTGCGCCAGAATTTTCTCCACCATTTTCCGCATATCAGATCCCCCGGAAGGTAAAGCCGTCCCGGATGTAGGGCGCGATCATCAGCTCCGCCTGACGCCGCAGGCATCGGGACGCCGCGTCCTGGGTTCCGTCCCCCCGCCTGACGGTCAGATCCCCCGCCCGGAATTCCGAAACCTGACCTGATTCGTCCACACCGTTCAGATTTGCCAGGGCAAAGAGGCTTGCCGCCGCAATGAAATCCGCCTTGCAGTCCTCAGGCGTCAGACCCTCCCGCAGCCGCGCCGTAAGGGAGGCGGCGCAGGCGGAGCAGAGCATCTTCAGCAGCTGCGTTTGATGTTCGTCCAGTTCCCCTGCCAGCAGCGCCGCCTGGGCAAATACCTGCTCCGCTAAGGTCATACGTTCAGCACGCAGGCCGCGCCGTCGCAGATTTTGCCGAAACCGGAGATGGAGGTAATCGCCGCCCGCTCCAGCTGGCGGTCGATGAGCTTATCGTACTCCACCAGCACGTCTCCCGCCCGCACCAGTTCCAGGGCGTAGCGGTTGTCCAGGCCGATGATCACGCCGTCGGAAACGGCAGAGGTACGGTGCAGCTGTGCGCCCAGCGGGGTTCCCAGCTTGCCGGTGCCCTGGAAATTCAGGCCGGTGAGGGGATTCTGCAGCTCGGGAATCTTCAGCAGCTTGGTCATGGTGGCGGTGGAGCAGAGAATGGTGTTCATGGTGTAGGGATCAAACTGCCCCCAGAATTCCACCAGCTGATCGTAGGTCAGCGTACCCTTGGTTCCGGAAATGGGGCTGGTGCCCACGGTGTACTGCACTGCGGCGTTGTCGTTGCCGTCGCCGGAGATCAGCACGTTCACCGCGTCGGCGATCTGCTGCTTCTGGATGTGGGCGCCGATCTGGCGCAGCATCACGCCAAACAGATCCAGCTTCTGGAAGCGGATTGCCTCGTAGGAGGCCACCAGCATTCTGCCCCGCTTGGTCAGGCTCACCAGATGCTCCTTGGTCTTGACCTCCGTCTCGGGAATCGCCGTGCCCTCTTCTACGTCCTTCAGCTCCTTGTCGGCGTCGGTGGGGTTGGAGTAGATGGAGCGGTAGTCCATGGCGTCGATGACGGTGGTGGTAGCGGTGATAGCAGGCAGGATGTCGTTCTCCTCCATACCCTGCCGCACGGTGCGGGCGATGTACTCCGGGAACAGCACCGCGGAATCCATGGTGCGGAAGAACTTCTCCACGGGAGAGGAACCCGCCCCCTTGGCACGAATGCCGAAGCGCTTCAGCTGCCGCTGAAAGGCATCGGTGCCCTCCAGCGCGGTGCCCCGGTAATTTTCGCTGGGGTCGAGGGATTCCAGCACCTGGGTAAAGCTCATGCCCTCCTGGCGGTACATACCCTTTTCCAGTTTCAGATTGTCGTAACCCATTTTTCGTATCCTCCTAAGTAAATATATGGTCACCGGCTTGCGCCGAAAAACCGACGTGAAAAATGCAAATAGCTAAATAGGTGCATTTCAATTTGTCCGCGCAGCGGACTTCTTCATTTTGCATTTCTGCCTAAGGCAATACCGCATAATGGGGCAAGGAGATTCGGCGAGAGATTTTGACGCAAGCGAAAGTATGAAAAATGCGGGAATACTGGATGTATTTCCCATTTTTTCATACTGCACGATTGGGACTTTAGATCTGCCGAAGCCCGCAGTTCCCACCCAGCGGTGTTGCCCTAAATTAGGAACCCGCTCTCCACCGTTTCTGCTTTTGCTTTGCCGCCCAGCTGAGTCGTAAGCGGCATACTCTCCGCCAGCCGCTCCTCCAGCGCCGCCTTCAGCTTCAGCAGATCGTCCGTAGGCGCGGCTTTGGCAATGCTGCGCAGTACCGGCGCTTCTACGCCCAGCTCCAGCGCCAGTCCCAGCCGCACGATGCTGTCCTCC
The DNA here is from genome assembly GCA_029100605.1 of Bacillota bacterium. Classification (GTDB taxonomy): domain Bacteria; phylum Bacillota; class Clostridia; order Oscillospirales; family Oscillospiraceae; genus Faecousia. Next base: position 10,331 of record JAQXPK010000109.1, on the reverse strand, counting down.
AGCTCCTTGCTGTACCGCTTCCCCAGCTCCGCCTGCTGGCAGAGCGCCCGGTACTCCGCCTGGGCGCCGAATTCCTCCGCCAGTTCCTTCAGCTTTGGCTGCCCGCCGCCCAGGCTCTTCAGCACCCCGGCCTCCCGCTGAGCAGGCACCGCCACGAAGGAAAACTCAAACGCGTCCATGGGCTCCTGCAAAATCGCGCAGCAGACCTGCCCATCATAGCTCTCTCCCTTCTGGTGCCCGCAGGTGCCGTATTCGCTGCCGCAGACGGAGCACACCGACCGTCCCATGGCGCAGCCCACGGACACCTCCTTCTTAATTCCCGCCTCAATGTCGGCAATCAGCTCGTCGTTGGCTCCGCCCCGGCGGATGTACGCCCAGGCCTTGATGTAGGACGCGCCCGCTTCCTTCACCACCTGGGTCTCGAAGATTCGCGCCACCTGCTTGTCGCTGCTCCACTTGTGGTCCACGATTCCGGTTTTACCGAGAAACAGCTTGGCAAGCCCGGGCAGCGCCCCGTCGTCGAACCGCTCAAAATCCCGATCCACCTGGTTGTCGCACAGCCGCAGGGAAAACACGTATACCTGCTCTGCCGTCAGCTGCGCCTTTGCCAGATGGTTGATGGCCTCCAGCTGTGCCGCAGTCGGTGCCCCGCTGCTCACAGCCTCCGCCGCCTTGTTGATTTCCATTTCAATCATCCCTCCGTTCCGAATTTTCCGCTTCCGCCCGGTATTTTGCCGCCTGAGCGCGGTACAACTCCGCCTGAGCCTCCTGGGTAATGTCCTGCAGGCTGATGTCGTCCCACTCGATCTCCACCCGGTTGTCCAGGCCCTCCAGAGCCAGGTAGGTCTGGCAGATTTTCCGCATCGCCGGCTCCACCGTCCGCCGCAGAGCCCACAGCTCCGAGGTAAGCAGATCCGCCTGCTGGGTGCTCATGCGCTCGGTGGTGCTCCAGCTCAGGCCCAGCAAAAACGGCGGCAGCCCGGTTTTTGCAACCAGTTGTTCCAGAATCTGCCGCACGGGCACCTCGGAATCCAGTATCGGCGCTTCCCCGCCGATGACCTTGATCTCCACGTCTCCCACTGCCACGAAATCCCGCACTGTGCCATTCTTGTTGTCCTCCATGGCGCGGCTCCATTCGGCAGCCACGGTTTTCCCCCGTTCCTGAGCCGTCACCGGATCCAGGTTCTCGTCCCCCTTGCAGATGACGCTGTAGCGGATGTTCCCCGCCCGCTCCCAGTTGGTGCCGATGGTGTTGTAGATTTTCAGCAGGATGTCCGCGAGAAAGGGCATCCCCCGGAACAGACTGACGCCGTAGGGATGAGCGGGTTCTGGGTTCATGGTGGTGAACAGCAGCAGCTGTTGATAGGGCAGCGGGCGCAGAAGTCCATGCTCATCGGTGCCCCACAGCACTGTTTCCAGGGGATTCTCCCCTTCCTGGGCTTCCAGCGCCGTCACATCTCCCCAGCACACCGCCCGCAGCTTTCCGCCAGCCACCACCATCTCCCCCACCGCCCGTCCATAGGTCAGCAGGCTGTCCAGATAGCCGCTGAGAAAGCTCTCGATGCCCATCTGTCCCCGCCCGCAGGGCATCATCTGCAAAAAGGCGTTCAGCCGCCGCTGAGCCTCCGGCTCCCGGCATTTGACCTCAAAGCCGCCGCAAAGCCGCACCATTTTCCCCACGGCGGCGTCCAGCACCGGGATGGCCTCCCGCATTTCCCGGTAAATCCGCTCTTCCCCGGTGCCCAGGGGCGTGAACCCCTTCATTTCCCCGAAGGGGTGGGTATTCCCGGTGCGGAGCTGGCATACCGCCGCCACGCCTCCCCCTTCCTTCTTCTTCCGTTTCACAAAACCGCTTCCTTCCTGCAAAATGCTGAATGTTAAATGCGAAATTCTCCTCACCGTTTCCGTTCCACTGCCCAGGCGGAAATTTCTTCCCGCCGCCCTCCCAGCACCGTCGCCGCGAAATACCGCATATCGTCCATGGCGTGGTCATGCTCCTTGCGCACCCGGTCCCGACTTTCCCCGGACAGATCCCAGACGTATTCGTCCAGCTCCCGCAGGCAGTCGGCACAGCCCTCGCAGATGACAATTTTCCCGCTTTTCAGCAGATCAGAGGTCAGCCGGATCCCGCTGAGCACATCGTTTTCCGCCTTGCGCACCCGCCATCCCTTCCGCCGCAGCACCTCGATGAAGCTGGCCGCCGAGGGATCGACGATCACCGCCGCAATCTTCCGTCCCCCTGCCAGTTTCTTCAGTTCCTCGGCGTATTCCGCGTCGGTCATCTGGCGCATGGCCTCCCGGGAGTTGAAGTAAAACTCCTTTACCCGGTACCACACCCCGCCGTGCAGTCCCCACAGCCCCATGGAGGTGGGATTCACCGTTCCATAGTCGCAGGAAACATACCACTTTTCGCAGCTTTCCGGTGCTTTTCCCACCATATCCGAGGAAAAGAAGTCATAAACCCGTCCCTCCGCCTGCGCCCACTGTCCCAGAATAAACCGCCGGTAGAAAACCCCGGTGTACAACCGTTCATACCGCTGCCGGATCTGAGGCGTCAGGGAAGGGTTGTCTTCCATGGTAAAGTGCAGCCGCAGACAGTTCCGCTTCTCCGCCTCCAAAATCCACGTCCGGTAAAACCAGTGACTTGGCCCGGCAGGATTGCAGTTGAACCAGAGTCGGCTTCCGGCGACGGAGCACCGGGCGCAGGCCTGCTCCACGAAGCTGCGGGGCATCAGCGCCACCTCATCCAGCAGCACACCCGCGAAGGTGATGCCCTGAATCAGGCTGGCGGAGCTTTCGTCCCGCCCGCCGAAGATGTAGAACCGGTTTTCATGCCCCCGGAACTTCACCACTACCAGATTCTCCGACCGTTTTTCCCGCCACTGCGCCCCCAGCGCCTCCAGCTTTGGCAATATTTCCGACAGGACGTTCCGCCGCAATGACGCAATGGTCTTGCCGCAGACGCCGAACTTCTTCCCGTCGAAGCAGGTCTGGGCCCACAAAAAGAAGCTCAGCCCCATAGCCAGGGTTTTCCCCGACCGCACCGCCCCGTCGCAGACGATGGCCTCCTTCCCGAAATTGGGATTTCCCGGTACCCACCAGGTAAGCACCATCCGCTGCTTTGGTGAAAAAGCCGTCATGCCTCCCCGCCGCCCTGCAGTGCCCTGAGAAACTCCTCCAGATCCGACTGTTCCGGTTCTGCGGCAGCCGCCAGCTGTTCCAGCGCCTGCAAGCGGTCGATGAGCTTGATCTCCACCGTCCCCTTATCGTTGCGCTTCACCTCGCTGAGAAGGCTTAAGTCCAGCTTGTCCAGTGCCGGTTCATCCTCCAGTGCCAGCCGCACGCAGTCATTGGCCTTTCCGAACGCCAGCTCCGCCAGCCGCCGGGTCACATCCTCCCTCCGGATTTTCCCAGACCGGATTCTCTGCCGCAGTTCCTTTTCCGCACTTGTGCGTTCCATAGCAACCTCCCTTTCACCTGAGCCCCGGAAAGCAAAAAAAGTTGCACCCGAGGGTGCAACTCAAAAAATAGACGCCTCCAGCGCCGACCGCAGCTTCCCCAGCGCCCGCTTTTCGATTCTGGATACATTCCGCCGCCGCTAATGTAAACGTTGCCCCGGACACTTTCGTCCAGGGCATTTGTTCAATTTTACACCATTTTGCGACCATTCATCAAGGTTTTTGCGCAACCCGGTGTCCTTCCGAAAAACGCTCGTACTGCCACTTGGCTCCATCAAAAACGCACTTGAGAAACCACGTCGGAAGTGGTATGATGTTGTAGAAACTGGGAAAAGGAAGTATTGATATGAAGATACTTGTTGTAAATGACGACTCCATCCATGCGCCCGGCATCGCTCTTCTGGCAAGAAAGGCTTCGGAACTGGGTGAGGTCACGGTTGTGGCTCCCGCAAACCAGTGCAGCGCCATGTCCCAGAAGCTCTCCATTCATGCGGAGCTTCGCGTGGAAAAGGCAGAGTTCCCTGTTCCGGTAAAGGCGGCCTATCAAGTCGGTGGAACGCCGGTGGACTGCGTAAAGGTTGCCCTGCAGTACATACTGAAGGAAAAACCGGATTATGTGTTTTCCGGAATCAACGACGGTTTTAACGCTGGCTATGACATTGCCTATTCCGGAACCATGGGCGCTGCCCTGGAGGCGGTGATGAACGGGATTCCCGCCATCGCGTTTTCCAATGCCATGAACAATCCTCTGGATATTGCCGAAGCTCATCTCGTCCCCATCGCCCGGGAGCTGATTGCGAAAGGACAGGCTCCCGGCGAGGTTTGGAACGTAAATTTCCCCGCCGCAGTGCCCGGCGCGTCAAAGGGCATCCTGTGGGACAGAACCATCGCCCCGCTGCAGTTCTACAGTGAAAACTACGCCGAACAGAGGCTGCCGGACGGCTCGGTGCTCCTCACGGGTCGGGGCGCGCCTCTGACCAGCGGTGAAAACGTCCCCGCCGGTACAGATATTGCCGCTGTCATGAGCGGGTATATTTCCATCGGTAAGGTAAAGAGCATGGTTCTGTAAAAATAAGCCGAAATATGGAGAATCCCACTTGTAATTCTCGAAAAATGGTGTTAGTATAGCAGAGGAATTCCCCAGAGATTTCCAGACTTTCCCGGTAAGAACCGGGAAGAACGATTTTAGGAGGTAAGATTCAAAATGAAGAAAGCACTGGCACTGATCCTGGCGTTGGTCATGGTTCTGTCCCTGGGTGCCTGCGGCGCGAAGGAAGAGCCTGTCGCCACCACCGCCGCTCCTGTCGCCACCGAGGCACAGACCGAGGGTGTGGAGACCACCGCTGCGGAGCGCCCCCACTTTGACAAGCTGACCCTGGAGTTTGTTCCCTCCAAGGACGCTGACGTCATCATCGCCGGCACCGCCGGCCTACCCGACCTGGTGAAGGCCGAGATGGCAAACCTGGGCTACGACATTGACGAAGTGGACATCACCGTGGGCACCAGCTATGATGCCACCGGCGAGGCCATGTCCGCCGGCACCATCGACCTGGGCTGGCTGCCCGGCGGCACCTACGCCCTGTACTCCGATGACGTGGACGTCATTCTGACCGCCACCCGCAACGGCCTGTCCAACGACAGCACGAATCCCGCCGACTGGAACGGCGAAGCCAACGCCACCCGTAAGGATGGCCCTCAGGTTACCTACTACCGCTCCCTGATTTACGCCACCCCCTCCGAGTATGGCAAGGAACTGGCCGCCAAGGTCAACTCCGGTGAGAAGCTCACCTGGGAGGATCTGGACAAGGCAAAGTGGGCTGTTCAGAAGACCTCTTCCTCTGCCGGCTACATCTACCCCACCATGTGGCTGATGGAGAACTACGACGGCAAGAAGATTTCCGACCTGTCCAACGTGGTTCCTCTGGACTCCGGCTACGGCACCGCCTTCTCCTATGCCGCCGCCGAGCAGGTTGATATTATCGTCTGCTACGCCGATGGTCGTAACGACTACGAGGCCAGCTGGACGCTGCCCACCGACCAGAAGGACGAGACCGGCAAGCAGGGCATGGGTCGCAGCGACTCCATCTGGAACGAGCTGAATGTTATTGGTGTCACCGAGGGCATTTACAACGATACCGTCGCCATCTCCAAGGAAAGCCAGTACTACACTCCCGAGCTGGTTGACGCGCTGCAGCAGTGCTTCATCAACATCATCAACACCGATGAGGGCAAGGAAATCTTCAGTGTTTACAGCCACGCCGGTTACGCCGTGGCTACCGACTCCGACTACGACGGTGCCCGCGCCGCTCTGGCCGCTGTGTCCTGATTGGCTCACTCTGTAAGGAAAGCGCCCTGCATTTTCAGGGCGCTTTCCCCCTTTCCCCGGATACCGCTTCACAATATTTCACATAGAAAAGGGTCACGGTATGATAGAATTCAAAAATGTGTATAAGACTTATCCAAACGGCTTCACGGCACTGAAGAACATCAACCTGCAGATTCAGCAGGGGGAGTTTGTAGCCATTATCGGCCTGTCCGGTGCCGGCAAGTCCACCATCCTGCGCTGCATCAACCGGATGCACGACATTACCAAGGGTGAGCTGACCGTGGACGGCGTGGACGTAAGTACCCTGCGGGGCAAGGAACTGCGCCGGTATCGCCGGAAGGTGGGTATGATTTTCCAGAGCTTCAATCTGGTCTCCCGCAGTACTGCCGTTAAGAACGTCCTGACAGCGGATGTACCCGACATGAATTTCCTGCGCGTCCTATTTGGCATTTTTACCAAGGAGCAGAAGATGCGCGCCCTGGAAAGTCTGGACAAAGTAGGCATTTTGGATAAGGCCTATACCCGCTGTGACCAGCTTTCCGGTGGTCAGCAGCAGCGTGTCGCCCTGGCTCGCACCCTGAACCAGAATCCCAAGATTATTCTGGCGGACGAGCCGGTGGCCTCCCTCGACCCCATCACCGCCAAGCAGGTCATGGAGGACTTCGTCCGCATCAACCGGGACTACAATATTTCCATTCTGCTGAACATTCACCACGTCGATTTGGCGCTGAAGTACTGCGACCGGGTAATTGGCATCCGTGCCGGTGAAATTGTGTTTGACGGCCCTGCCAGCACCATCACCCAGGAGCAGATTGACGAGGTCTACAACGGCACCAAGGCTCCCACCATGGGAGACGGAGAATAATATGGACAACGAAAACGCTCCCGTTCTCTACAAAGAGACGCTCTATGACAAGATTTTCAAGCCGGAAACCGTAACGCTGCCCAACGGTCACACCGTTCGCCGCCGCAGGAGCCGGGCACCCTTCATTGTGCTGGCGCTGGTGGTAACCATTTTCTGGGCGGTGAAGATGACCGGCTTCGACCTGACCGTGATAGTCAGCCGATTCTCCAAGATGATGGATTTGATGAAGAAGATTTTCCAGCCGGACTGGAGCTTCTTCCCCAAGGTCATTTCTCCCCTGCTTGACACCATCAAAATGTCCATTTTGGGCACGGTGATTGGCTGCGCCATTGCCCTGCCCGTTGCCATTCTGGCCTCCAGCAATATCAACCGCAGCGGAATCGTGGTCAGTATCTTCCGTTTTCTTCTGGCGCTGATCCGCACATTGCCGACGCTGGTCATTGCTCTGGTGTGTGCCCTGATCTTCTCCCTGGGCACCTTCTCCGGCACCGTAGCCATCGCCGTGTTTACCTTCGGCGTGGTGTCCAAAATGCTCTATGAGAGCATCGAGACCATCGACATGGGTCCCTTCGAGGCCATGGAGGCCCTGGGTGCCAACAAATTTCAGGCATTCTGGTCGGCCTGCGTGCCTCAGATTCTGCCGGTGTACCTGAGCCATTGCCTGTACTGCTTTGAAATGAACATCCGTGCCTCCGCCATTCTGGGCTACGTCGGTGCAGGCGGCCTGGGCATCACCATCAACGAGCGCATCGGCTGGCGGGACTACAACAGTCTGGGCATGGTGCTGCTGTCGCTGTTTGTGGTGGTGGCGTTCATCGAGTTCTTCAGCGAATATCTTCGCAAAAAACTCAGCTGAAAGGAGACGGACATGGCTAGCAAACTGGAAAAATTTGAACAGACCTTTGACCGCAAGCTCACCGCTGCGGAAGCCTACGCCAACCGTCCCCGGCATTGGATGCTCTATACCGGGATTGTGCTGATAATTGCCGTGATGATCGGCTGGTCGTCCTCCGGAATCCGGTTCACCGGTCTGACCGCCACCGGTACGGAGGTCGCCAAGGGCGTTCTCCACGGCGTGTTCAGCCCTGATCTGAAGCTGATGTTCGGCACGGGAGAAACCGATGTGCCCTATCTGCTGCTGCAAACCATTGCCATCGCAGTGCTGGGCACTCTGAACGGCGCTATCCTTGCCATCCCCTTTGCCTTCCTCGCCTCCAGCAATATTATGCCAAAGCCGATAGCCTACCTGGTGCGGCTGATTATCCTGATGATCCGCACGATTCCCAGTCTGGTCTGGGCGTTAATGTGGATTCGGGTCACAGGCCCCGGTGCCGCCTGCGGCGTCATTACCCAGTCCGTGTGCTCCATCGGCATGATCTCCAAAATGTATATCACCGCCATTGAAGATTTGGACACCCACATTCTGGAAAGCCTGGATGCCATGGGCTGCAACGCCTTTGAGAAAATCCGCTACGGCGTTCTGCCCCAGCTCACCGCCAGCTTTATTTCCACAACCATCTACCGCTTTGACATCAACCTGAAGGATGCCACCACCTTGGGCATCGTGGGTGCCGGCGGTATTGGCGCGTCTCTGGTGCAGTGCCTGAACAGCCGCCGCTGGGCAATGGTCGGTTCCTTCGTCTGGGGACTGATGATCCTGGCGCTGATTATCGAGTACTGCTCCACCCGGATTCGCAGGAAACTCGCTCACGGCGCGTAAAACCGAAGCAAAGCCCCGGCGCGGATAAGCGCCGGGGCTGTTCTATGGAGGAAACCGAATGAATCGCAATCTAACCATCTGCTTTACCAGTGACATTCACGGCTACTTCTCTGCCCTGGACTACGCCACGGGTGCCCCGGCATCTACGGGGCTGGTCAACTGCATGACCGCCTTTCCCGACGACGGCAACACCCTGATTCTGGACGGCGGCGACACGCTTCAGGGCAGCCCCTTCACCTACTGGCTCTATCATACGGATCGGGATGAAGAATGCGTCCCTGCCCGGGTGATGAATCTGGCGGGGTATGATTTTGTAACCCTGGGGAACCACGATTTTAACTATGGAAAAGCGGAAATCCAGCGCTATCTCCGGCAGTTGGACGCCCAGTGCCTTTGCGCCAACGTTGAAGGGATCCCAGAGGTGGAAAAAACTGCCGTGGTGACCCTGGAGAACGGCCTTCGGGTAGGGCTGACGGGAATGACCTCTCCCTTTGTAAATATCTGGGAAAAGCCGGAGAATCTGGCCGGCATCACCGTCACCGATGCTTTCGACGCGGCGAAGACGGCGCTGGAGGAGCTGAAGGCAGCACAGGTGGACGTAACCGTGTGCCTCTACCATGGCGGCTTTGAAAACGATGTCCGCACCGGGGAAGCGCTCTCCCAAACGGGGGAAAACCAGGGCTGGCGCATCTGCAGGGAACTGGACTTTGACGTGCTGCTCACCGCGCATCAGCACCAATCGTTGGAAAACCTCCGTCTCTTCGGCACCTACACCTGCCAGCCCCCTGACCGGGCGCGGCAGTTTCTCCGCATGGAGGTTTCGGTTTCCGATACCGGAGCGGTAACCGCCCAGTCCCGCCTTATCCCGGCAGGGAACGTTGCGGACAGCGAAGCGGCCGCGTATCTGGAACCCCTGGAACGGGAGAACGCGGCCTTCCTGGACACCGCCGTGGGGCATCTGGACAGGGAACTGGCGCCGGAAAGCGAGCTTAACATGGCGCTGCATGGCTCCCCCATTGCAAACTTCTTCAATCAGGTGCAGCTGGAGGCCTCCGGCGCGGATTTATCCGTCACCAGTCTGAATAGCGGAATCAAAGGTCTGTGCAGGGACGTGACCATTCGGGACATCGTTGCTACCTATGTATTCCCCAATACTCTACAAACCATCCGGGTCAACCGTGCCGTACTGAAAGCGGCGCTGGAGCGGAGCTGTGCTTTTTTCCGCTTGGATGAAGCCGGAAACATCGGAATCAGTGAGGACTTTCTGAAGCCAATTCCCCAGTTTTTCAACTTTGACTTTCTCTCCGGAGCTGAGGTCACAGCGGACATTCACCGGAAAGTCGGCGACCGGGTGGTCTCCATCCGGTATCAGGGGCAGGAGCTGCCGGAGGATCGGGAACTGACGCTGTGCCTGAACAACTACCGAGCCAGCGGTGCCGGAGGGTATCCGCTCTATGCGCAATGCCCGCTGGTGCGGGAGCAGCCAACGGAAATTGCCCAGCTGATTATGGAGTATGTCACGCGCCATAGAGAGATCACCGTTGATAAGACGAACTGGTTCCGAATTGTATGATAATGGGTACGATTCCACCACCGCTCATGTATTGTCTGCTGAATCAGCCGGTTCGCAGCTCATTCACGCACCGTCAGGCGGGTCATTCCATGAAAGCGGTTCTTATAAACCGTTTTTATGGAATTCAGGTAGGAATCAATGCGTATCCGATTCGCGGTCATTCATAGCGGTCAATGCGCGACTTCCTTTGACAACGCACGAAAATTTCACTTCATACTAATTCTTGATTGAAAGCTTTAAAAGCTTTTCGAGAATGAATTGTGCCAGAAAAGGCAGATGACGCCGCTGGGCTTTCCGCCCAGCAAGGAAGATAACGCATCCTGGCGCAATTCAGGCCGGAAAGAATGAAAGTTTTTAATCAAGAGTTAGTATCAGGCAGCTGAGTTAAG
>JAQXPK010000108.1 GCA_029100605.1 Bacillota bacterium | reverse complement strand
AAACTTTAATTCTTTCCGGCCTGAATTGCGCCAGAATGCGTTATCTTCCTTGCTGGGCGGAAAGCCCAAAACCGTCATCTGCCTTTTCTGGCACAATTCATTCTCGGAAAGCTTTTAAAGCTTTCAATCAAGAATTAGTATGAGATTTCTTCCGCAAAGCTGCGCCAGAACAAAAAACATTTCAACGACTATGAAGCGTTTCTGGACTATTGCAGGGAACAGACCGACGTCGGGAATTGAAATGGGAAATACGGTAGATTCCACATAAGTAGGAAACTCTGCCTGACAATGGAGAGGTGCCCATGAAAAAGAAAGTAAAAGTGAAATTCCTGGGTTTTTGGAGCGACTTTGATGACGCTGACAATATTTTTATCAACATATTGCGGGAACGGTATGAAGTTGAACTTTCTGAAGATCCGGAGTATTTGTTTTATTCTCCGCTGACAGATTACTTCCAATATGCGCGCTATGACTGCGTTCGTATCCTGTTTACCGGGGAACCATATTCCGCTGATTATAACAGCGCAGATTATGCCATTGACTTTGATGAATACTGCTTCGGTGACCGGCATATGCGCTATCCCATGTACCTGTGCCAGAATCAGCGCAGCGGGCCAGGTACTTCGAGAAAGCCTCTGACCGATCAGGAGGCAGACCAGGTCATCGCCCAGAAAAACCGCTTCTGCAATTTTATCTATGGTCATCGCACAGTAGACGGAAATCGTGAACGGATTTATGAGGCAGTTTCAGACTATAAGCATGTGGATAGCATTGGATGCTTCATGAATAATATGCCCGGCGGTGAAACTGCGGTATTTACCGGTGAAAATGCTACAAAGCAGCAGTATGTCCGGGCTTCCAAATTTACGATTGCAGTGGAAAGTATGTGCCAAAAAGGTTTTACCACAGAAAAGATTAAGGATGCCCTTGACGCATATTCCATACCAATCTACTTTGGCAATCCGGATGTCGCGAGAGAATTTAATCCCGGCGCGTTTATCGATCTGAATAAGTTTCCGACCTTGGAAGACGGCGTCGAATATATCAAGAAGATTGACCAGGATGACGGCTTGTACCGGAAAATGCTGATGGAGGAAGAATTCACCGATCCGGACTATCCGCAGAAGAAATATGAAGAACTGAAAGCGTTCTTATACAATATCTTCGATCAGGACAAAGAGGACGCCTACCGGAGAACCAGGTGGTATCAATCCTATCAGTATGAAAGAATGTACAAGTACGCCAGCTATCATTTCAACAACTGGTTCCTGCACGGTATCTATTGCTTCTTTAATAAGCTGGATTTGATGCGAAGCGCCAGAAAATCAAAAAAACAGAATTGAGTGAGTATATGAATCCCACGATCACTGTCATTGTCCCCGTGTATAACACGGAAGCGTATTTGGAGCGCTGTGTGAACAGCATTCTCCGCCAGAAGTTTCAGGATTTTGAACTCATTCTGGTGGATGACGGAAGCCGGGAGATTTGCGCGGAATTGTGTGACGCGCTTGCGCTTCGGGATCCAAGGATCCGGGTGTTCCACCAGAAAAACAGAGGGGTGTCCTCCGCCCGAAACCTGGGCCTGTCCCACGCCAGGGGGCAATACATAGCCTTTGCCGACAGTGACGACTATGTTCTGGAGCATTGGCTGTCGGCAATGTATGACGCCGCCGTCCGGACGGGGGCCGACATTGTGAAATGCGGCGTTTACTATGTCTCGGAAGCCGACTATGCGGAAGCCTCGGACGGCAGAATTTGCACGCCCGTGTCACCGCTGGAAACCATCCGGTACGAGGCAGGGAGAATGACGGGCTTTGAATTTCTGTCTGGTCTGGCGGCCTATGGGTACAGCGCTGTGTGGAATCAACTTGTGAAGGCGGAACTGTTTTCCGACTGCCGGTTTCCCGACGGGCATCTGGCTGAGGACACCAAGGTCTGCGCGGAGCTGTCTCAGCGCACGGACGCAATCGAACGAATTGACACCGTTTGCTATTGCTATATGCAGCGATCCGGCAGTCTGCTGCATACTGCCTCGGAGAACTATGTTGCGGATAATATCGATACCTGGCTGTGGATTGCCCAGCTCTTTCGGGACAAGTACCACTGCGAAGAGCGGAGCCGGTTTGCCACGGTATATGCCCTCAGCAGCTTCCTTGCGCATTCCTGCTCCTCCCTGCGGATCAACCAGAATTTTGAAACAAAGGAATTCTGGGAAAAATGGAACAAACTGAAAGGCAAGGCAACCTTTTGGGAAGTATACCACTATCTGGGCCTCCGGGTTTCCCTGCAATACGCTGTGCTCTCCGTCTCGCCAAAGCTGTACCGATTTTTGATGAATGTACTGAAGAACCATGGACAAAAAACTCCGCAGTGAAAAAACACTGAAAAACGCCGCCTGGTCTATCGCAGGCTATCTGGCCTATGCAATCGTCGGCTTTGTCTCCCGCAGCATCTTTGTCCGGTCTCTGGGGGAAACGCTGACCGGCGTCTCCACATTGTTCAGCAGCATCCTGAATCTGCTGTCCATGGCGGAGCTGGGCTTCTCCGGTGCCATAGCCATGCATCTGTATCAGCCCGTAGCTGAGGGAGACGAGCGAAAAATCGCCGCGCTTTTGAACCTGTACCGAAAGGCCTACCGCTTCGTGGCGGTAGCGGTGTTCGCCATCGGCATGGCTCTGCTGCCGGGGGTTCCTTTGCTTACCAAAAGCGATACGGCAATCCCCCATTTGCGGTGGTATTTTTTCCTGTACCTTCTGCGCACGGTGCTGTCGTACTGCTATGCTTACAAGGGAACGCTGATTTCTGTCTGTCAGGAGGAATACCGGCGCACCAACATCACCAATGCCCTTCTGATCGTCACAACGCTGGCGCAGACGCTGGTTCTGCACTATACCGCAAATTTCACATGGTACCTGGTCATTGCGCTCCTGGGAACGCTTTTGACGAACCTTCTGATCCACCGGGAGGCCGGAAAGCTCTACCCGTATCTGGACCAGTATCGGGAGGAAAAGGTCTCCGAGCAGGAACGGAAAAGTATCTTTGATTATATCAAAGCGGCATCGCTGAACAGGATTTCTCTGTCCATCAAAGCGGCTACGGACAACATGATCACGTCCGCGTTTGTCAGCGTTGTGACCACCGGCATTGTCGGAAACTATGTGATGGTCACAGGCACCGTGGAGAAGCTGCTGGGCTTTTTCTTCTGGAATTGTGAACCCGCCGTGGGAAACCTGACCGCAACCGCCGACAAGGAGAGCCAGTATTATACCTTTCTTGACCTGGAATACGTGGCTTTTTGGGTTTACGGCTTCCTGACAGCCGGGATGCTGTGCGTCCTGACCCCCTTTGTTCGGGACATCTGGATTCGGAGGCCGGATATGATCCTCGGCTCTTCCACCCTGCTGTTGCTGCTGCTGAATTTCTTCCTGACGGGCATCAATTTCCCCAGCACCATCTTCTTCGATGTCCGGGGTCTGATTCGAAAAATGCCCTATATCAACGTGCTGAATCTGCTGGTCAACCTGGTGGTTTCCCTGGCGCTGGTCAAATGGCTGGATGTGGACGGCGTGTATATCGGCACCGTTCTGAGCCTTGCCCTGACCACCCTGCCGCTGACGCAGTATCTGGTGCTGCGGTATCATTTCGACGGGAATTACCGCCCGTATCTGCGCCTGTGTGGGTTTTATCTGGTGGTAACGCTGGTTTGCTGCGGTGTTTCTTTTGCGCTGTGCGCGCTGGTTACACAGACGGGGCTGGTGGGGGTTGCAGCCAAGATCATCCTGTGTACCGTGTCCTATAACGCGATTTTCTTGCTGGCCTCCTTCCGAACCAGGGAATTTCGTTCCCTGTCCGCGTTGATGAAGAAAATACTGCACAAAGAAAGGAGCTGAGGTTTCCCCCAGCTCCCATTTTAATGCCCACCAATCAGCTGCCTCAACCGCCTGCCTCACACACCGCAAGCATATTCTATTGTGCCTCCCTGGCTGCTGCAAAGGGTCGCGCCAAGGCAAAAAACATCAGATACGCTGTATACACCCGCAAAGAATCGTTGTACAGGAAAAGGACAAAGCACATCAAGGCCGGAATCTGGGCCGTTTGTTTTGCCGTGTCTTCTTCTGGCGGAGCCTCCGGTTCTCGGTAAAAAAATACCGACACTGTGGGGAATTACAAAAATTCATGCACAAATATGGAAGAAAAGTACATAGAAAAATTGTATATTTGTGCTATAATGAACATTGGTGGATACCATCCCCAAAACCGTGCCTTTGGGGCGCAAGGAGGTATAAACAATATGCTGGATGCATCCTACTACCGCAAAACGGACGAGATCATTTCCCGCTACGTCCGGGATGCGCGATCGCTGATTCCCATTATGCAGGATATTCAGGCGGAGTACCGCTACCTTCCCGCGGAGCTGCTGAGCTACGTTGCCAAGCAGATCGGGATCACAGAGGCCAAGGCCTACTCTGTGGCGACGTTTTACGAGAACTTCTCCTTTGAGGCCAAGGGAAAATACGTAATTAAGGTCTGCGACGGCACCGCCTGCCACGTTCGCCACTCCACGCCGGTGCTGGAGGCGCTGTGGAAGGAACTGGGGCTGAGCAAGAAGAAACACACCACCGACGATATGCTCTTCACGGTGGAGACGGTGTCCTGCCTGGGCGCCTGCGGTTTGGCTCCCACCATGATGGTCAACGAGCAGGTTCACCCCTCCATGACACCGGAGAAGGCGCTGGCGCTGATCGCCGAATTGAGGGGGAAAGGCTAATGATTAAGACTTGTGAAGATTTGAATCAGGCCCGGATTCAGGCGCAGCAGGAAATCGAACAATACGCGTGCCGGATCCTGGTCTGCTCCGGCACCGGCTGCATCGCCTCCGGTTCCAACAAAATCCATGAAATTTTTGAGAAGCTGGTCAAGGACACCCCCGGCGTGGAGCTGGTGTTCTCCCCCTGCGGCGGTCACGACGGCGAGAAGGTCGTGGGTGTGAAGAAAACCGGCTGCCAGGGCTTCTGCGAGCTGGGGCCGCTGGTTCGCATTCAGAAGGGCGGCAGGGTCATCCAGTACATCAAGGTGCAGCCTGAGGACTGCGAGGATATTTTCCGCAAGAGCGTCCTGGGCGACGAGGTCATTGAGCGCTTGCTCTACAAGAAGGGCGAAACCGCCTATGTCCAGCCCGACGAGATCCCCTTCATGGCAAAGCAGACCCGGATCGTTCTGGAAAACTGCGGCAAATTCGACGCCGAATCCCTGGACGAATACTTAGCCTCCGGCGGCTTTGAGGCACTGAAGAAAGCCATGTTCTCCATGACCCGGGACGAGGTCATTGACGAAGTGGATCGCTCCGGCCTCCGGGGCCGTGGCGGCGGCGGCTTCCCCACCGGTCGGAAGTGGAAGCAGGTGGCCCGGCAGAAGGAAACCGTGCGCTATGTGGTCTGCAACGGCGACGAGGGCGACCCCGGCGCGTTTATGGACGGCTCCGTCATGGAAGGCGACCCCTTCAAGCTCATCGAGGGCATGATGATCGCGGCCTACGCCGTTCGGGCGGACAATGGCTACATCTACGTCCGTGCCGAATACCCCATGTCTGTTGCCCGGCTGCGCAATGCCATCCGCCAGCTGGAGGAGCGTGGACTGCTGGGTGACAACATCCTCGGCTCCGACTTCTCCTTCCATATGCACATCAACCGGGGCGCCGGCGCGTTCGTCTGCGGCGAAGGCTCCGCTTTGACCGCCTCCATTGAAGGCAACCGGGGTATGCCCAGAACCAAGCCCCCCAGAACCGTGGAAAAGGGTCTGTGGGAGAAGCCAACCGTCCTCAACAACGTGGAAACCTACGCCAACGTGCCCAAGATCATCTTGCAGGGCGCAGATTGGTTTAAGTCCATCGGCACCCCCGGCAGCCCCGGCTGCAAGACCTTCTCACTCACCGGCGCCATTGAGAACACCGGCCTGATCGAGGTGCCCATGGGCTCCACCCTGCGGCAGATTATCTTCGACATCGGCGGCGGCCTGAAAAACGGAGCCAAGTTCAAAGCCGTACAGATCGGCGGCCCCTCCGGCGGCTGCCTGACGGAAGCCCATCTGGACGTGCCGCTGGACTTCGATTCCGTGAAGAAGTACAACGCCATCATCGGCTCCGGCGGCATGGTGGTCATGGGCGAGGACACCTGCATGGTGGAGGTTGCCCGGTTCTTCATGAGCTTTACCCAGCGGGAATCCTGCGGCAAGTGCACCCCCTGCCGGGAGGGCACCAAGCGGATGCTGGAGATTCTGGAGCGGATCGTAAACGGTCAGGGCAAGCTGGAGGATCTGGACACCCTGGAGGAGCTGGCGAAGATGATCCAGACCATGGCGCTGTGCGGTCTGGGCAAGTCCGCCCCCCTGCCGGTGCTGTCTACCTTAAGCGCCTTCCGGGACGAGTATGTGGAGCACATTGTGGACAAGCGGTGCCGCGCCAAGGCCTGCACCGCCCTGCGCCGCTACGTCATCAATCCTGCCTTCTGCAAGGGCTGCAGCAAGTGCGCCCGGAACTGCCCCGTCAACGCCATCTCCGGCGTGGTGAAAAAGCCCTATACCATCGATCCCAACAAGTGTATCAAATGCGGCACCTGTAAGGAAAACTGCGCCTTTGATGCCATCTACGTCGAAGCATAAGGAGGGGCTGTCATGGGTACGATTACGATTAACGGTAAAAAAGTTGAATTTACCAACGAGAAAAACCTGCTGACCATCATCCGCAAGGCCGGCATTGAGGTTCCCACATTGTGCTATCAGCCGGAGCTGTCCATTTTTGGCGCCTGCCGGCTGTGTATGGTGGAGGACGACAAGGGTCGCTGCTTTGCCTCCTGCTCGGAAGAGCCTCGGGACGGCATGGTGATCTACACCCACACCGAACGCCTGCGGAAAAATCGTAAGCTCATCGTGGAGCTGCTGCTGGCGGCTCACTGCCGGGACTGCACTACCTGCGACAAGCACGGCAAGTGCAAGCTCCAGAAGCTGGCCTATCAGCTGGGCGTGAACAATGTCCGGTTTGAAAACCACCGGGAGGTTCAGCCTGTCGATTTCTCCTCCCCCTCCATCGTCCGGGATCCCAACAAGTGCATCCTGTGCGGCTGCTGCGTCCGGGCCTGCGCGGAGATCCAGGGCATCGGCGTGCTGGGCTTTGCCCACCGCGGCACCGACGCCATCGTCACGCCCGCCTTTAACCGGAACATGGCTGAGACCGACTGCGTCAGCTGCGGTCAGTGCCGGGTGGTTTGCCCCACCGGCGCGCTGACCATCCACCACAATATGACCGAAGTCTGGCAGGCTCTGGGTGACAAGAACACCCGGGTGGTGGCACAGATCGCCCCTGCCGTCCGCGTGGCGGTGGGCGAGGCCTTTGGCCTTCCCAAGGGCGAAAACGCCATGGGCAAGATCGTGGCGGCGCTGCACCGCATGGGCTTTGACGAGGTGTTCGACACCTCCTACTCCGCCGACCTGACCATTATGGAGGAATCCGCTGAATTCCTGGATCGGGTACAAAACGGCGGCACCCTGCCTCTGCTGACCTCCTGCTGCCCTGCCTGGGTCAAGTTCGTGGAGAACGAGTTCCCCGAGTTTAAGCCCAATGTCTCCACCTGCCGCTCTCCCCAGGGCATGTTCTCCGCTGTGCTGAAGGACTACTACCGGGACGAGGCCAACGCCCAGGGCAAGAAGACCGTGGTGGTTTCCATCATGCCCTGTACCGCCAAGAAGATGGAGGCAAACCGTAAGGAGTGCTATACCAAGGGCGAGAAGGACACGGATTACGTGCTGACTACCACCGAGCTGATCCGGATGATCAACGCCAACGGCATTAACTTTGAGACCCTTCCCTCGGAATCCTGCGATATGCCCTTCGGCATCGGCTCCGGCGGCGGCGTGATCTTCGGCACCACCGGCGGCGTTACCGAGGCGGTGCTGCGCCGGCTGATCGAGGGCCACGACCCCGCTACCCTCTCCGCCATCGCCGAGTGCGGCGTCCGGGGCGACGAGGGCATCCGGGAATTCACAGTTCCCTACAACGGCATGGATGTGAAGATCTGCGTGGCCTCCGGCCTGGCGAATGCCCGCAAAGTGCTTCAGTCCGTCAAGTCCGGCGAAAAGCAGTATCATTTCATCGAGGTCATGGCCTGCCCCGGCGGCTGCGTCATGGGCGGCGGTCAGCCCATCTACGGCACCAAGGTCACCCGGGCGGAGACCCGCACCCGCGGCCTGTACGCGGCGGACGGCAGCATGGCGATCAAGAAGCCCAACGAGAATCCCCTGATGGACGTGTTCTACAACGGCTACTTCAAGGGCAAGGCTCACGAGCTGCTGCATAATCCCCACGAATAAGTCCCCACATTTCCGGGGGCGTGCCCATCTGGGTGCGCCCCCGGTTCTTTGCCCAGGGGAAAGATGGAGGAATTTTCCCGATTTCCGTAATTTCCTGTTGACATTTCGGGCGGTTTGGTGGTATAGTATGACAATCAAGTGTTCGGCGCACGCACAAAGGTGCGCCGGGTAAAAACAAAAGGAGAGAATAGAATATGAAAAAGCTACTTGCCATTGCTTTGGCAGCCGTGATGCTGCTGGGCATGACCGCCTGCGGTTCTTCCACCGCACCGACCGCTACCACCGCCCCTGCCGGGACTTCCGCCGCGGAGACCGCCGCCGCGGAAACCACCGCTGCCGCTGCCAAGCAGTATGTGGTGGGCATCTGCCAGCTGGTTCAGCATGACGCACTGGACGCCGCTACCCAGGGCTTTAAGGACGCTCTGACTGAGGCGCTGGGCGACCAGGTTACCTTCGAGGAGAAGAACGCCTCCGGCGAACCTGCCAACTGCACCACCATTGTCAACGCGTTTGTCTCCAGCGGCGTGGATCTGATCATGGCCAACGCCACTCCCGCCCTGCAGGCTGCCGCTTCCGCCACCGGTGAGATTCCCATCCTGGGCACCTCCGTCACCGACTATGCCACCGCTCTGGAGCTTGACAACTGGACCGGCACTGTGGGCGGCAACATCTCCGGCACCTCCGACCTGGCGCCTCTGAGCGAGCAGGCCGCCATGATTCAGGAGCTGTTCCCTGAGGCCAAGACCGTGGGTCTGCTGTACTGCTCCGCTGAGGCCAACTCCCAGTATCAGGTGGATGAAATGACCAAGTATTTGACGGATATGGGTCTGACCGCCACGCCTTTTTCCTTCACCGACACCAACGATGTCGCCTCCGTTGCCCAGGCCGCCTGTGACACCAGCGACGTGATCTACATCCCCACCGATAACACCGCCGCCTCCAACACCGAGGCCATTGCCAACGTGGTACTGCCTGCGGGCGTTCCCGTTGTGGCGGGCGAAGAGGGCATCTGCGGCGGCTGCGGCGTCGCCACTCTGTCCATCAGCTACTACGAGCTGGGCGTTGCCACCGGCAAGATGGCTGCCAAGATCCTCACCGGTGAGGCCGATGTCTCCACCATGCCCGTTGAGTACGCACCCCAGGTGACCAAGAAGTACAACGCCGCCAACTGCGAAGCGCTGGGCGTCACCATTCCCGATGGCTACGAGGCCATGGGCTGATTTCCCGGTCAACACAACTGACAGGGCAGGGTTTTTACCCTGTCCTGTCTTGGCGTCATTCCCGCCCCGTCCGGAACGGGCGCAACATTCCCTATCGACTGTAGAGGTACCAAGATATGAATTTCTTCCTATCCCTTTTCAATGCCATGCCGGGTGCCATTACCCAGGGTATGCTCTGGGGCATTATGGCCATTGGCGTGTACATCACCTACCGCATTCTGGACGTGGCTGATCTGACGGTGGACGGCAGTCTTGCCACCGGCGGCGCGGTGTGCGTTATGCTCATGCGCGCCGGGTGGAATCCCTGGATCGCGCTGCTGTGCGCCTTTCTCGCCGGCGTGCTGGCGGGTATGTGCACCGGACTGCTTCACACCCGCTGCGGCATTCCCGCGATTTTAGCCGGCATTCTCACCCAACTGGCGCTGTATTCCGTGAATCTGCGAATTATGGGCGGCAAGGCCAATCAGCCCATCGGCGTGGATAAGTACGATCTGCTGGTGTCCCAGCGCTACGTCCGGGAGCTGACGCTGAATAACCCCATCCCTCTGGTGATTCTGATTCTCGCCGTGCTCATCGGTCTGCTGTACTGGTTCTTCGGCACCGAGTACGGCAGCTCCCTGCGGGCCACCGGCGCCAACCAGAACATGGCCCGGGCGCAGGGCATCAATACCAAGTCCAATATCACCTTCGGCCTGATGCTTGCCAACGGCATGGTGGCGCTTGCCGGCGGCCTGATCGCCCAGTATCAGGGCGCGGTGGACGTGAACATGGGTCGTGGCGCCATCGTCATCGGGCTGGCCGCCGTGATCATCGGCGAGGTGCTGCTGGGGAAGGTGTTCCGCAACTTTGCACTGAAGCTGACAGCCGTGGTCATCGGTGCCGTGATTTACTACATGGTCATCCAGCTGGTGCTGCAGCTGGGTCTGAACACCAATGACCTGAAGCTGCTCACCGCACTGGTGGTGGCGCTGTTCCTGGCAATTCCCTACTGGAAGTCCATCGTGCTTCCCAGAAAGAAGGAGGTATGACCATGCTGGAGCTGAAGAGTGTCAGCAAGACCTTCAACGCCGGAACGGTGAACCAGAAGGTTGCTCTGAACGGCCTGAATCTGACCATGGCGGAGGGCGAGTTCGTCACCGTCATCGGCGGCAACGGCGCGGGCAAGAGCACCATGCTCAACGCCATCGCCGGGGTGTTCCCGGTGGATACCGGCAAAATCACCATCGACGGCGTGGACGTGACCAATCTGGCGGAATACAAGCGGGCGAAGTATATCGGGCGGGTGTTCCAGGACCCCATGATGGGCACCGCCGCTACCATGCAGATCGAGGAAAACCTGGCGCTGGCTGCCCGCCGGGGCAAACCCAGAACCCTGCGCCCCGGCATCACCAAGGCTGACCGGGAGTTTTACCGGGAACAGCTGAAAATCCTGGATCTGGGACTGGAGGATCGGATGACCACCAAGGTCGGCCTCCTGTCCGGCGGTCAGCGTCAGGCGCTGACGCTGCTGATGGCAACGTTGCAGCAGCCCAAGCTGCTGCTGCTGGACGAGCACACCGCCGCCCTTGACCCCAAGACCGCCGCCAAGGTGCTGGACGCCACCCAGCGGATCGTGGAAAAAAACCACCTGACCACCATGATGATCACCCACAATATGCGCGACGCCATTGCCTACGGCAACCGCCTGATCATGATGTATGAGGGTCACGTCGTGGTGGATGTCCGGGGTGAGGAGAAGAAAAACCTGACGGTGGAGCAGCTGCTGAACCTGTTCAGCAAGGCCTCCGGCTCCGACGAAGCCGACGACAAGCTGCTGCTTTCCTGACACATGACCGAAAGGGCACGCAAAGAATTTGCGTGCCCTGCTTTTTGGAGGATTACCGTGGAACCAAAGGCGCTTTTGGCGATTTTATCTGTGGCGGAAAAGCTCAAGTGCAACACCCGCCACTGCTATACTTCCTCCGGTCGTCATGAGAGCGTGGCGGAGCATTCCTGGCGGCTGGCGCTGATGGCGATGCTGCTGAAGCCTGCGTTTCCCGACGCGGACATGGATAAGGTCATCCGGATGTGCCTGATCCACGACATGGGGGAGGCTTTCACCGGGGACATCCCGGCCTTCGACAAAACCGCCGCCGATGCCGGGCGGGAGGACGCGGTGCTCATGGACTGGGTGCAGACCCTTCCGGCGGACACCCGGCGGGAGTGGACGGCGCTACTCACGGAGATGAACGCCCTGGAAACCTCAGAGGCCAGAATCTACAAGGCGCTGGACAAGCTGGAAGCGGTGATCCAGCACAACGAATCGGACATCTCCACCTGGCTGCCTCTGGAATACGACCTGCAACTGACCTACGGCGGGGAAAACGTGGCGTTTTCCCCCTATCTGCGGCGGCTGAAGCAGGAGATCGACGACTGGACAAGACGAAAAATCGCGGAGAACACATAAGACAGCACCGCCCCGGCGTAGCCGGGGCGGTCGTTTTCCAGATTGTCCCGGGCATCTGCCGGGAATCCAAGCAGTACCGGAAAAATTTTCTGACCTTTTGAGACAAAATGCCTCCCTCGTTCGTTTTATAGGTAGAGTACGCAGAAAGAAGGAAGATAAGGAGGTGGGGCGGTGGACGTTCTGTACTTATTCAACCGCTACCGGGACGATGTCTATCGGCTGGCGGTAAGTTACACCCACAATCCCCATGAAGCGGAGGATGTGAGCCAGACGGTGTTTCTCAAGCTGGTGGAGCAGGGGGAGCTGACGCCGGGGAAGGAAAAGGCCTGGCTCATGCAGGTCACAGCCAACGAATGCCGCAGCCTGCTCCGCTCCGGCTGGTGGAAACGCACCGCTCCGCTGGACGACACGGTTCCCGCGCCCCAGACCCAGGTGGACGAGACCATGCAGGCTGTGATGTCCCTGCCGCCCAAGTACCGGGTAGTTCTCTATCTGCGCTATTACGAAAACTACACCACCACGGAGATCGCGCAGCTTCTGAAAATCTCCCAGAGCACCGTGACTACCCGGCTGTCCCGGGGGCGGGAGCGGCTGAAAACCTTGCTGAAGGAGGGCTGAGCATGGACAAACGTTTGATTGACGCCTTCGATCGCATGACCATGCCCGACGACTGCGCCCAGCGCATCCAGCGGAAGCTGCGCCGCGCTCTCCGGCAGCAAAAAAGCGGCGTCTATACCGAGGAGGCCAGACCCGGCGACCGGCGGCAGGGCTGGGGCATCGCGGCGGCGCTGGTGGCATTGGTGCTGGTGCTGTCCGCCGGAGGCGCGTTCTTCTTTTTGAAAGCCGGGGAGCCGGTGGCTACTGCCACGGTACCGGAGCAGACCGTCACGACCACCGTGCCGGACACGGTCTGGCAGGAATATTCGGATGACGGAATCCGGTTTTCCTACCCTCTGGGCTGGGGAATCACCGGAGACGGAAGCGTGACCACATTCTGCGATTCCTACCCCAGCCAGCGCACGGTTATGCTCCTGGAGCGGACGGAGGCCTGGGAGGCCGATCTCAGTTCGGATACCCAAAGCCAGCAGAATCTACTCCGGGAGCGCTGGCCGGACGCGGTGGTTTCGGAGGTGGTTTCCACCAAGGTCGGCGGCAGTGACGCGGTAAAAGTGACCTACACCTACACCGACAATGGAGTGATCCACCCCGTGGTGCAGTATACCACGGCGGTGCAGTTCCCCACGGCGGTCAGCGGCGTGGGCTACCGGCTGTACTTTTATCCTCCGGCGGAGAACCCGGAATCCTTTGACGCTGTTCAGGAGGCAATTCTCAATTCCCTGGAATTCGGACAGAACAGCTTCCCAGAGGACTACACCCACAACCGGAACAGCGACGGCGGAATCACTATCGTCACCTACCTGGGAAACGATGAGAACATCTGCATTCCCGACAAACTGGATGGGAGGCAAGTGACCGTCATCAGTGAAGCGCCGGGGTACTATGCCGGCGATCCCGGAGCCTTCGCCGGCTGTGATACGCTGCGCACCGTGACCATTCCCGAGGGCGTCACGGCAATCGGCGACAACAGCTTTTCCGGCTGTGTCAATTTGCAGAGCGTGTACGTTCCCGCCAGCGTGCAGACGGTCGGGAGCAGCGCCTTTTCGGACTGCCCCAGCCTGAAGCGGGTGATTTTCGCGGGGGACGCGCCCGCCCATGGGAATTTTGTTTTCGATTCCAGCCTGAACGTCACCGTGCTTTACCAGAGCGGCACTTCCGGCTGGGAGGACACCTGGGCGGGACGCCCGGTTCGTTTGGTGGGCAGCGAAACGCCGGAGCCGAACCCCTTTGTTCTTTCCGACCAGGGTAAGGCGTTTCTGGAAAAGATGTGCTATTCTATGCCCGACTGGGGCGGCTACGCTTCCCTGAATGAATCCTTCTGGCGGGAATTTCTGTTCCGCTCCTTCACCAGTCCGGAGCTGACGGACAATGGAATGGCGATGACCGTCTGCGGCGAACAGGAATTGACGGATACGCCCTGGGGACAGGCGGTGAAGGTCAGCCGTGGAGGCACCGTGGAACCCTATGTCCGCCTTGCCATGGGGTGTGAGCTGCCTGACTTTGCCCCTTCCCAGGAGGACATGGAGCCGGGGCAGACCCCATTCTACTATGACCGGGAGGACGGGTGCTATTACATCGGACTGTCCGACTTCGGCGACATTGGTTACACCTTCCTGAGTTGGGAGCCATATTATGAGACAAATTCTACCTACAGCTTTGCCACTTTCGCGGTTTACAGCGGCGAGCCGGAAAACGTGATTCAGACAGTCGTGTTTGGCATTTACCCGGCGGAAAACGAAAACGGTTTCACCATCATCGACAAGACAACTTCTCCTGTGGAAGACAGCGATGAGCAGAAGATCGAAACAGTTGCCCGGCTGTTTTCCCAGGCATACTTTGCCGGGGATGAAGCACAGATGCAGCGGTATCTCGCCGCCGACTACAACGGCTCTCTTGACATCTATCTGGCCAGCAGTCCCCAGAGCGTGGTTATCCAGTCCGTTGACGTACTGAATACCTCGGAAGATTCCGGTATTGTGAAAGTCACATTCCTGGAGACGGAGCAGGATGATTCCTTTACCTACCTGATGCTGGATCTGGTCAGGCAGGGGGATCACTGGCGGATCTCGTCCTACGGCCTGGACAAGTAAAAAGCAAACGCGGTTCCGAAGGAGTTTCCCGGAACCGCGTTTACAGTTGGAATACCGCCCAATGGGGAGGGAAGTGATTCCTACGGCCTCAGCCGCTTCAGATGCCACACGATGCGCATGAGGCGATATCCCCAGCGGGTGTGCAGATGGCGGCAGAGCCAGTCATAGGCACTGCCGATAAAGTCCTTCCGGTCGGTCATATAGGCGCGGGTCAGGGCGCATTCCGGGAGGCGTCGGCATGGGAACAGACCCATGGCCTTCAATTCCCGCAGCGCCGGACGGGCGTCCGACCTGGGCAGCCCCGCGATGATGTACAGAGAAAACCAGAGAAAGGTCATCAGTTTGTCGGCAGTTGTTTGGTTTTTCTGACCGGAAATGTAGTAATTCTGAAGAATTCTCAGAATTTGCAGGTAAGAAGCCAGCTTTTTCTGCTGGGCCTGGGGGGAAAACGCCGTTTCGGCAGAATCGGCGTGTACCCGGTAAAAATATACGGCCTCGGGGATTTCGACGCTTTTGGGCGCGTACATGCCGCACTCGTACATAAACAGCCCGTCCTCCCCATGGGTCAGATCGGGATAGCGGAAGGTCAGATCGTGCTCCTGCAAAAAACGCCGGCGAAGCAGACTGCGCCACACCACCGCGTCATACCACGGCACGTTATCCGGCAGCTGACCCTGCCGGGACAGCGTCTGCTCCGCCTCCGACCAGACATCCTCGAACTGATAGCCCCCCACGATCAGCCTGTCACAGTCCGCCGCCCGGGCTTTTTCCCGCAGCGCCCCCAGGATGTTCGGCTTTACGAAATCGTCGGCATCCACGAACCAGACATAATCCCCTCGGGCGGCCTCCAGACCTGCGTTGCGGGCAGTGGTGACGCCGCCGTTTTCCTTGTCGATCACGGTGAGATTACCGGCTTTCTCCGCAAACTTCCTCAGAATGGTCGCGCTTTGATCCCGGGAGCCGTCGTTGACGCAGAGTATTTCGTAGTCCTCCCGGGGGATGTCCTGCTGCAGCAGGGAACTTAGGCATTCCGGAAGATACCGCTCCGCGTTGTACACGGGGACAATGATGCTCAGAAACATAGCGCCGCCTCCTTTGACAAGAGTATACAATATTCCCCGGAGAAAAGCAAGAAATGGAAGCGATCTCAAATTGACAAGTTCCCTGTGGAACGGTATAATGGGCGATATATGGAGAATCCGAGGTGTTCCTATGAAGTTATCCAAGTTCTTTTCCGGTGTGTTCGGCGTGTTGGGGATGCTGCTGATGGTGGCGACGGTGATGCTGTGCGTGCTATCCCGGAATACCCGGCCCAGAATGCTGGAATCCCCGGAGGCCGCCTCCACCCAGGCTCAGCGCATGATGGACGCCCTTTGCGCCGGGGACTATGAAACCGCTGCCAGCTGTATGTACGGTCAACCGTCGCTGGGAGCCGGCACGCCGGACGACGCGGTGAGCCGTCTAATCTGGGACGCCTTTACGGACAGCCTTTCCTATGAGTTTACCGGACTGTGCTATGTCACGGATAGTGGACTTGCCCGGAACGCCTCCGTCACGGCTCTGGATGTGGCGAAGGTGACGGCGTCCCTGCCCGAACGGGCGAAAGAGCTGCTAAAGGAAAGGGCAGAGGCGGCAGAGGACAAGACAGAAGTTTATGACGAACACAACGCCTACCGGGCGGAGCTGGTGGACGAAGCGCTTCTGGACGCGGCGCGGCAGGCGCTGGACGAGGACGCCGAGACCGTGACCCGGGACGTGACGCTGAGCCTGATTTATCGGGACCGCGCATGGTGGGTAACGCCGGATGCGGCGCTGCTTGAAATGATCTCCGGCTTGGCGTAAGGAGGACGGACATGGCATACCAACCGAAATTTGCCCGGAAGAATGACCGGGTCAGCCCGTTCTTTACCCTGCTGGGGGTGATCGTGGTGCCGGTGGCGCTGGCGCTGACGATCCTGCTGCTGGGACAGATGCTCCGCAGCGTGGGTCGCCCCAAGGCTGCCGCTCCGGCACAAACCGGGGACATGGCGATCTTGCAGCAATTTGACGGCTTCGTAGCCGGGGAACTGGACAGCGCCCGGGAGGCGATTTCCACCGCTTCCGGGCCGGAAGATGCCTTCCAGGCTACGCAGGAGCCGGTTCGGGAGAAGGTCGTCTATGAGATCCCGGCGGACGCCCAGGTGGCTCCGAAGCCGAATCCCGACTGCTACGGTCAGACCGACGACCCGTCGAGCCTCCAATGGCTTCTGGACGAAGCGGAATATATGCTGGACGGGCAGCCGCTGTACTTTTCCACGGAGGTGGAGCTGTTCGCCGACAGCGTGGTGAATTATTATCTGGACGATACCATCTTCGCCATTACCTGGAAGGAAGTCCACGACGGCTCGGTCTACACCTTCTCCGAAGTGAAAATCAACCATCCGTCCCAGTTCCGCCGGCATCTGGCGGGGGGTGAGTACGGCTCGGAAATGCAGTATTACACCACGGAAATGGCGGAAAGCGTCAACGCTGTGGTGGCGTCCTCCGGCGATTTTTACCGCTTCCGCAACTTCGGCATCAGCGTCTACCAGGGCCAGGTGCGCCGGGTGGAGGGCACCTATGCCGAGACCTGCTACATTGACCGTAACGGCGATATGCATTTTACCTACGGCGGCGACATCCTCACCACCGAGGCCGCCAAGGCCTATGTGGAGGAAAACGACATTCAGTTCAGCCTGGCCTTCGGCCCGGTGCTGATTGACAATTATGAGCTGGTGGAGCACACCTGGTATGGCGTGGGCGAAATTACGGAGGGTTACGCCCGGGCGGCTCTGTGCCAGATGGGCGAGCTTCACTACATCGTGGTCACAGCCAACACCCAGGGACCCTGGCAGGAGATTCCCACCGTCAAGACCTTCGCCAAAAACGTCGCCGCCACCGGCTGCCGTATGGCCTACTGCCTGGATGGCGGGCAGACCGCAGCCATCGTGATGGGCGACCAGCTCATCAACCGCCCGGTTTACGGGCAGCAGCGGAAGATCAGCGACATCATCTATTTCGCCACGGCAGTGCCGGAGGGAGGCTGACAGCATGGAAAAGATTGCCTTTTTCGCGGGGAACGGCGTGTATGACTGGAGCTCCATCGTGCTGACGCTGGCGGCGCTTACCGCGATTTGCTTCTTCTGGTCGCTGTATTTGGGAAAAGAGGGCAACGCGGTGGCAGGCTTCGGGGTGGTTCCCCTGGCGATGGCGCTGTCCCTCGTCCTGGCTCGGCTGGTGCACTGGTACTGCCGCGCCGACAGCTACGACAGCTTTTCTGCCGCCATGGTGCCTTTCTCTCCCGGCGGCTATGCCCTGCTGGGTGCCTTTGCCGGATGCGCACTGGCGGCGGCGCTGACCCGGCTGCTGCAAATGCACAAAAATCTCCCCCGGATGTTGGACTGCATGGCGGTTGCCGGATGCGCCGGAATCGCCGTGGGGCGGCTGGCTTCCTTCTTCAATGCCTCCGACCGGGGGCAGATCGTCCAGTCCACCCAGTCCCTGCCCTGGGTCTATCCCGTGACCAACGCCGTTTCCGGGGCTACGGAATACCGCCTGGCAACCTTCGTGATCCAGGCCATGGTGGCGCTGGTGCTGTTTATCGTCCTGGCGGTGTTCTTTACCCGGAAAAAGCGCCGGGACGGGGATACGACGCTGCTGTTTCTGCTGATGTACGGCGCGTCCCAGATCGTGCTGGACAGCACCCGCTATGACAAGCTGTTCTTCCGAAGCAACGGCTTCGTCAGCATCGTCCAGGTGCTGGGTGCGGTGGGGCTGGCGCTGGTGATTGTGGTGTTTTCCGTGCGGCTGGTAAAGGCCAGGGGGTTTCGCTTCTGGAACGTGCCGCTGTGGCTCGCCATGGCGGCGCTGCTGGGGGGCGCGGGCTTCATGGAGTATTACGTCCAGCGCCACGGCGACCTGGCGGTGTTTTCCTACAGCGTCATGAGTGCGTGCCTCCTGGTGATCGTGGGGCTGACCCTGCTGACAAGGAAGCTGGGGGAACCTGCCCGACAAACTGTATCATAAAATGGGTTCATCAGGATAACGCGGCAAAGCGGGAAATTGGAATTTGTGTACCTAACGTGATCGGCCTGCGGCCAACGCAATGCTGCGCATTGCGGGGGACGGATTGCCACGCCAGTGTGCGCACTGGCTCGCAATGACATACCGCTGTAATATTCCACTGCGCAAGGATAGAGGGAAAACAGAAAACGATGTCATTGCGAACCAGCCATCAGGCTGGTGTGGCAATCCGTTTTCCCCGGCATTCGCAGAATGCCATCGTTCCGAGGGAACGATAAATGCCAATTTGGCATACTAATTCTTGATTGAAAGCTTTAAAAGCTTTCCGAGAATGAATTGTGCCAGAAAAGGCAGATGACGCCGCTGGGCTTTCCGCCCAGCAAGGAAGATAACGCATCCTGGCGCAATTCAGGCCGGAAAGAATGAAAGTTTTTAATCAAGAGTTAGTATCAGGCAGCTGAGTTAAG
>JAQXPK010000107.1 GCA_029100605.1 Bacillota bacterium | reverse complement strand
GCTTTAAAAGCTTTCCGAGAATGAATTGTGCCAGAAAAGGCAGATGACGCCGCTGGGCTTTCCGCCCAGCAAGGAAGATAACGCATTCTGGCGCAATTCAGGCCGGAAAGAATTAAAGTTTTTAATCAAGAGTTAGTATCAGGCTGCGAGTGTGGAATTTGTTCGCCATCGACGAACAAATTCTGCGCGAAGCAGACTGCAGGAATATGTCGGAAAAGCCCAAAGGGATTTTTCGACAGTCTAAGCGCCCTGACTTCCGAGGAAGTCAGGGCGTTTTGTTATGCTCTTTGCTCGCAGTAGACGCAGCGGTGGATGTCCGCCGCCTTGTCGGTGCAGCGGAACAGCTGGGGCAGCTCCTGCTCTACCTGGGAGATGCACTTGGGGTTGTGACAGACCCGGTCGTATTCCAGCCCATCCGTGTCGATGGCTTCCTTCTCCGGGTTCTCTTTGGCATCCTCAAGCAGCTTCAGAATCAGCGCCATGCGCATATACTTGCCGTTCAGCGCCTGCCGGAAGTAGGCGGCTCTGGGGTCATCGTCCACCTTGACGCTGATCTCGTTCACCCGGGGCAGGGGATGAAGGACGCACATTTTCTCCTTCGCCAGCTTCATCTTTTCCGGATTGAGAACGTAGGCGTCCTTCAGCCGCTCGTACTCCCAGGGATCGTCAAAGCGCTCCCGCTGGATGCGGGTCATGTACAGCACGTCCAGGTCGGGCATGGCCTCTTCCAGGGAGGTCGTCTCCACGTAGGGAATTCCCTGATTTTCAAACACATTGTATCGGATAAAGCCGGGGATCCGCAGTTCTTCCGGGGAAATCAGGACAAATTTGATGCCTTCATACCGGCTCATGGCCTCGATGAGGGAGTGCACCGTCCGCCCGTATTTCAGATCGCCGCACAACCCGATGGTGAGGTTGCTCAGCCGCCCCATTTCCCGGGAAATGGTCAGAAGATCCGCCAGCGTCTGGGTTGGGTGGTTGTGACCGCCGTCTCCGGCGTTGATGACGGGGATGGAGGCCGCCTGGGAGGCAACGAAGGGCGCGCCCTCCTTGGGGTGGCGCATGGCGATGATGTCCGCGTAGCAGCTGACAATTTTCGCGGTGTCCGCCACGCTTTCGCCCTTGGAGGCGGAGGAGGAGCTGGCTTCGCTGAAGCCGATGACGCTGCCCCCCAGCTCCAGCATGGCGGCCTCAAAGCTCAGTCGGGTGCGGGTGGAGGGTTCAAAGAACAACGTCGCCAGCTTCTTGTGGGCACATTTGTCCTGGTAGGCCTCCGGATGGTCGATAATGTCCCGGGCGGTGGCGATGAGGGCGTCCAGTTCCTCCACGCTTAGATCCAGAATACTGATAACGCTTCTCATGCTTTTCCTCCGTTCACCGCCAGGTAATTCCGGATCCGGGCGACATGCTCGGCATTGGCGGGATTCTCTTCCAGGTAGGCGAGGATGTCATACACATCCACCACGGAGTAGACGGGGAAGCCGAATTCCTCTTCCACCTCCTGCATCGCCAGTTTTTCACCCTTGCCCCGCTCCTTGCGGTCTACCATGATAAAGGTGGCGGCAACCTTCACGCCTTCCAGGCGGCTCAGGATCGCCATGCTCTCCCGGATGGCGGTTCCCGCGGTGATGACATCCTCCACGATGACCACTTCCTCGCCGGGCTGGGGTACATAGCCCACGAATACGCCCCCTTCGCCGTGATCCTTGGCTTCCTTCCGGTTGAAGAAGAAGGGGACGTTCAGGCCGTCCTTACTCAGGGCGACGGCGGCGGAAACGGCAATGGAGATGCCCTTGTAGGCAGGGCCGTAGAGAACGGCTTTTTTGTCCCCCAGCTTTTCCCGGTAGGCCCGGGCGTAGAATTCGCCCAAAGCCGCGATTTCGTCGCCGGTTTTGATTTCTCCGGCGTTGATGAAATAGGGGATTTTCCGACCGGACTTGGCGGTGAAGTCGCCGAATTTCAAAACCCCGGCCTTTTCCAGAAATTGAATGAACTCTCTTTTGTAGGCTTCCATGATGCTGTCTCCTTTTATCCGTGCAGTCCCCGGGACTGGCGAACCATGTCCTCGACGACAATGTCGTAGATTTCTCCCAGGGTGGCGCAGTATTCCAGCACCAGCCAGGGCTCATTGGTGTGAAAATGGATTTTGATCAAATCCTCGTCCCCGACTGCCAGCAGGCAGTCACCCTTGAAATGCTCCCGGAAATAATCGTTGATGGCGTCCTCGTCCAGGTTGGAGCCTTCAATCAGCAGCTGGGTATCATAGCGAAATTCTTCCATGCCGGTTACCTCTCAATCCACAAATTCCGCCACGCACCGCTCATAGGCGGCGACCGGGTCAGCGGCGGCGGTGATGGGACGACCCACCACGATATAGTCCGAGCCGATGGCCTTGGCGGCGGCAGGGGTCATGACCCGCTTCTGGTCGCCCACGTCCCCGTCGGCGAAGCGGACGCCGGGGGTGACGGTGAGGAAATTCTGTCCGCAGCGCGCATGAACCTTTCCAGCCTCCAGGGGAGAGCAGACCACGCCGTCCAGCCCGGCGTTTTTCGCGGTTTCGGCGTAGTGCATCACCACCTGGTCGATGGGCTCGTGGATGAGCAGATCGGCCTCCATGGCCTGCTGGTCGGTGGAGGTCAGCTGGGTGACGGCAATCAGCAGGGGGCGGGTGCCGTCGGGACGGGTCAGCCCCTCCAGAGCGGCCTTCATCATGGCGGTAGTGCCGGCGGCGTGGAGGTTGGTGATGTCCACGTCCAGATTCCGCAGCACGGACATGGCCTTCTTTACGGTGTTGGGAATATCGTGGAGCTTTAAGTCCAGGAAAATCTTGTGTCCCCGAGCCTTCAGTTCCCGGACAATCGCGGGGCCTTCCGCGTAGTACAGCTCCATGCCGATTTTTACAAAGGGCTTCCGCCCGGTGAATTTGTCTAAGAATGCGAAGGTAGCTTCCGCGGAAGAAAAATCGCAGGCAACAATGACGTCCTTACCCATTAGTGTGCGCCTCCTATGATGTCTTTCAGATTTTGAATGTTGTACATTTCCATAACGCGGGGCAGATCCCGGATGATGTCCCGGCAGGCGTAGGGATTGACCAGATTGGCGGCGCCCACCTCCACGGCGGTAGCGCCTGCCAGCATCATTTCCATGACATCCTCTGCCGAGCTGACGCCGCCCATGCCCACCACGGGGATGCTTACGGCGCAGGCCACCTGATAGACCATCCGCAGCGCCACCGGGAAGATGGCGGGGCCGGAAAAGCCGCCCGTTTTGTTGGCGATCACCGGCTTGCGGGTACGCAGATCAATGCGCATGCCAAGCAGGGTGTTGATCAGGCTGATGCCGTCGGCGCCCGCATCCTCGCAGGCTTTGGCGATGGACACGATGTCCGTGACGTTGGGGGAGAGCTTGACGATGACGGGCTTTTTCGTCACCTTTTTCACCGCCGCCGTCACCTCCGCCGCAGCCTCCGGGCAGGTGCCGAAGCTCATGCCGCCGCCGTGAACGTTGGGGCAGCTGACGTTGACCTCCAGCCAGCCCACCTGTTCCTCTTTGTCCAGCTTTTCGCAGGTATAGGCGTAGTCCGACACGGAAAAACCGGAGACGTTTGCCATCACCGGCTTGTGAAAGCACGGTTTCAGCTTGGGCAGCTCTTCGGAAATCACCTTGTCCACGCCGGGATTTTGCAGCCCCACGGCGTTGATCATGCCGGCGGTGCATTCGGCGATGCGGGGGGTGGGGTTGCCGAAGCGGGGCTGCTTTGTGGTGCCCTTAAAGCTGAAGGTGCCGAGAATGTTGATGTCGTACAGCTCCGCAAATTCGTATCCATAGCCGAAGGTACCGGAGGCGGGGATGACGGGGTTGTCCAGTTCAATGCCGCAGAGGTTGACACTCAGCGCTCCCATAGAATCTCCTCCTTTTTCATAACGGGGCCGTCCTTGCAGATGCGTTTGTAGCCGGTGAGTGTCTTGCAGGAGCAGCCCATGCAGGCACCGAAGCCGCAGCCCATCCGCTCCTCGAAGCTCAGCTGTCCGGAGGTGACGGTGGCTTTGCAGACGGCCTTCAGCATCGGCTCCGGGCCGCAGCAGCAGAAGTAGGTGTAACCCTTCGGCAGGGCGTCGGTGACGAAGCCTTTGACGCCATAGCTGCCGTCCACGGTGGTCACCGTTACGTCACAGCCCAGGGCGCGGAATTCCTTCTCGTAAAATACTTCGCTTCCAGTGTTGAAGCCCAGAATGACGGACACCTGCTTGCCCTGTGCCAGCAGCTGCTTAGCCAGATTGTACATGGGAGGCACGCCAACGCCGCCGCCAAGCAGAACGGGGCGCTGCCCCGTCAGGCTCAGATCGTAGCCGTTGCCGAGACCCGTCAGCAGGTCCAATTGTTCCCCGGCGTTCATGCGGCTCATTTTTTCCGTGCCCTTGCCAACGACTTTATACACGAGGGTCAGGGTATTTTCGTCGTAGTCACACACGGAGATGGGGCGGCGGAGGAACTTTCCGGCAAGCTGAATGTTCACAAACTGCCCCGGAGCCGTGATGGCAGAGGTGTCCCCGGACAGGACCATTTTGAAGACGCTGTCCGTCAGGGCGGTATTGCTGAGAATTTGGAAAAAGCTCTGTTTCATGTTTCCTCCTTAACAGTCAGAATGGGAGGAAGTTGAAAGTTGATAGCTGAAAGTGGAAAGTTAAAAACCTAACGTTCAACTGTCAACTTTCCACTTTCAACTTCAGACAAAATCAGGCGTCGATGGTGGAGATGGTCAGGGTGGTCTCTTCCAGCACGTCCAGCAGAACGCGGATGGTGTCCAGGGCGGTGAACAGGGAGACATTGTGCTCCGTGGCAATCTGACGGATGCGGATGCCGTCCCGCTCGCTGGAGCCGGGGGTGCGGGTGTTGATGACGTAGGCGATGTGTCCCTGACGCAGGGCGTTGGGGATCTCGTCACTGCCGTCGCTGATCTTCTTCAGAACATGGGTGCGGATGCCGTTTTCGGTCAGAAATTTCGCGGTTCCGGCGGTGGCCTCAATGTTGAAGCCCAGGCGATAGAACCGGCGGATCAGGGGCAGCGCCTCTTCCTTATCTTTGTCGGCGATGGTGGCAAACACGGTGCCGTAGTTTTGCAGCTTGACGCCGGAGGCCTGGAGCGCTTTATACAGGGCGCGGGTCATGGTGCGGTCGTAGCCGATGGCCTCGCCGGTGGATTTCATCTCCGGCGTCAGATAGGCGTCCAGACCCCGGATCTTGTTGAAGGAGAACACCGGCGCCTTGACGTACCAGCGATCCTTTTCCCTGGGATAGATGTCGAAAAAGCCCTGCTCCTTCAGACTCAGACCCAGGATAACGTCGGTGGCGATGTCCGCCAGGCTGTAGCCTGTGGCCTTGCTCAGGAAGGGCACCGTCCGGGAGGAACGGGGATTGACCTCGATGACGGACACGTTGTCATCCTTATCCACGATAAACTGAACATTGAACAGGCCCACAATGCCAATGCCAAGACCCAGTTTTTTGGTGTAGCGCAGAATGGCGGCCTTGACCTCGTTGGAGATGGAGAAGGCGGGGTAGACGGAGATGGAGTCGCCGGAGTGGACGCCGGTGCGTTCCACCAGCTCCATGATGCCGGGGACGAACACGTCCCGCCCGTCGCAGATGGCGTCGATTTCCACCTCCCGGCCTTCGATATACTTGTCCACCAGAATCGGCTTGTCGTCGCTGATTTCCACGGCGGACTTGAGGTACTGCCGCAGCTGCTTCTCGTTGGCGACGATCTCCATCGCCCGACCGCCCAGCACGAAGCTGGGACGCACCAGGACGGGATAGCCGATTTCCCGGGCGGCGGCGACGCCGTCGTCCAGGTTGGTGACGGCTTTACCCTTGGGCTGGGGGATGTCCAGCTCCTGCAGCAGCCGTTCAAAGGAATCCCGGTTTTCCGCCCGGTCGATGGCGTCGCAGCCGGTGCCGATGATCTTTACACCCCGATCCGCCAGAGGCTGCGCCAGATTGATGGCGGTCTGACCGCCCAGGGAGGCGATCACGCCGTCGGGCTTCTCGAACTCCACGATGTTCATGACATCCTCGGGGGTCAGCGGCTCAAAGTACAGCTTGTCGGCGGTGGTATAGTCCGTGGAGACGGTTTCCGGGTTGTTGTTGATGATGATGGCCTCGTAGCCCGCCTTTTGGATGGTTGCCACGGCGTGGACGGTGGAGTAGTCGAATTCCACGCCCTGCCCGATGCGGATTGGGCCTGCCCCCAGCACCACGATCTTCTTCTTATCTGACAGGCGGGAGGCGTTTTTTCCGGTGTAGGAGGAGTAGAAGTAGGGAATGTAGGCTCCCGTGTGGCAGGTGTCCACCATGCGGAAGGCGGGGAACAGATGGTTGGCATGGCGGAAATCGGAGACTTCCCGCTCCGTGCACTTCCACAGGCGGGCGACGTACCTGTCGCTGAAGCCCATTTTCTTGGCGTCCAGCAGGGTTTCCCCATCCCACAGGTGGAGCTTCAGGGTTTCTTCCATATCCACGATGCGCTTAATGGCGTTCAGGAAGAATTCGTCGATGTCCGTGAGCTTGTGAATCTGCTCCACGGTGACGCCCCGGTAGACCATCTCCGCGATGGCAAAGATGTTGTCGGAGCGGAACACGCTGATGTACTCCAGCAGCGCTTCGGTGGTCATATCGTCGAATTTGTGGTGGTAAATGTGATTCGCCCCCACCTCCAGGGAGCGGATGCCCTTGAGCAGAGCCTCCTCCAGATTGGAGCCGATGCCCATTACCTCGCCGGTGGCCATCATCTGGGTGCCCAGAATGTTGATGGCGGAGGTGAATTTATCGAAGGGGAACCGGGGCAGCTTGGTGATGACGTAATCCAGCTTCGGCTCGAAGGCAGCGTTGGTGTTGGCAATTTTGATCTCCTCCAACGCCATGCCCACGGCGATCTTGGCGGTGACCCGGGCGATGGGGTAGCCGGAGGCCTTGGAGGCCAGGGCGGAGGAACGGGACACCCGGGGGTTGACCTCGATGAGGTAATACCGGGAGGTATGGGGATCCAGGGCAAACTGGACGTTGCAGCCTCCCTCCACCTTCAGCGCCCGGATGATTTTGAGGGCGGCGTCGTTCAGCATTTTCTCGTCTGCGGCGCTGAGGGTCATAATGGGAGCCACCACCATGCTGTCGCCGGTGTGGACGCCCACGGGGTCGATGTTCTCCATGCCGCAGATGGTAATGGCGTGGTCGGTGGAGTCCCGCATGACTTCAAATTCAATTTCTTTATAGCCCTTCACGGACTTTTCCACCAGAACCTGATGGACGGGGGAGAGGCTGAAGGCGTTGAGGCAGATCTCCGCAAGCTCGGCTTCGCTGGATGCAAAGCCGCCGCCGGTGCCGCCCAGGGTGAAGGCGGGGCGCAGCACCACGGGATAGCCGATGCGCTGGGCAGCCGCCTTGGCTTCCTCCAGGGAATAGGAAATCTCCGAGGGGATCACCGGCTCGCCGATGGACTGGCACAGCTGCTTAAACAGCGCCCGATCCTCTGCCTGTTCGATAGAGTGGCTGGAGGTGCCCAGCAGCTTGACCCGGCACTCCTTCAACACGCCCTTCTTTTCCAGCTGCATGGCGAGGTTCAGCCCGGTCTGTCCGCCGATGCCGGGGATGATGGCGTCGGGGCGCTCGTAGCGGATGATCTTTGCCACGTATTCCAGGGTGAGCGGCTCCATATAGACCTTGTCGGCGATCATTTTGTCCGTCATGATGGTGGCGGGGTTGGAGTTGCACAGCACCACCTTGTAGCCCTCTTCCTTCAGAGCCAGGCAGGCCTGGGTGCCGGCGTAGTCAAACTCCGCCGCCTGTCCGATGACGATGGGGCCGGAGCCAATGATCAGAATTTTTTTGATGTCGGTTCTCTTCGGCATTTTCCGATGTCCTCCAAATGATAGTGTCAAATTATTGCGGTCAGGCGATTCAAGGCCTTCCCCTTTGCCTTTCATGGATCGGTGTTTTCCCGATATACGACTCTGCCGCCGCAGACCGTTGCCATGCAGCGTCCGTTGACACGCCAGCCGGCGAAGGGGGTGGCTTTTCCCTTGGACAGAAATTCTGCTGGGTCAACGGGATATTCGGCGTTCAAATCCCACACGCTGTAGTCCTCTCCCAGGGGCAGACCGAACCGCTTCCGGGGATTGACGCACAGCAGCTCCACCAGACGATCCAGGGTCAGAATTCCGGGCCTGACCAGATAGGTATACAAAATGGGAAAGGCCGTCTCCAGACCCACGACCCCAAAGGCGCTTTTTTCCAGGCCGTGCGCCTTTTCCTCGGGGGCGTGGGGGGCGTGGTCGGTGGCGATCATGTCAATGGTGCCGTCCAGAATGCCCTGAAGCAGCGCCTCCCGATCCGCTTTGCCCCGCAAAGGCGGATTCATCTTAAACCGACCGTCCTCCTTAAGATCGCTGTCGTCCATGACCAGATAGTGGGGGCCGGTTTCGCAGGTCACGTCCAGTCCCTCAGCCTTGGCCCGGCGGATCAGCGCCACGCTTTCCTTGGCGGAGACGTGGCAGACGTGGTAGGCGCAGCCGGTCTTTTTCACCAGCTCCAGATCCCGGGCGATCTGTCCCCACTCGCTTTCGGAGCAGATGCCACGGTGGCCATGGGCTTTGGCGTAGGCACCGTCGTGAATATAGCCGCCCCGGAGCAGGGAATTGACCTCACAGTGGGCGACGATGGGCTTGCCCAGCGCCTTGGCACGGCGCATAGCCGCTTCCATCAGCGCGTCGCTCTGTACGCCCCGCCCGTCGTCGGAAAATCCGGCGACCCCTGGGGCCATCCCCTCCAGATCGGCGAGGACTTCGCCTTTTTCCCCCAGGGTAATGGCCCCGTAGGGATAGACGTGGATGCAGGCGTCGGCATCAATGATGTCCTGCTGCGCGCGCAGATGCTCCGGGCTGTCCGGCACCGGGTTCAGATTTGGCATGGTGCACACAGCGGTATAGCCGCCCCGGGCGGCAGCCCGGCTTCCCGCAGCGATGGTCTCCTTATAAGAAAAACCCGGCTCTCGGAAATGCACATGCACATCACAAAAGCCGGGAAAAATCACATATTCGGGAGAGTTGAAACAGGAAAGGGCGGGGAAGGAAGCGCCAACGGAAAATACGGATCCCAGGGAACCGGGAATCACCTTGGCCTTGATCTGATCGGTCATACTGTTCTCCTTCCTGCTGAAAAAAACGCCCTGCCGGGAAAGCGGCAAGACGGGCGGCGAGCCGCTGAACTTATCCCGTAGATTCTACCATGGCCTTGCAAAATTGTCAACTGGGAAATTCCCCCCTGCCCCGATTCCCCTGGGCGGGCTTATTTCGTCATTTTCTCCTGCTTGACCTTGTGGTCGATGATGTGGCGGCTGGCAAGCTCCCTGCGGATGTCCTCCACGGAGATGCCCAGCTGTACCATCAGCACCAGCACATGGTAGCACAGGTCGGCGATTTCGTAGATGGTCTCGGCCTTGTCCTCGGCCTTGCCCGCGATGATGACCTCGGTGGATTCTTCGCCCACCTTCTTGAGGATTTTGTCCAGTCCCTTCTGGAAGAGATAGGTGGTGTAGGAGCCTTCCGGCAGCTCCCGCTTCCGCCCCTGAAGAAGCTGATACAGCCCTTCCAGCTGGAATTTTTCCCCGGCTTCCCCGTAAATGGGGTTGTGGAAGCAGGAGTCAATCCCCTCGTGGCAGGCGGGGCCGTCCTTTTTGACCCGCACCTCCAGGGCGTCATAGTCGCAGTCGGCGGTGATGGAGACGATGTGCTGGTAATTGCCGCTGGTCTCCCCCTTCAGCCACAGCGTCTGCCGGGAGCGGCTGAAAAAGCAGGTCAGCTTCTTCTCCAGAGAGATTGCCAGACTCTCCCGGTTCATGTAGGCCAGGGTCAGCACCCGGCCCGTTTCGTCGTCCACCACGATGGCGGGAATCAGACCCTTTTCGTCGAATTTCAGTTTATCCAGTTCCAGCATATGCTACCTCACCAAAATGTTGTTTTCTTTCAGTACCCGCTTCAGCTCCGGAATCTTCACCTGGCCGAAGTGGAAAATGGAGGCTGCCAGCCCGGCGTCCACCTTGGGCAGGGTCTGGAACAGCTCCACAAAATCGTCAATGCACCCGGCGCCGCCGGAGGCGATCACCGGCACGTCCACGGCTTCGCTGACGGCCTCCAGCATGGGAAGATCAAAGCCGCCCTTTACGCCGTCGGTGTCGATGGAGTTGAGCACCACTTCTCCCGCGCCGTTGTCCACACAGCGTTTGATCCAGGAGACGGCCTCCATGCCGGTGTCCTCCCGACCGCCCTTGGCAAACACCCGGAACTGCCCGTCCACCCGCTTGACATCGGCGGAGAGCACCACGCACTGGTCGCCGTAGAGCCGGGCGGCGGCGCGTACCAGATCGGGATCCCGGATGGCACCGGAATTGACGCTGACCTTGTCCGCGCCGCATTTTAAGACCCGGTCAAAGTCCTCCAGCGTGTTGATGCCGCCGCCCACCGTCAGCGGGATAAAAATGGTGGCGGCAACCTCCCGCAGTACGTCGGTAAAGAGCTTGCGTCCCTCGGCGGAGGCGGTGATGTCGTAGAACACCAGCTCGTCCGCACCGTTGTCGGAGTAGTATTTTCCCAGCTCCACCGGGGAGGATACGTCCCGCAGACCCTGGAAATTGGTTCCCTTGACCACCCGCCCGTTGCGCACGTCCAGGCAGGGGATAATTCGTTTGGTAATCACAGCGCCACCTCCACAGCTTGTTTCAAATCGATTGCGCCGATGTAATAGGCCTTGCCGATGATGGCGCCTCCCAGCCCCATGGCCTTCAGCGCCGCCACATCCTCCAGAGACGAAACGCCGCCGGAGGCGATGAGATCACCGGAAAACTGCCCGGAGAGCTGCTGATACAGCGCCCGGTTGGCGCCGCCCATGGCTCCGTCCCGGGAGATGTCGGTGCAAATCACGGTTTTGACTCCCAACGCCTGCATGGTTTCCAAAAACGCGTCAGCGGTGAGGCAGGAGGTCTCCGTCCAGCCCTTGATGGCGACGTATCCGTCTCTCAGGTCAACGCCCACGGCGATTTTCTCGCCG
The DNA here is from genome assembly GCA_029100605.1 of Bacillota bacterium. Classification (GTDB taxonomy): domain Bacteria; phylum Bacillota; class Clostridia; order Oscillospirales; family Oscillospiraceae; genus Faecousia. Next base: position 7,428 of record JAQXPK010000107.1, on the reverse strand, counting down.
AACCGCGCCAGCGCTTCTCTCAAAAAGTCCGGGTCGCTGACGGCGGCGGTGCCCAGAATCACCCGGTCAACGCCGATGGAAAGATACTGTTCCACCGCCGCCATGGTGCGGATGCCGCCGCCCACTTCCGCAAAAAGGGGAGCCGCTTCCAGAATCTGACGGATGACGGCGAGATTGGCGGGGACGCCGGATTTCGCTCCCTCCAGATCCACCAGATGGATGTGGGTGGCTCCGGCGGCGGCAAAGTCCCTGGCAACGTCGGCAGGGTTGTCGCTGTAGACGGTCATCTGGGCGTAGTCGCCCTTAAATAGCCGCACGGCCTTGCCGCCGTAGAGATCGATGGCAGGATAAATGTCCATAGGCGGCCTCCTAAAGGGCGCAGAACCGGCGCAGGATCGCCAGCCCCACGTTTCCGCTCTTCTCCGGGTGAAACTGGCAGCCGAAAATACTGCCCTGCTCCACCGCCGCGGTGATGGGGATGCCGTATTCTGTGACCGCGGCGAGAGAATCGTCACAGCCGTCGGCGAAGAAGGAGTGGACGAAATAGACATATTCCCCGTTTGCTTCCGGAAGCAGCCTACCGCCTTTGACATCCAGCCGGTTCCAGCCCATGTGGGGGATCTTCAGACCCTCCGGGAGCCGTCCTTCCATGGCTACCACCTGTCCCCGGAGAAGCCCCAGCCCAGCGTGTTCGCCGTATTCCTGGCTTTTTTCAAACAGCAGCTGCATTCCCAGGCAAATACCAAGCAGGGGCTTACCTGCCTCCGCCTGAGCCCGGACAAAGCCGTCCAGGCCGGAGGAGCGGAGCTTTTCGGCGGCGTCCGCAAACGCTCCCACCCCGGGGAGCACCAGCCGATCCGCCTGGGACAGGGCTGCCGCGTCTCCGCTGACAAAAGCCGCTTCTCCGATGGCCTGGAAGGAGGAGCGAAGGGAGAAGAGGTTTCCCACGCCGTAGTCGATGATGCCGACCATTACAGAACCCCCTTTGTGGATGGTATTTCATCGGAGCCGTCAGCAGCCACCGCTGCCTTCAGTGCCCGGGCGGCGGCCTTGAAGGAGCCTTCCACGATGTGGTGGGCGTTTTTGCCGGCAAGCTGCTTCAAATGCAGGCTCATGGGGCAGTTTCGGACAAAGGCCAGGAAGAATTCCTCCACCAGCTCCGTGTCAAAGGTTCCGATCTTCTCCGTGGGGATGTCCAGGTCGAACACAAGGCAGCTCCGACCGGAGATGTCCGCGGCACAGAGGATCAGCGCCTCGTCCATGGGAAGCAGCATGGAGCCGTAGCGGGTAATGCCCCGCTTGTCCCCCAGCGCCTCCCGAAAAGCGGCACCCAGGCAGATGCCGATGTCCTCCACGCTGTGGTGGTCGTCCACCTGGGTGTCGCCGACGCACTTGACCGTCAGGTCGAATTTCCCGTGGGCGGCAAAGAGGGTCAGCATATGGTCGAGAAATCCGCAGCCGGTATCGACGCCGCTTTTTCCCGTGCCGTCCAGGCTCAGGGTCAGATGAATGTCGGTTTCCGCGGTTTTGCGGTTTACTTCACAGCTTCTCATAGCGCGCCTCCTAAAATGTCCCGAATTGCGGCGATCAGAGTCTCCATCTGCTCCGGAGTGCCGATGGTGATGCGGTTGAACGGACAGACGCGGGGATTGGAAAAGTGCCGAACCAGGATGCCCCGCTGTTTCAGCTGCGTGTACAGTTCGCCGCCGTCCATGGCGGGGGTGCGGGCGAAGAGAAAGTTGGCCCGGCTTGGCAGCACGGTGAAGCCCATTGCCTCCAGCGTTTTCGCCGTCCATTCCCGGGTACGGATGATGTTCGCGCACATATCCGCGTAGTAGTCCTCCGCGTCCATGGTCACCTCCCCCAGCAGCAGGGTCAGACGGTTGATGTTGTAGGGATTGGTGGAATACTTGATCTTTTCCAGGTCGGCGATAAGAGCCGGGCTGGCGAAGGCGTAGCCCAGCCGACCGCCGGCAAGGCACCGGGATTTGGAGAAGGTACGGGTCACGAGAAGATTGTCATATTTCGCAGTCAGCGGCAGGCAGGTCTCCCCGCCGAAATCCACATAGGCCTCGTCGATGAGCACTACGGAATCCGGGTTGGATTTTACGATTGCCTCCACTTCACAGACCGGGATCGTCATGCCTGTGGGGGCGTTGGGGTTGGCGATGACCACCAGCTTTCCCAGACCGCAGTAGTCCCGGAAGTCGATGGAAAAGTCCGCTTTCAGCGGGATTTTCTCATAGGGAATGCCGTACAGATCTCCAAATACCTCATAAAAGCCGTAGCTGATGTCCGGAAAGGCCGCGCCCTTGCCACCGAAGGCCATGAAGGCGAAGTTCAGCACCTCGTCGGAGCCGTTGGAGACGAATACGCTTTCCGGCGCCACGCCGTAGCGTGCCGCGATTTTTTCCTTCAAAGCCTTGGCGGTGGGGTCGGAGTACAGCCGGAGGTTCTCCACCTGTTCCGCCGTCATGGCGGCGACCACCTGGGGGGCGGGGGGATAGGGGGATTCGTTGGTGTTCAGCTTAATGTAGCGCATATCCCTTGGCTGCTCGCCGGGGGTATAGGCCACCAGGGGCTGAAACCGTTCATTCAGAAATCGGCTCATAGCTGACCCTCCCTGCGCACCATCGCGCTTCTGCCGTGACCCTGCAGCCCCTCTTTCAGGGCAAAGCGGTTGATGTCCTCCGCCACGGCGGACAAGGCATCCGGGGTGTAGTAGGTAAACTGGCTCTTTTTCACGAAATCGTCCACGCTCAGAGGACTGGAGAACCGGGCGGTGCCGGAGGTGGGAAGGGTGTGGTTGGGGCCGGCAAAATAGTCCCCCAAAGCCTCGGGGCAGCTGCGCCCCAGGAAAATGGAACCGGCGTTTTTCACCGCGTCCAGGTAGGCAAAGGGATCGTCCACCATCAGCTCCAGGTGCTCCGGGGCAATCTCGTTGGCGATTTGGATGCCGGTCATGAGATCGGGGGCGACGATGATCTTTCCGTTGCTGTCGATAGATGCCCGGGCGATGGCCTCCCGGGGAAGGGTCAGCAGCTGCCGCTCGATCTCCGCGCTGACGGCTTGAGCCAGAGGTTCGCTGTCCGTCACCAGCACCGCGCTGGCGAGGCGGTCATGCTCCGCCTGGCTGAGCAGGTCGGCGGCAACGTGGACGGGATCGCTTCTGCCGTCGGCAATGACCAGGATCTCGCTGGGCCCCGCGATCATGTCGATGGCCACCCGACCGAACACCTGTTTTTTGGCCTCCGCCACAAAGGCGTTGCCGGGGCCGACGATTTTGTCCACCTTGGGGATGGACTGGGTGCCGTAGGCCAGGGCGGCAATGGCCTGAGCGCCGCCCACCTTGAACACCCGGTCAACCCCGGCGATGCTGGCAGCCGCCAGAATGGCGGGGTTGATTTTCCCGTCCCTGCCCGGGGGCGTCACCATGACGATGCAGGGGCAGCCCGCGATTTTCGCGGGAATGGTGTCCATCAGCACCGTGGAGGGGTAGGCGGCGGTGCCGCCGGGGACGTAGACGCCCACCTTCTCGATGGGAGTCACCTTCTGCCCCAGGACGATGCCGGGGCGGTCGGCAATCACAAAGCTGTTGCGCACCTGGCGGCTGTGGAAGGCGCGGATATTTTCCGCCGCCTGCCGAAGAACCGCCAAGAATTCCGGCTCCACCGCCGCCAGAGCCTCGTCCATCTCCTCCGGCGTGACCGCGAGGCGTTCCAATACCGCGCCGTCGAATTTCTCCGTATAGGCGGCGAGCGCCTCATCGCCCTTTTCCCGCACCTGCGCGAGGATGCCGGAAACCACCGCCGCTACGTCGGTTTTCGGGGCGACCCGGGCAAAAATCCGGGAATTGGGAACCTCACCGTATTTCAGAATTTGAATCATTTTGTCTCTCCACCTGTTCTTGCAGACTTTCCCGGATGGCGCCGATGGCGCCGTCCTTGAATTGGTAACTGGCAATGTTGGCAATGAGCCGGGCGCTGATGGGGACGATTTCCTCATACACCACCAGGTCGTTTTCCCGCAGGGTGGTGCCCGTTTCCACGATGTCCACGATGACATGGCTGAGACCCAGAATCGGAGCCAGCTCGATGGAACCGTTGAGGTGGATGATGTCGATGTCCCGGCATTTGCCGCTGTAGTAGCTCTGGGCGATGTTGGGGAATTTCGTGGCGACCTTCAGGGTCTGACCCATGGGCTCGTGGAAGTTCTTTTTCCCCGCCACCGCCATGCGGCATTTGCCCATGCGCAGATCCAGCAGCTCATACACATCCGGCTGGTATTCCAGCAGAATGTCCTTGCCAACGATGCCCAAATCCGCTGCGCCCCGCTCCACGTAGATCGCCACGTCGGAGGGCTTGACCCAGAAGTAGCGCACGCCCTTTTCCGGGTTCTCAAAGATCAGCTTCCGCCCGGGCTGCTCCAGGGCGGGGCAGTCGTAGCCGCTTGCTTTCAGCATGGCGTAGGCCTTTTCCCCCAGGCGACCCTTGGGAAGGGCAATGTTAATCATCCTGCCGCGCCTCCTTCCGCAAATCCACCAGTCGCTTCCAGCTTCGCGTTTGCGGTAGTGTTTTGGCGACCAGCACGCTTCCTTTCTCCGCCGCCGCTTCCGCCGCCGCCGTCAGATCGGCGGTGTCCGCGCTTCCGTCGTGGAGAATGAGGGTGTCCACGCCGTCCTCCGGCGGCTCCTGCCGGGCTTCCAGCAGATCCAGATACACGGCAAAGCCGATGGCTCGGCAGCGCTTTCCCATCTTCTGAGCCAGCTTGTCGTACTGCCCGCCGGAGAGCACGCTGGCAGGGATCCCCTCCAGATACCCCCGGAACACTACGCCGCTGTAGTAGCCCATGTCGCTGCCTACGGAGAAGTCCAGACGGACGTTCCCGGCGCAGCCGCTGCGCTCCAGAACCTGCCACAGCCCGGCAAGCTCCGAAAGCGAGCGACGCTCGTCTTCGGTGGTCAGCACGGCTGCCACTGCGTCCAGCACTTCCTGACCGCTGCCACGGCAGGCGGAGAGCAGGCTCAGCTTCTTCCACGCGGCATCCTTGCCGGCGCACAGGGCTTTCAGCTCGTGGGTGTTTTTCCGCCGGAGATATTCCAGCGCCTGCTTCTGTTCCCCGGGGGTCAGGCCGCTGCTGCTCAGCACCGCTGCCACCAGACCCATGTGGGAGATGTCCAGCACGAAGGAGCCGCCCAGCAGCTGAAGGCTCTTCGCCGCCAGCAGCACCACCTCGGCGATTTCATAGTCCCCCAGATCGCCCACGCATTCCAGCCCCGTCTGCATCAGCTCCCGGTAATCCCGGTAGACGTTCTCATTATAGTAGAGCTTCTGCACCGCGCCGGGGGCGTCCGGGGCGTTTTTCACGATGGACAAGGTCACGTCCGGCTTCAGCGCCAGCAGCCGCCCGCCGCTGTCGGAAAAGGTGATGATCCGGTCGGACACCAGAAAGTCCTTGTTGCGGACGTACAGGTCATATTCTTCAAACTGGCTCATTTTGTAGCCGACGTAGCCGTAGCGCCGGTACAAAGCCCGCAGGGCGAATACCGCCCGTTCTTCATTTTTGAGTAGTTCCATCCCCGATTTTTCCCGCTTCCTTCAAATTGTCCAGAGCCGTGCGGTAGCCGCCGCCGTATTGCAGGCACCGGTTGACCCGGCTGATGGTGGCGGAGCTGGCGCCGGTGGTCTCCGAGACCGCAACATAATTCTCTCCGCTGTCCAGCAGACAGGCCACCCGGAACCGCTGGGACATGGCCTGCAATTCCTTAATGGTCGCAACGTCCTCAAAAAACAGCCGGCAGTCTTCCACCGTCTTCAGAGATAAAATGGCTTCGTAAAACAGTTCGTCGCCGGGATGTCGAATGATACCCATAATCCGGATTCCTTTCCTGAAGTTTGTTTTACTTTATCACTTTAGCTTATTAAAGTCAAGAGAAAAATAAAAAAAGGGCAATACCGCATAATGGGGCAAGGAGATTCGGCGAGAGATTTAGCGAAAGTATGAAAAACGGGGGAATACTGGATGTATTTCCCATTTTTCATATTGCACGATTGGGACTTTAGATCTGCCGAAGCCCGCAGCCCCCACCCAGCGGTGTTGCCAAAGCCAAAACCGGGGCGGCGGGAATTCTGACCGCGGACAAATGTCCATGGCCAGGACACTTTTTTCGCCTTCCGGACTTGACCAAAGGCGGCGGCGGTGTTAGAATAAGGAGGCTCAATAACGATTTGGAGAGGTGTTTCCAATGGAAAGAAAAAATCTTGACTGGGGCAATCTGGGGTTTGGCTATGTCCAGACCGATATGCGCTATGTCTCCAATTTCAAAAACGGTCAGTGGGACGATGGCTGCCTGACCGACCAGGCCAGCATTACCATCAATGAGTGCGCCTGCGTATTGCAGTATGCCCAGACCTGCTTCGAGGGTCTGAAGGCCTATACCACCGAGGACGGACATATCGTCTGCTTCCGCCCCGACCTGAACGCCCAGCGGATGGCAAGCTCCTGCCGCCGTCTGAAAATGCCCGTGTTCCCCGAAGAGCGGTTCGTCCAGGCCGTGGTGGAGACCGTCCGTGCCAACTCCCAGTGGGTGCCGCCCTACGGCTCCGGCGCTACGCTGTATGTGCGCCCCTTCATGTTCGGCAGCGACTCCATCATCGGCGTCAAGCCCGCCAACGAGTACCAGTTCCGGGTGTTCGTCACCCCTGTCGGCCCCTATTTCAAGGGCGGCGTGAAGCCCCTGAAGCTGCGGATCTCTGACCTCGACCGGGCGGCTCCCAAGGGCACCGGCGACGTGAAGGCGGGTCTCAACTACGCCATGAGCCTGTACAACATCGTGGACGCCCACGAAAAGGGCTATGATGAGAACGTTTATGTGGATTCCGCCACCCGCACCCACATCGAGGAAACCGGCGGCGCCAACATTATCTTCGTGACGAAGGATGGCAAGCTGGTTACGCCCCAGTCCTCCACCATTCTGCCCTCCATCACCCGCCGCAGTCTGCTGTATGTGGCGAAGGAGTATCTGGGGCTGGAGGTGGAGGAGCGCCCTGTGGCGCTGTCCGAGATCGACGAGTTTGTCGAGTGCGGCCTGTGCGGCACTGCGGCGGTGATCTCCCCCGTGGGCACCATCGTGGATCACGGCAGGGAAATCCACTACGCCGGTATGGGCCCCACCATCCAGAAGCTCTACGATACCCTCACCGGTATCCAGATGGGCCGCCTGGAGGCGCCCGAGGGCTGGATCCAGGTGATCGAATAAACCAAAACGGCGGCCGGAAGGCCGCGGTTTTAGACTGTCGAAAAATCCCTTCGGGCTTTTCCGACAGATTCTTGCAGTCTACTGCGCGCAGAATTTGTTCGCCACCGGCGAACAAATTCCACACTTGTAGCCTGATACTAACTCTTGATTAAAAACTTTCATTCTTTCCG
>JAQXPK010000106.1 GCA_029100605.1 Bacillota bacterium | reverse complement strand
TTGGGCGCGTACTGCCCCTCCTTTAGGTACAGCAGCTTCTCGGCGTAGACCTTGGGGTACTTGTCGGGCATGGAGCGGTTGCCGTTGCGGATGGTGATCAGGGAGAAGCCCAGCTTGTCAAAGTCCCCCATGCCGTAGTCCGTGATGTCCCAGCCCAGCATGCAGTCCCGAACCTCGTCGTACTCATGTCCCTTGGTCTTCCACTCCTCGGGGGTAAAATGGCAGAAGGGGGGCAAATAGCAGCAATATTTCTCGCACATGGCTTCCAGCTCACGAAGAGCCTTGTTGATTTCTGAACGCTTCATGGAAAACAACTCCTTTTATAAGATTTCACCGTTGCTGGCGATGACATCGGCATACCACGCGGCGGAATCCTTGGGAATCCGGTCGCAGGTGCGATAGTCCACGTAGATGATGCCGAAGCGCTCGTCATAGCCGGAGCCCCACTCGAAATTGTCCAGGAAGCTCCACTGCAGATACCCGCGAACCGGCGTTCCCTCGGCGATGGCTTTGCTCAGCTCCAGAAGATAGCGGTGCAAAAAGTCGATCCGCTCGGCATCATGCACCTTGCCGTCCAAGTATACCTTGTCATTGCAGCTCAGGCCGTTTTCCGTGATGTAAATTGGCAGGCCGTAGCGGCGATAGATATTCATGGGGCCGTAGTGCAGCACCTCGGGGGTAACGCCCCACTTGCAGGCGGTGAGGGGGAATCCGGGATAGCGTTTGACTTCCTCGCCCTTTTCGTTGACCATGAAACCCTGGTAAATGTTCAGGCCCAGAAAATCCGGGGTTTCCATCAGCTCCCAGTCCTTGGGGTCAATGGTGGCGGCGAAGCGCTTGACGGCATCCGACGCGCTGTCATCATAGCGATGAAGAATCAGGCTGTCAAGGAAAATATTGAAGCTCCAGCCTACATTCAGATTGAAGCTGGCCTGATACGCCGCTTCCCTGCCCGCCGGTGTGTCCTTTTCGGGGTAGGCCAGACTTCCGCAGGGCACCACGCCCACCTGAGCATCCGGGCAAACCGCCTTGATGGCTCGCTGGGCGGCGCTGTGAGCCAGGCACAGGTTGTGGTAAACCTGGGCGACCTTCTCCTCCGGCAGCTTCCAGCCCGGCGCGTGGGCGCCGTTTCCGTAGCCCAGCTGGGCAATGCACTGCGGCTCGTTGATAGTCATGAAACAGCGGACACGGCCTTTGAAGCGCTTGGCGATGATCTCGGCATACCGGGCAAAGGCCGGAATGATCTCCCGGTTCAGCCAGCCGCCTTTATCCTGCAGGGCGCTGGGCAGATCCCAGTGGTAAAGGGTGATCAGCGGCTCGATGCCGTTGGCGACCAGCTCGTCCACCAGATTGTCGTAAAACCGCAACCCAGTCTCATTGACCGCGCCGTCGCCGTCGGGGATGACCCGAGCCCAGCTGATGGAGAAGCGGTAGGCCTTGATATTGTGCTGCTTCATCAGCGCCACGTCCTCCCGGTAGCGGTGGTAGCTGTCGCAGGCTACGTCGCCGGTATCCCGGTTCTTGATGTTCTCGGCATTGGGGTCATGGCAGAAGTCGTCCCAGATATTGGGGCCTTTTCCGTCGGCGTCCCAGGCGCCCTCGCACTGATAGGAAGCGCAGGCAACGCCCCAGAGGAAATCCTTCGGGAATTTACTCATACTGTCACCTCAACAAGATATTCTGTCTTTCCTTCCTGAATAGGGATCAGGCTGCCTTCCACGGCCTGCCCATCCACGCGCATACTGTAGCTGCCCGTCTGCACCACATGGATGCGGTAAAGTGCCCCCCGGTAGCGGCGGTTCACCCGGTAGTCGTCCAGAGCCTTGGGCAGGCAGGGTTCGATGCGCAGTCCGGCGGGGGTCGGCTTCACGCCCAAAATGTACTGACTGATGTTGACGAATGTCCACGCGGCGGTGCCGGTGAGCCAGCTGTTCCGAGCCGCGCCCTCGTCATAGGAAGCCCGGGCAGCGACGGTCTGAGCGTAGACATAAGGCTCTACCCGGCGGATGTCGCTGTTTTCCTCCTGGTAAGCCGGACAGGTTCTGCGGTAGATGTCAAAGGCGTTCTCTCCCCTGCCCACCACGGTTTCCGCGATGCTGATCCAGGGGTTGTTGTGGCAGAAGATGGAGCCGTTTTCCTTGTATCCGGGAGGATAACTGGTGATCTCGCCCAGTTCCTTGTGATAGACGGTATAGCAGGGCGTCAGCAGCTCCACGCCGTATTTGCCCAGCAGCCGCTGGCGCACGGAGTCCAGAGCCTGGACGGCCTTGCCGTCCTCCACACCGATGCCTGCCATGACGCACATGCCCTGAGGCTCGATGAAGATCTGACCCTCGTCGCAGGTGTGGCTGCCCACGGGGTTACCGAAAGCGTCATAGGCGCGAACGAACCACTCGCCGTCCCAGCCGGCGGTTTCGACGGCGCTTTCCATTTCCGCTACTGCCGCCTCAACTTCTGTTGCCTCCGCTTCCAATCCCTGGCGGCGGCAGAGGGTGGCGTACTGCTTTCCGTAGAGGACGAACATACCGCCGATGAACACCGATTCCGCCACGGGGCCTTCCGAGGGGCCGGTAGTCTGGAAGCTCTCGCCCGGCTCCTCCGAGAAGCAGTTCAGGTTCAGGCAGTCGTTCCAGTCTGCCCGTCCGATCAACGGCAGATTGTGGGGACCCAGATGGGTCATGGTGTACCGGACGCTCCGGCGCAGATGCTCCATCAGGGGCGCTTCGCTGCCGGGAACATTGTCAAAGGGCGTGGGATGCTCCAGAATGGTCTCGTCCCCGGTCTCGCTGATATAGGCATAGGTGCAGGCAACCAGCCAAAGCGGATCGTCGTTGAAGCCGCTGCCCACGTCGTTGTTGCCCCGCTTGGTCAGAGGCTGGTACTGATGGTAGGTAGAGCCGTCCTCCCACTGAATGGAAGCGATGTCGATGATACGCTCCCTGGCGCGCTCCGGCGCCATGTGGACAAAGCCCAGCAGATCCTGGCAGCTGTCCCGGAAGCCCATGCCCCGTCCGGTGCCGGACTCAAAATAGCTGGCGCTGCGGCTCATATTGAAGGTGACCATGCACTGGTACTGATGCCAGGTGTTTACCATACGGTTGAGCTTCTCATCGCCGCTTTCCAGGGTGTAAACGCTCAACAGCTGATCCCAATATTCCGCCAGCTCCGCCATTGCCTGATCCACGGAGGCGTCTGTGGAGAACTTCTTCAGCACCCGATAGGCGGTATCCTTGCGGATGACGCCGGGGGACAGGAATTTCTGATCTCTGGGATTCTTCCCATAGCCCAGGACGAACACGAAAGCGCGCTCCTCACCGGGAGCCAGGGTCACGTCCAGGGCAAGGCCCGCCATGGGCGCGCCGCCGTGGGCGACAAAGTCTCCCGTCTTTCCGTTCCAGATCGCCTGGGGCTTGGCAAAGCTGCCAAAGGTTCCCAGGAAGGAATCCCGGTCGGTATCGAAGCCCGCGATGGGGGCGTTGACACCGTAGTACGCGTAGTGATCCCGGCGCTCCCGGTACTCGGTCTTGTGATAGATAACGCTTCCTTCCACTTCCAGCTCGCCGATGTTCAGGTTCCGCTGGAAGTTGGTGGCGTCGTCCACCGTGTTCCACAGGCACCATTCCACCGCAGCGGTGAAGCGGAGGGTTTTGGGCTCGGAGGATTTGTTTTGGATGCGCACGCGCTGCACTTCGCAGTTCTCCCCAATGGGAACCAGGAAGGTCAGCTCCGCCCGCAGAGAATCCTTTTCCGTTTCAAATATGGAATAGCCCATGCCATGGCGGCAGCGGTAGCTGTCCAGCTGGGCGTCCACAGGGTGGAAGGTGGGGCTCCAGGGGTCTTTTCCCTCCTCTTTGATATAGAAAAACCGTCCGCCCACGTCCGCCGGGACATTGTTGTAGCGGTAGCGCAAAATACGCTGGAGCTTGGCGTCCCGGTAGAAGCAGTAGCCTCCGGCGGTATTGCTGATGAGCGAGAAGAACTCCTGGCTGCCCAGATAGTTGATCCAGGGCAGAGGGGTCGCGGGGGTTTCGATTACATATTCTCTTCTTTCATCGTCGAAGAATCCATATTGCATGGCAAAAACCTCCAGTTGGGAGATGGTGATTTGTGGAGGGCCTTATGAAGGCCCTCCGGAAATCGCTTACAGGTTATTCAGTTGGTTCAGAAGACCGTCCATCATTTCCTGGGTGACTATACCGCCGCCGAAGCTCAGCGCACCCCGCAGCGGCATATACTGCAACATTGCCATGCCCATTTCGTCGGACACGGCCTCCTTCGCGGCGTCGGTTCCCTCTGCGCTGTCGGGCACCAGGGTCTTCCGGATGCCCTCCAGCAGGGGTGCCATGACCTGCACCGCTGCCGGGTCAGACATGATGTCCATGAAAATGGAATCCATGGTGTAATGCTGCTTGATTTTCACCGTAGAAGTGACCTTGACGGTGGCACTCACGTCGATGTCCCGGGAGGACTGACCCACCTCAATGGTGAATTCGCCGGTCTTTACGTGCCAGTCGTGAATCTGGGTATTCCAGTAAGCAAAGGCGCGCTTGCACAGAGTGAAGGTCACGTCCTTGCTCTCGCCGGGCTGGAGTGCCACCTTCTGGAAGCCCTTCAGCTCCCGGACAGGACGGAGCACCTCGCTCTGCTTCTCGCCCACATACAGCTGCACGACGGTCTTTCCGAAGCGGCTGCCGGTATTCGTCACCTTCACCGTCACGTCCAGGGTATCCTGGTCGGTGATCTCGGAGGCGCTCAGGCGCAGATCCGAATAGGCAAAGGTGGTGTAGCTGAGGCCGTAGCCAAAGGGGAACAGCACCGGCATCTGCTTTTTGTCATAGTAACGGTAGCCGACGAACACACCCTCCCGGTAGTCCGCCTCATTGCCCTCGCCGCCGTAGAACAGGTAGGAGGGATTGTCGGACAGCTTGACGGGGAAGGTCTCGGGCAGATGACCGGAGGGGTTCACCTCGCCATAGAGCACCCGGACAGTGGCCAGGCCCACCGCCTGTCCGCCAAGGTAGGCCTCCAACACGGCCTTGACCTTGCCAATCCAGGGCATCTCCACAGGAGAACCGTTGTGCAGAACCACCACGGTGTTGGGGTTGACCTGGGCAACCGCCTCGATCAGCTTATTCTGACAGGCGGGCAGCTGCATATGGGTGCGGTCATAGCCTTCGGACTCATAGGAATCGGGCAGACCGGCAAACACTACGGCAACCTTTGCCTTTTTCGCGGCAGCAACCGCCTCGGCAATCATCTCGTCGGTGGCAGTATCCTCAGCCGCGCTGTAGCCCTGGGCGTAAATCACCGGCTTGCCCTGGGCTGCCTCCATGGCAGAGGTGGTCTTAAAGCTGTTGATGTGAGAGCTGCCGCCGCCTTGGTATCTGGGCTTCACCGCGAACTCACCGATGAACGCAGCCTCCTCGTCCTCCTTCAGAGGCAGGACGCCCTCGTTCTTCAGCAGAACCATGCAGTCCCCGGCAATCTCGGCGGACAGCAGGTGCTGCGCCTCCATGTCCCAGGGTGTCTCGGGCTTGGCGTTTTCCAGGTAGCGGTAGTTGATGGTGAGGATCCGCTCCACGGCCTGATCCAGCAGCTTCTCGTCCAGCTTGCCGGAGCGAACCGCTTCCACGATCTTGGCATCGTTGATGCCGCCGGAAGCGGGCATTTCCAGATCCAGTCCCGCAGCCAAGCCGGCAACTCGGTCGGAAACCGCGCCCCAGTCGGACATAACATAACCCTCAAAACCCCATTCCTTCCGCAGAACGTCCGTCAGAAGCCAGGGGTTCTCCGAAGCATAAACGCCATTGATGCGGTTATAGGAGCACATGACCGTCCAGGGCTGTGCCTTCTTCACGGAAGTTTCAAAGGCGGGCAGGTAGATCTCCCGCAGCGTCCGTTCATCGGCGTTGGAGCTGGAACTCATCCGGCGGTGCTCCTGATTGTTGGCGGCGAAGTGCTTGATGGAGGTACCCACATTCCGGCTTTGGACACCGTTGATGTAAGCGGCGGACATCTCCCCTGCCAGATAGGGATCCTCGGAGAAATACTCAAAGTTTCTGCCGCACAGGGGGGATCGCTTGATATTCACAGCCGGGCCAAGCACCACGCTGAGCTGCTCGTGCTGGCAGCTGTCTCCGATAGCCTCGCCCATTTTCTCAATCATATCCCGGTCAAAGGATGCAGCGGTGGCGCAGGCGGCGGGCATACACACAGCCTTGATGCTGTCGTTGATCCCCAGGTGATCCGCCTCCTGATCCTGCTTGCGCAGACCGTGGGGGCCATCGCTGACCATCACGGCGGGAACGCCCAGCCGCTCTACCGGCTTAGTGTGCCAGAAATCCAAACCGGAGCACAATCCGGCCTTTTCTTCCAGAGTCATTTGGGAAACCAGTGCTTTAATATCCATAACACAACTCCTGACGTTGTTTTACCGCAGCATTGGGGCAGCAATACCCGCAATGCTGCGGTAAATGATTGGTTCTTTTGTTATGGAACCTCTGAATAAATCGTCTTCGGCTGAGCGCCGGATCTTTTGCCTCCCCAGTGCGGTTTGAAAAACGGGAAATACATACAGTATTTCTCTGTTTTCCAAACCTTCTGGTGGGCCAAAGTCTCTCGCCGTCAGCTCTCGCCGATTGAATCAGAGCTTCCTTAGACGGTGCTCAGGTCCCACTCTTCGTGGATCTTGGGGACATCACTGATCAGGCGCTTGGTGTAAGCGGCTTTGGGGTTGATGATCACTTCATCCGCTTTGCCAAACTCCACGAACTTGCCGTGCTCCATAATATAAACCGTATCGGAAATATAGTAAGCAAGGCCGATGTCGTGGGTGATAAAGATAACGGTCATGCCGATCTCGTCCCGTAGCTGCAGCAGCATATCCAGGATCGTGGCACGGGAGCAGGCATCCACCATGGAGGTCGGCTCATCCGCCAGCAGGATCTTCGGCTTCAGCAGGAAGATGCGGGCGATCATCAAGCGCTGCATCTGACCGCCGGACAGCTCGAAGGGATACTTGTTGGTCAGCTCTGCGAACTTCAGGTTCACGAAGGAGCAGGCCTCAGTCATCATCTCAATCTTCTTTTCCTTTGGCAGATTCCGCCCGCCGCGCATATTGATGCAGTCAAGCAGCACGGTGTCGATCTTGTTGAAGGTGTTGAAGGAAGAGAACGGATCCTGGAAAATGGCCTGAATGCCTTTCCAGTACTCCTTCTTCTTGGCGTGGGTGGAAATGTCCCGGGTCTTGCCCTGGAAGAGGATCTCACCTTCCGTCTGGGGCAGCAGACCCAGCAGCATTTTGGACAGGGTGGTCTTGCCGGAGCCGGACTCACCGACGATGGAGACGAACTCGCCCTCATGGAAGTCGAAGTTTACATGGTCAACAGCCACGGTTTTCTTATCGCCAAGGCCAAACACCTTCGTTACGTCCCGACCGGACAGGCACAGCGGCGCATTGGAGAAGTCCTTCGCAGTGGAAACAGCATCACTCATGACTGTACACCTCCTTCAATTCATCCAGACCCATCAGGCAGCGGTACATACGACCGTCGGCGAAGTTGTTTTCGGGAATGCCGCTGTAGCGGCATTCGGGCTTGCAGTACTTGCACCGTTCGGCGAACCGGCAGCCCTGGGGCGGCTTCTTCAGGTTGGGAGGCGTGCCGGGAATGGCCGCCAGCTTGTGACCGCGGGTGCCCTCCTCGGGAACCAGAATGGAGCCCATCAGGCCGTGGGAATAGGGATGGACAGGATCGAACACCATTTCCTTTGCGGTGCCCCGCTCCACGATCTGTCCGGCGTACATAACCATAATGTCGTCGGTCACGTTGTACAGCAGAGGCAGCTCGTGGGTGATGAACAGCATGGACTTGATGTAGCCCTTTTCCATCAGCTCCCGCATCATCTTAATGACCATCTTCTGAGAGGTCACGTCCAGAGCGGAGGACGGCTCATCGGCAATCAGAACCTTGGGGTTGAGGATGGTGGAAACGGCGATAACGGTACGCTGTTTCATACCGCCGGACAGCTCCACCGCGTGCTTATCCAGCACCTCGGCAGGCAGACCCAGTTCGGCAAATCGGGCTTCCGCCAGCTCCCGAATCTCCTTCTTATCCGCCCTCGGCTGATGGGCGCGAACCACATCCTCCAGAAAACGGATAATCTTCTGGGTGGGGTTCAGGGCGTTCATAGCCGCCTGGGGAATGTAGGCAATCTCGGTGCCCAGAATGGTCTTGCGGACATCGTCTGGCTTCATGCCGGAGATGTTCCTGCCATCGATGATGATGTCGCCACTGATATAGTGCAGGGGCGGGAAATAGTAGCCCATCATGGACAGCGCCAGAGTGGACTTGCCGCAGCCGGATTCACCGGCGACGCCCAAAGACTTGCCCTCTTCAATGGAGAGGGAGACACCGTCCACGGCGTACACGTCCTCGTGGAAGCGGGTCACATATTTGGTTTTGAGGTTCTTGACCTCCAGCATTACTTTGCCCATAGCGTCGTCCTCCTTAGTCTCTCAGAGTGGGATTGAAGACCTGGTCGAGGCCCGTGTTCATCAGGTTCAGAGAGAAGGAGATGAGGGTGATAACCAGGATCACGGGGAAGTACGCCCACCAGGAGCCGTTGGTATGCGCGGAATACAGCATAGCCCAGTTCATCATCAGGCCCAGCGTGGGAACCTCGGTGGTCTTGGGGCCCAGGCCCAGCAGGGACAGCTGCGCCTCGCTGAGGATACCGGAGGAAACCTGAAGGATAAATGCCATCACCACATAAGAGGCGATGTAGGGCAGAATATCCGTCAGCACAATCCGAACAAGGCTGTGACCGGAGAGCTTGCTGAGGTTGACGTGGTCCCGGTTGCGAAGGCTGATAACCTGGGAGCGAACGGAACGGGTCGTCCAGGTCCAGCTGGTAAGACCAATAACCAAGGCCACAACGGTTGCGCCGCGCTGCTCCTGTCCGATGGAGTTGGAAATCAGGATCAGCAGGATAAAGCTGGGGATAACGGTGAAAATGTTCGTGACGAACATAATCAGATCATCGGCAAAGCCGCCCAGGTAACCAGCCAGCAGGCCGAGAACCAGTCCGATCAGGGTAGCGACAGCACCGGCGATCAAGCCGATCTTAATGGAGGTGCCGCAGGCAGATACCAGTTCCTTCAATACGTCCCGGCCGAAGTTATCCGTGCCCAGGGGTAGGGTCTTAACGTTGGCAACGTCCTTGATGTTGACATAATCCGTCTTATTGATGCTGTCCACCTTTTCCAGCTCGCCCTCGTCGTTTTTCTCGGCGATGATGCGCTCATCGGCGGCGCGGAGGGAGACCAGAGAGTTATTCAGCCGCTTATAGTACTTACGTTTTGCCAAAGTCATACCAGCGGGCTTGGCGGATTCATCGTAGTTCTCGTTCCACAGATCCAGCAGGGCATCTGTATCGTTGATGTCCAGCTCGGAAACGTCAATACCCATAGCGGTGAACCACTCCACCATCGCAACCCTGTCCTCGTTGGACAAAGCCTTGGCGATCCGGTTATCGTCCGCATCGGACAGGCGGAGGGTCTCCGTATTCGTGCCGATGGCGTCATACAGAGAAACGTAAGTACCGGGAGGCGCAAAGGTACCGACACCAATCATCTCCAGCGGGTTGCCGGGATTGAACAGAGGATAAATCAGCATCGTCAACAGAATCGCTACAAAAATACAGAAGCCGATCACAAACTTGGGGGAATGGAAAACCTGACGCAGTGTATTTTTCATTTTCAATTCCTCCCTTAGCTGTCAAACTGTGCGGCCTTGACCCGGGGATCAATGAAGCCGTAGACGATGTCAAGCAGGAATGTCACGACCAGAACCATGATTGTAATAATCAGCGTGGTCGCAGAAATCAGAGGATAGTCCGCAGCGGTAACGGCACTGTACATCACGCTGCCAAGGCCGGGGTAGGAGAAAATGATCTCGGCAACCAGCGCGCCGCCGATCATGGTACCGATGGACAGAGCCAGACCGGTGACCTGGGGCAGCATGGCGTTGCGGAACACATAGCCGACGATTTTGCGGTCTTTAATGCCCAGGAACCGGGCATATTTTACGTAGTCGGCATTCAATTCGTAGATGGACATGGAACGCATACCCACAGCCTGACCGCCGATGGACACCAGAACGATGCTCCAGAAGGGCAGCTGATAGTGGGAGATGACGGACTTGATAAACTTCCAGCTGAAATTGGGAATCATATCAAAGCCGTAGCCGCCGGAAATGGGAGCCCATTTCAAAGTAACGGCGAAAAGGACAAGCAGGACAACCGCCATGCCGAATGCCGGCACGTTGCCAAGGAACAGGAACACAGGCATCAGAACCTTGTCGAAACCCTTGCGGATGTACGCTGCCAAAGCGCCCAGAAGGTTGCCCAGGAACCAGCCGACCAAAATGGCGGGCAGCTGGAGGCAGACAGTCCACATAATGGCGCTGGAAATAATGTCGCTGACAGGTCTGGGATACTGACTGAAGGAAAGGCCAAAATTGCCATGGATCGCGTTCTTGCAGAAAATCAAAAACTGCTGGGCCATGGGCTTATTGGTGCCGAACTCTTCGGCATAGTGCTCATAAATCTCCTGCACAGCGGAGGCGTCGGACATACCGGAAGCCAGCTTACCGGTGATAGCGGCAACAGGGTCAGCCGGCATCAGACGGGGCAGGAAGAAGTTCAGAAAGACTGCGACCACGAACGTGATCAGGAACCAGATGATTTTTTTACCAAAATATTTACGGTAGCCCTTCATGCTACGGATCCCCCCTTAAGTAAACAGGAAGGGCCATGCTCCAATATGGAGCATGGCCGCTTCGATTAACAATTAGCCAACCAGCTCGAGTTCGTACAGCGCGGCAATACCGTAGCCGTCGGTGCAGTCAGCGGGAGGAATGTTCCGGCCGTCATCGCCAGCGGGGAAGTTGGTCCAAACGGACTCGTTGACGGTGTGGAACAGGGAAGGACGATACATCAGGGAGAAGCTGGGAACCTCGGTCAGATAGATCTCGGTCAGCTTGGTGTACAGATCCTTCAGCTCAGCCTCGTCGGTGGTCAGAGGAATCTGCTTGATCAGAGCATCAGCCTCATCGTTGACGTACTGGCCCCAGTTGCCGGACCAGTTATTGGAAACGCCAATGAAGTCCTTGCCCATGAACTGGTTCACACGAGTCCAGGGGTTGGAGGGAGAAGCGGCCTCGGGAGACCACATGAAGATGGCGTACTCAGTCTGGGCGGGATCAACAAACACGGTCTGATAGATGGACCATTCGGGGTACAGGGTTGTGATCTCAACGCCGATCTTCTCGCCAGCAGCAGCGACCACTTCCATGGCAGCCTGCCAGTCGGACCAGCCGTTGGGGCAGCAGGCGTTCAGAGAGATCTTCTCGCCGTTGTATTCACGCCAGCCGTCGCCGTCGTTGTCCACCAGGCCAGCCTCATCCAGCAGAGCCTTGGCGCCTTCGATGTCGTTGCCAGCCCACTGCAGATCCTTGACAGCGTCATGATCGTACAGAGCCTGCTCGCCATCGGTGGGGTTCATCAGAGAACGGGGAACCTCGGAGAAGGTGGGGGACTGATTGGTCATAGCGTTGGCAATGATGGTGTCATAGTCAACAGCCATGGCGATGGCCTTCCGCAGAGCGGTGTTCTCAGCCAGGACAGGAAGGTTCATGTTGTACCACGCGGTGGGCATGGTCAGGCAGACGCCGTAAGGAGCTTCTTCGTAGTAGGTAGAGATGGGCAGGCCGTCCTTCTCCCACAGGTCCTGAACGTTGCCGATGAACAGCTGAGCCACATCGACTTCGCCGGCCTTCAGAGCAACTTCGGAAGCAGCGTTATCCGCGTAGATGGTGTGAGCCAGGTACTTGGGAACAGGCAGCTTGCCCCACATGGAGGCATCCTGACCCCAGTAGTTGTCGTCGCGAACCAGGACGACCTTCTGATCGTCGGAGTAGTACTTGGTGTAGGGGCCGGACCAAACAACGTCGTCACCGGCGTCGTTCAGAATCTTGGTGGCGTCGCCGCCGTTGCGCTCAACAACGGTGTCGATCCAGGCAGCCTGGGCAATGGGAACACCAGTCAGGAAGTCCAGAACCTTCAGGGGGTTCACGGGCTGGCCGGCGTCGTTCAGCTTGGCATTGATGGTGACCTTCTGGCCGTCGGCCTCGACGGAGTCGATGTAAGCACCGTAGGTAGCGCCGCAGGTGTTGTTGACCTCAACGCCGATGTCAAAGGTGCGGGCAACGTCGGCAGCGGTGACGGAAGTGCTGTCAGACCACTTGGCAGCGTCCTTGATGGTCAGGGTCAGGGCGGTCATATCGTCGTTCCAGGCCCAGTCATCGTTAGCCAGCAGGCCGGTCATGGAGCCATCCATGAAGTTGTACATGTACAGGGTCTCGAACATCACGGTACGGTAGCCGGAAGGACCGCCAGCGATGGCCATAGAGTTGTTCTGGTTGGTGCCGATGGGGCTCCAGGAGTTGACGGTACCCCACTGCTGACCAGCGAAGTACAGGGTCTCGTTCCGGGGCAGGTCGTTGGTGCTGCCGGTGTCAGCCGCAGGAGCTTCCGTCTCGGTGGGAGCAGCGGTCTGAGCCTCGGTAGCAACGGGAGCTTGTGTCTCCGTGGTGCCGGAGCCGCCGCAGGCAGTCAGGCCAAGAACCATGACCAGCGCCAGCAGCAATGCGATGAGCTTTTTCATTGTGTTTCCTCCTTTGAATTTGTTATTGGCACACATTGTGGGCCATTAACTACAATGGTGTGTATCGCCCTTCCCATAGGGAGGGCACAAAAAAGGATTTCCCTTTTCTGCCAAAAGTAAGTCACGGTGTCAGTTTTTTCACCGT
Source organism: Bacillota bacterium (assembly GCA_029100605.1). Lineage (GTDB taxonomy): Bacteria > Bacillota > Clostridia > Oscillospirales > Oscillospiraceae > Faecousia. Next base: position 21,498 of record JAQXPK010000106.1, on the reverse strand, counting down.
TTCGCCTGGGATCAGGGAGCCGCAGACCATGTGGTGTTGCGGAACATAGGCTCTTCCCTCTTCCACTGCCCTTGTAAGCTCCTCCGCAGCGAGCACGCCCATCCGCTCGGCATCCTGGTGAAGGGTGGTGAGCTTCGGCTGCAAGATCTGACCAAATGCAATCCCGTCGTACCCGACGACGCTGACATCCTCCGGGATGGACAGTCCCATCTTCTCCAGCTCATTGCGCCCGCCAATATGGGCGATGTCATCGGGGTAGAAAATACAGGTCGGCGGATCGGGCAGCTCCATCAGCTTTCGCGTTGCCGCCGCCGAGGCTTCCGGATTCAGGTAAACGCACGGAACCAGATACTCCTCCGGGATCGGGATCCCCAGTTCCCGGCAAGCCCTGCAGAAACCAGCGATCCGGTGGCGGGTCACCGGTGTATCCTCGCCGTGGGCAAAAGCAATTTTTCGGTGCCCCATACTGTAAGCATACTTCACAAGATCCATCATCCCGCCCACATTATCGGACTGGACACTGCCGCAGTTATCAAACACGCAGTCAATGGTCACGACAGGAATCCCGCTGTTAACAAGATCAATCACGCCGTGTTCCGTGTAATCCACGGAAGCAATCACCACGCCGTCGCAGTTGCGGTAGCGGGCGTGCTCCACGTAGCTGATCTCCCGTCCGCCCACTTGGTCGCTGATGAAGGAAATATCATACCCTAGCTCCTCAGCGCGGTGCTTGAAGCCGTTGAGGATGTGGGAGAAGAAATTGTGGGTCAGTCCCTTGTTGGCCTGATCTTCAAAGAGAACGCCGAAATCATAAGAACGGCTGGTCTTAAGCATTCTGGCGGCGGAGTTGGTAACATAGCCCATTTTGGAGGCCGTCCTGCGAATCCGCTCCCGGGTCTCCGCACTGATGTCCGGCGCGTCGTTCAGCGCTTTGCTGACGGTAGCCACGGAAAAACCGCATTCCTTTGCAATCATCTTGATGGTTACCATAGCAGCCCCCAGACCATCCGCTCGGAAGCAGGAAGCGAAGACATGTACACTTTACACAATCAGCCGCTTCTCTAAATCGTTTTCGTACGGCTATCTTAACACCGAATTCACAGAATGTCAATAGTCTCTAATCAGACAAATTTCCCGTGCGTTTTTTGTGCAAAATGGCAGATGCCTGTAAATACCATATAAATCGCTTCCCTTCCCAAGTGGTTTGCCTATTGACTTTGCTCAACGATTATCATATAGTATGGAAGGAAAACCCAGAAAAAACGAAAACGTATTCGGAGGGATACCAATGAAAACACTTTCTCTCAACGGTGCATGGACGCTGGAGATTCCTCAGAGCGACTTTCCCCTCGTCCCCGCCACCGTTCCCGGCTCGGTCTACAACGATCTGCTCACCGCGAAGCTGATTCCCGATCCCTTCTACCGGGACAACGAGATGGACGCCCTGAAGCTGATGGATCATGATTTCATCTACACCCGCAGCTTTTCTGTGGAACCGGAGCTGCTCACCGGCGACCGGGTGCTCCTTCGGGCCGAGGGCCTGGACACCATCGCCACCGTGGAGGTGAACGGTCAGGTTGTGGGTACGGCCTGCAATATGCATAGAACCTGGGAGTTCGACGTCAAATCCGTCCTCCATCCCGGTGAGAACACCATCACCGTCCGCCTTGCTTCCCCTACCAAGTATATTAAGGAAGCCTACGCCAAGTCTCCTGCGGACGGCAGCTCCGACGCCATGGTCGGCTTCCCGCTTTTGCGGAAGGCTCACTGTATGTTCGGCTGGGACTGGGGCCCCCGCCTCCCCGATGCCGGTATCTGGAGAAGCATCTCCATTGTTTCCATTGAAAAGGCCCGGATTCAGGACGTTCGCGTGGAGCAGCTGCACGAGGACGGCAGGGTCAGGCTGCATATTCTCACCAACCTGAACCGCTACACCGACGACGCGGTCTGCGTATCCGTCTGTGTCACCGCGCCGGACGGCACCGTGCTCACCGCTGCCGGTACGGACTGCGAGATTCTCGTGGAAAATCCCGAACTCTGGTGGCCGGCAGGCTTCGGCGGGCAGCCGCTGTACCAGGTCTGTGTCACCCTGAGCGCCGGGGACAAGGAGCTGGATGCCTGGAAGCGCCGCATCGGCCTTCGCACCATGACCGTCAGCCGCCACAAGGACGAGTGGGGTGAATCCTTCAGCCACTGCGTCAACGGCGTGGACATCTTCGCCATGGGCGCGGATTACATTCCCGAGGACAACCTTCTGCCCCGGGTCACCCCGGAGCGCACCCGCCGTCTGCTGGAGGACGCCCGTGCCGCCAACATGAACTGCATCCGCGTCTGGGGCGGCGGCTACTACCCCGAGGACTACTTCTACGACATCTGCGACGAGCTGGGTCTGCTGGTGTGGCAGGACTTCATGTTCGCCTGCGCCGTGTACAACCTGACGGATGAATTTGAAGAGAACATCACCGCCGAATTTGTGGACAACATCCGCCGCCTGCGCCATCATCCTTCCCTGGCTCTATGGTGCGGCAACAACGAGATGGAGCAGTTTGTCGCCGAAGGCGCCTGGGTCAGCTGCCCCCGTCAGAAGGCGGACTACATTAAAATGTATGAGTACATCCTGCCCAAGGTGCTGAAGCAGGAGGACCCCCAGACCTTCTACTGGCCCGCCAGCCCCTCCAGCGGCGGCAGCTTTGACGCGCCTCAGGATCCCACCCGGGGCGATGTCCACTACTGGATGGTCTGGCACGGCCTGCTTCCCTTCACCGACTACCGCAACCACCAGTTCCGCTACGTCTCGGAGTTCGGCTTCCAGTCCTTCCCCTGCATGGAGACCATCGAGAGCTTCACCGCTCCTGAGGATCGGAACGTGTTCTCCTACGTCATGGAGAAGCACCAGCGCAATTCCTCCGCCAATGGTCGGATCGTGTCCTACCTCTCCCAGATGTACCTGTATCCCCACAACCTGGATCTGCTGGTTTACGCCTCCCAGCTGCTGCAGGCTCAGGCCATGCAGTACGGCGTGGAGCATTGGCGCCGTCACCGCGGCTGCTGCATGGGCGCTGTAGTCTGGCAGCTCAACGACTGCTGGCCGGTAGCCAGCTGGGCCAGCATCGACTACTATGGTCGGTGGAAGGCGCTGCACTACTATGAGAAGCGTTTCTATGCCCCCGTGCTGATCTCCTGCCACGAAGAGGGCGTCCTGTCCCAGAACACCAACGTCAACGTTGAGTCCTTCGACCTGAAAAAGTCCGCCCACCTGAACGTGAGCAACGAGACCATGCAGGAATTCCGGGGCAAGGCGGAGTGGAGCCTGCGCCGTCCCGACGCTTCCGTCATCGAAGCAGGCAGCTTCGATGTCACTGTACCCGCCCTGTCCGCCGTGTGGCTCCCGGAGCAGGACTTCTCCAATTACGGCACCTACGACACCTATTACTCCTACCGTCTGCTGGACGAGAGCGGCAATGTGGTGGGTGAGGGCAGCGTCCTGTTCTGCGCCCCCAAGCACTTCCGCTTCGTCGATCCCAAGCTGAGCGTCAGCGTGAAGGGCGACGAAATCACCGTTACTGCCGGCGCTTACGCCCGCAGCGTGGAGATTCAGGCCGGCGCCGATACCGTGCTGTCGGATAACTATTTCGACATGGACGGCGGCAGCAAGACCGTGAAGGTCGTCAGAGGCACCGTTTCCGATGTGTCCGTCCGCAGCGTTTACGATATCCGTTAACCGATTTGAGCGGGGCATGGAAATGCCCCGCTCCTTCTTATGAGGATACTATGGAACTGACTGGAAAAAAGATCAATTTCCTGGGCGACAGTATCACGGAAGGCTGCTGCGCCACATCCCCGGAAAAGGGCTATGTGGAAGTGATGAAACGGAAATACCGCCTGGCTCAGACCCGGAATTACGGCATCAGCGGCACCCGGATCGCCCGGCAGCGCATTCCCTCCCAGGAGCCGTCCTTCGATCAGGATTATGGCAGCCGCTTTGACAAAATGGATCCCGACGCCGACATCATCATCGTGTTCGGGGGAACCAACGATTTTGGTCACGGCGACGCCCCCATGGGCTGTGAAACCGACCGAACACCGGACACCTTTTACGGAGCCTGCCACTACCTCTTCTCCGGGCTGATCGCCCGGTTTCCCACGGCGGAAATCGTCGTTCTCACTCCCTTGCACCGGGCGGAGGAAAAGATCCCCAAGCCTGACGGCGGCTGGATTCTCTGCGACTATGTGCGGGTCATCCGGGAGACGGCGGCCGCTTACGGTCTTCCCGTTCTGGATCTGTTTGAAACCAGCGCCATCCGGGGAGACGACCCGGAGACAGCGGCGCGGCTCACCGCCGACGGCCTGCACCCCAACGATCTGGGACATGAAATCCTTGCCGGGGAGATTGGTGAATTTCTGAGGGGGCTTCCGGAATGAACCGCAGAGAAGAAGTTGTGAAAACCTGGTTTCGCCTGTGGCTCACCGGAGGCGACTTTGACCCGGCTGCGCTGTTCACTGAGGATGCCCGGTATATCGAAAGCTGGGGGCCGGAGTATGCCGGGCGGGAGATGATTGCCCGCTGGTTCCGGGACTGGCACGAAAACGGGAAGGTGCTTCAGTGGGACGCCCAGGAATTTCTGCACGACAGGGACACTACCGTGGTGCGGTGGTATTTCCGCTGTCAGATGAAGGGCGAGGAAGCCTCCGGCTTTGACGGTCTGTCCCTGATTCGGTGGTCGAAGGATGAAAAAATCGCTTTTCTGCAGGAATACGCCTCTACAGAAAAGCGATACTGTCCCTATAAAAATACCGAGTCGTCAACCAAAACGCCACTGTAGGGCGGGGGGCTCCCCCCCCGTCCCAGGCTTCGGTGTGGAAACGGAAGGACGTTTCCCGTTTCATGTGGAAATCAGGTTGCTGTGGTATTCCGCCCTGCCCGCCAGGATGTCGTCATAAAGGGTCTGCTTGTGGTCAATGTAGGTGATGCTCTCCTGCACCCGAGCCAGCTCCCCTTCCAGCTCCTCCCGCTTGCGCCGGAGGAGCTCCTTGCGCTCCGGGATCGTCTCCCGCCCCTGAAGGCACAGTTCCAGGTAGGTTTTCATCTCCTGAATCCCCATGCCGCAGTTTTTCAGACAGGTCAGACTGTTGATCCAGCGGATGTCCCGGTCGTCGAACACCCGGTGGTTCGCGGCGTCCCGCTTCACGTTGGGCACCAGGCCTTCGTTGCAGTAGAATTTCAGCGTTTCATAGGACAGCCCGGTCATGGTACAGGCTTGCTTCATTGTGTACAAAATATCGCCCCATTTTTTGTATTTTTTGCCGATTGACCGGTAGTCACTACCGGATGCTATACTTTGATTATACCAGATTTTGTCAAGGGCTTCACCGCATACTGGGGCAAAAGATCCGCCGAAGCCCACAGCTCCCATGGTGCGGTGTCGCCCAAAAAATCAAGGAGGAACCGAAATATGCCCGCTTGCTTTGAAGAAGTCAAAAAGAATTTCGGCTTTGGCTGTATGCGCCTGCCCATGAAGGGCGAGGAAGTGGATTACGAAGAAACCGCAAAAATGGTGGATGCCTTTCTAGCCAACGGCTTCAACTATTTTGATACCGCCCACGGTTACCTGAACGGTCAGAGTGAAATTGCCCTGAAAAAGTGCCTGACCTCCCGCTATCCCCGGGAGAAATACATCCTGACCAACAAGCTGTCCAGCCATTTTATCAACAAAAACGAGGACATTCTCCCCTTCTTCCAGCTTCAGCTGGAGGCCTGCGGCGTGGACTACTTCGATTTTTACCTGATGCACGCCCAGAATCGGGAGATTTTTGAGAAGTACAAGTCCATCCGCGCTTATGAGACCGCCCTTGCCCTGAAGAAAGAGGGGAAGATCCGCCACTTCGGTATCTCCTTCCACGACAAGGCCACGGTTCTCGACCAGATCCTCACGGAATACCCCCAGATCGAGGTGGTGCAGATCCAGTTCAACTACGTCGATTACGAGGATGCCTCCGTAGAATCGAAAAAGTGCTACGAGGTCTGCCAGAAGCACGGCAAGCCCGTCATCGTCATGGAGCCGGTGAAGGGCGGTTCGCTGGTCAGCCTCCCCGCCGACGCCCAGAAGGTGTTCGACAGTCTCCACGGCGGCTCCAACGCCAGCTACGCCATCCGGTTTGCCGCCAGCTTCCCCGGCGTCCGCATGGTGCTCTCCGGCATGAGCAGCATGGAAATGATGGAAGAGAATTGCGGTTTCATGAAGGATTTCCAGCCGCTGAATGAGCAGGAGCAGATGGCGGTCGCTCAGGTCTGCGCCATCTTCCGGGGTCAGGGACTGATCCCCTGCACCGGCTGCCGCTACTGCACCGAGGTCTGTCCCCAGGGCATTCCCATCCCCGATCTGTTCGCCTGCATGAACGCTAAAAAGCAGTTCCAGAACTGGAACACCGATTATTACTATCACAACGTCCACGCCCAGAACGGTGTCACCGCCTCCAGCTGCATCAAATGTGGTCAGTGCGAGGACATCTGCCCCCAGCGTCTGCCCATTCGGGAGCTGCTGGTGGACGTTGCCAACGAATTTGAGAAATAATACTAAAACCTGATTGAAAGCTTTAATAGATTTTCGTGGATGAATTGTGCCAGAAAAGGCAGATGACGGTTTTGGGCTGACGCCCAGCGAGGAAGATAACGCATTCTGACGCAATTCAGGCCGAAAAGATTTAAAGATTTTAATAAGGTTTTAGTATAACAGGAGGATTCAAAATGAAAGTTCTGCTAGTCAACGGCAGTCCCCACAAGGAGGGTACTACCCATCGCGCTCTCATGGAAGTCGCCGATACTCTCCGGAAGGAAGGCATCGAGGCCGAGATTTTCTGGATCGGTGCCAAGCCCATCGGCGGCTGCATCGCCTGCCACAAGTGCAGTGAAAAAAAGGAATGCGTCTTTGACGACGTGGTCAACCAGTTCCGAAAGCTGGCCTACGAAGCCGACGGTTTCGTCTTCGGCTCCCCGGTACACTACGCCGCCGCCAGCGGCAACATGACCGCCTTTATGGACAGGCTCTTCTATTCCGAGCTGTGCGGCAATCAGAACCGCGCCTTCTACTTAAAGCCCGCTGCCGCTGTGGTCTGCGCCCGCCGGGCCGGCTGCACCGCCGCCTTTGACCAGATGAATAAGTATTTCACCCTGCTGCAGATGCCCATTGTCTCCGCCAACTATTGGAATATGGTACACGGTGCCAACGCTGAAGAGTGCACCCAGGATCTGGAGGGCATGTACACCATGCGCACTCTGGCCCGGAACATGGCCTATCTGCTCCGCTGCCGCCAGGCCGCCGACAGGGCGGGCGTTCCCCTGCCGGAGCAGGAGCCGGGCATCTTCACCAACTTTATCCGGTAATATGCAGACAGAAAAACAAGCTGCCCGGGTACGGGATATGACGGAGGGAAACCCCCTCCGTCTGATTTTGGGGTTTGCCGTCCCTCTTCTCATCGGCAACGTGTTTCAGCAGGTTTACAACATGGTGGACACCATGGTGGTGGGCTATCATCTGGGCGACCAGGCCATCGCCGCCATCGGCGCCACCGCCTCGCTGTATTCCCTCATCGTGAATTTCGCCGGCGGGTTGAACAACGGCTACGGTATCGTGGTGACCCAGCGCTTCGGTGCCCACGACCGGGAGCAGATGCGCAAGGCCGTCGCCGGGATGATGCTGCTGGATTTCGCCGTCTCTCTGGTCTTAAGCGTGCTGGCCCTGAGCTTCCTGCCGCTGCTCATGCGCTTCATGAACACCCCGGAGGCCATCTTCTCCCAGGCGCATACCTACATTGCCATCATCTACGCCGGGCTGATCGTCACCATCAGCTACAATATGTTCGCCGCCATCCTCCGGGCCATGGGCAACAGCCGCTCGCCGCTGTACTTTCTCATTCTGTCCAGCATTCTGAACATCCTTCTGGACGTTCTGTTTGTCATGGTGCTGGACTTCGGGATCGGGGGCGCTGCCGTCGCCACGGTGCTGGCTCAGACCGTTTCCGCCGTCAGCTGCGGCGTGTACGTGTTCACCCATTACCGGGAGTATCTGCCGAAAAAGGCGGATTTCCGGGTGCCCGCCTGCATCATCAAGGATCTGCTCTCCACTGGCTCTGCCATGGCGCTCATGTCCTGCCTTGTGGACTTTGGTTCCGTCATTTTCCAGCGAGCCAACAATCTGCTGGGTGAAACCATCATCGCCGCTCACGCCGCGTCCCGGAAGATCCTGATGATCATGATCCAGCCCCAGGCCACCATCGCCCTTGCCAATTCCACCTTTGTTGGGCAGAACTGGGGTGCGGGGAAATTCGACCGCATCCGCTCCACTCTGAAGAAGGTGCTCCTTCTGGAAATCGGCTGGAGTCTCTTTGCCAGCACCGTCATCTTCCTGTTTGGCGCGCAGCTGGTGCGTTTCACCACCGGCACCTCCGACCCCGATGTTGTCGCCAACGCGGTAATGAGCCTTCGGATGCACTTTACCATGTTCCCCTTCCTGGGTGTGCTGTTCTGCATCCGCAACACCATGCAGGCCATGGGTCAAAAAACAGCTCCGGTGCTGTCCAGCTGCATCGAATTGGCTATGAAGATTTTTTCCGCCAACTTCCTGATCCCGACGCTGGGCTTCCTCGGCACCTGCATGACGGAGCCGGTCACCTGGTGCCTGATGGTGATTTTCCTGATGAGCGTCTACTTGAGCAAACGGAAAAAGCTGTTCGCCAAAGCAGAATAAGGCGGCGCGCCCCGTCCCCCGGAGCAAGCCGCCAAGTAAAAAGCTCCCCTTTCGCGGTCTGGAACGTACCGTTTCCAGATCACAAAAGGGGAGTTTTCGTATCCATTACACGTATTGCTGGGTATTCACATCCACCACGCCCCGGGTGGTCAGGCGTAAGGTGGGAATGACGGGCAGGCTCATGAAGGAGAGGGTCATAAACGGATCGATGTCCCTGCCCACCCCAAGGCGGTAGGCCGCTGCCTTGGCGTTTTCCAGCAGGGTGTTGACCTCGCCCAAAGGCTTGTCACTCATGATCCCGGCGATTTCCAGGGGAAGCTCCGCCAGCACCTTACCGTTTTCCACCACCACAATGCCGCCGTGGTTCTGGGCAATGCGGTTGACCGCAAAGGCCATATCAGCGTCGTTCGCGCCCACGCAGATGATATTGTGGCTGTCGTGAGCCACGGAGGTGGCAACCGCGCCGGACTTCAAACCGTAGCCCTGCAGATACCCGATGCCGATGTGGCGGGTGTTCCTGTGCCGCTCCACCACCGCCATTTTCAGGATGTCCTTTGCGGTATCGGTTCCCGAGGCGTAGCCGCAGTCCTGGGTAATAATCTGACCGGGCACCATGCCGATCAGGCCCCGGGGACGGGCGTTGGCAAAGTCGGCGGGGGTGAGCACCGGCAGGTGGAAGGTGTCGTGTGCCCGTTTGTCCAGGTGCTCCGGAATCTGAGGCAGGGAGAAATCCTCTACAACGCCGTCGTGATAGACCCGCTTGCCCCGCTTGTAGACCGTCACCACGTGGAAGTCCTTCAGATCCTCCACGACGGCGAAGTCCGCCAGATACCCGGGAGCGATGGCACCCCGGTTGTTCAGCAGGAAGTACCGGGCGGCGTGAAGGCAGGCCACCTGCACCGTCATGATGGGATCGGCGCCCAGCCGGACAGCCTCCCGGCAGATATAGTCGATGTGCCCCTTTTCCAGCAGATCGCTGGGATGCTTGTCGTCGGTGCAGAACATACAGCGGCTATAGTATTTCTGGGACTTGAGCAGCGGCATCAGGGCTTCCAGATTCCTTGCGGCGGTGCCCTCCCGGATCATGATGAACTGACCCAGCCGGAGCTTTTCCATGGCGTCGTCGATGTCAGCACATTCGTGGTCGGAGTAAACGCCGGCGGCAATGTAGGCGTTCAGATCAGCGCCGGACAGGCCGGGGGCGTGTCCATCGATTTTCTTATGGTGTGCCTGAGAGGCTACAATTTTCGACACAGTCGCGCTGTCGCCGGAGATGACCCCGGGGAAATTCATCATTTCCGCCAGCCCCAGCACTCTGGGGTGATCAAAGAAGCTGTCCACGTCCCGGTAGTCCAGGTTCGCGCCGCTTTCGTCCAGGGCAGAGGCGGGGACGCAGGAGGGAACCATGAACTGCACGTCCACCGGAAGACCCTCGGTGGCGCAGAGCATATAGTCGATGCCATCGGTGCCCATGACGTTGGTGATCTCATGGGGGTCGGTGATGACGGTGGTTGTGCCATGGGGAAGCACAGCCCGGGCGAATTCCGCCGGGGACACCAAGCTGGATTCCAGGTGGATATGGGCGTCGATAAAACCGGGGCAGACGATTTTCCCGGTCATATCCACCTCTTCATTGCCCTCGTAGCGACCCAGACCCACGATCAGCCCCTCCGCCACAGCGATGTCCCGGGTATCCAGCTCCCCGGAGAACACATTGACGTAGGTCGCGTTTTTCAGCACCAGGTCTGCCTTCTTCCGTCCGGAGGCCACGTCGATGATGTGCTGCTTTTTCAGCAGTTTACGACCGATCTTCCCGGACCAGCTTTCGGTGTAACTCATAAAACCACCCTTTCACCCTTTTCTTTTTAGTATATCACAGGAAGAAAGGGATGTCCAAGGTTTTTTCCAAATGCTTTTTGTGAACAGGAACCGTCCCGGGCAGGGGTCGCCTCCGGGTGAGCGTGAACCAGAGCCTGGATCGAGCCGGACGATACTGCCCGGGCGCAGAATTGCCACTTGCAAAAGCATATAAAGCTGTTATAATAGAGGAGATATGTATGATGGCAGGGGTGTCCCTGCAGGGAAGGGGGACATATATGTCTCTTCGGGCAAAGCTATCGGCTTCGTGGAACAAATTGCGGCCCAAGCACGTCAGCGCCACCCAGATCGTCGCGCTGACCTTTGCGGTGGTGATTCTGGCGGGCGCTCTGCTGCTTTCCCTGCCGACGGCCTCCCGGGACGGAATCTCCTGTGGATTTCGTCCGGCACTGTTTACGGCGACCTCCGCCACCTGTGTGACGGGGCTGGTGCTCTACGACACCTGGAGCCAGTGGAGCGGATTCGGTCAGATCGTGATTCTCTGCTTGATCCAGATCGGCGGGCTGGGTTTTATGTCCGTGGCCACGCTGTTCGTGTTTCTGCTGCGCAGAAAGATCGGTCTGCGGCAGCGGATGGTGATGGCTCAGTCCATGAGCCTGAACGACATCAAAGGCGTGGTTCGCCTTCAGAAAATGGTGATTGTGGGCAGTTTCGCCATTGAAACCGCCGGTGCCCTCATTCTGACGCTCCGGCTCTGGCCGGAGTTTGGGTTTCCCACCGCCCTTAGGTGGGGCGTTTTTCATTCCGTCTCCGCCTTCTGTAACGCCGGCTTCGACATTTTCGGCGCCATTGCCCCCGGTCAGAGCCTGATCCCCTTCCAGTCGGATCCCGTGATTCTGCTGACGCTGTCGGCGTTGATCATCGTGGGCGGCCTGGGCTTTCTGGTCTGGGAAGAGATCGTCCAGCGGCGGCGCTTTTCCAAGTTCAGTGTCTACGCCAAGCTGGTGCTGCTCATGACCCTGGGGCTGATCATCCTCGGCTGGGGCGTCATGTGTGTGCTGGAGTGGAACAATCCGGAGACCCTGGGCGGTATGACCGTGGGAGAGAAGCTGCTGAACGGCTTTTTCCAGTCCGTCACCATGCGCACCGCAGGCTTTGCCGCCGTGGATCAGGCGAAGCTGACCGACGGAGCGAAGGGCTTCGCCTGCGTGATGATGCTCATCGGCGGCTCCTCCGGCTCCACCGCCGGCGGTATCAAGACCGTGACGTTTTTGGTGCTGATGCTGACCATGTGGGCCAGAGCCAGAGGCCGCAGTTCGGTATGCGCTTTCAAGCGCACCATTCCCAACGAGCAGGCGCAGAACGCCATGACCATCGCCTTTCTTCTGTTCGCCCTGGCGATGGTGGGCGGTATTTTCATCAGCGCCACCTCCCACATGAACTTTACGGACGGCCTGTTTGAGGCGGTTTCCGCCCTGGCTACCGTCGGTCTCACCGCCGGGGGAACCGCCGGTTTGAGTGTCGCGGCGCAGATTTTGATTATTGTTTATATGTATTTCGGCCGGGTTGGCGTGCTGACCATCAGCCTTGGGTTCCTTGCCGGGAACCGGGTGGAGGAGCGGTTCCGCTACGCGGAGACCAACCTGCTGATCGGATAAGGAGAGACAAAATGAAATCTTACGTTGTCATTGGTTTGGGTCGTTTTGGCGGATCCCTGGCGCGGCGTCTTTGCGGCCTGGGAGCCGAGGTTCTGGCGGTGGATGTCCGCAGCGATCTGGTGCAGCAGGTGGCGAACGACGTGACCCACGCCGTGGTGGGCGACGCCCAGGACAAGGAGGTTCTGCGTTCTCTGGGCGCACGGAACTTTGACTGCGCCATCATCGCCATCGGAGACGACCTGGCGGCCTCTGTGCTGATCACCATGAATCTCAAGGAGCTGGGCGTCCCCTATATCGTCTGCAAGGCTCACGACGAGACCCATCGCCGGGTGCTGGAAAAGCTGGGCGTTGACCGGGTGGTGATTCCGGAGCAGGAGTACGCCCAGCGGCTGGCGCGGAGCCTGTTCTCCCACAATGTGCTGGATTACATCGAGCTTTCCGAGGACTACGGCATTCTGGAAGTCCCTGCACCAAAGAGCTGGATTGGAAAGTGTATCAACGAGCTGAACGTCCGGGCCAAGCTGGGCGTGAACATCATCGCCGTGGAAAACGGCAAGAAAACCTGCGTCTCTCCCGCCGCGGATTACCGGATCGGCGAAGGGGATATTATGGTGGTGCTGGGGGATAACTACGCCCTGAGCGCAGTGCAGAAGCTGTGACGGAGCAAAGAATCACCTCCCGGAAAAATCCGCTTTTGCAGCAGGTGCGCAAGCTGCTCAGCTCCCGGAAGGCTCGTGAGGAAGCAGGGCTCTTCGCTGCCGAGGGCACCAAGCTTCTGGCGGAAGCGGTGCGCTGGTATCCGGGACTGGATACGGTGATCCTGTCCGACGGCGTGGAGGCTGCGGTGCCGGATACGGTGCGGCTCATCCGGGTTCCGGAGGATGTGATGGTCTCCCTTTCCCCCATGGAAAGCCCCCAGGGCGCGCTGTTTTTGTGCCGTCTCCCGCCAAAAAAGCGCTTTACCCCGGAAAAGGGCAGCCTGCTGCTGGACGGAATTCAGGATCCGGGAAACCTGGGCACCATTCTCAGGACGGCGGACGCGCTGGACGTGAACGTAACGCTGCTGGAGGGCTGCGCCGATCCCTACAGCCATAAGGTGGTGCGCGCCAGCATGGGCGCGGTCTTCCGCAAAGAGATCGTCCAGGCCGGTTGGGCGGAGGTGAAGGCCGCCTGTGCCGCCGGGGGAATCCCCGTGGCGGTAACGGCGCTGAGCAGCCGGGCAACCGATCTGCGCCAGGCTGACCTGAAGCAGATGGCGGTGGTCATCGGCAGCGAGGGTCAGGGGGTGCGCCGGGAGATTCTGGAGGCCGCCGACAGCGAGTTGATCATTCCCATGAACCCCCGCTGTGAATCCCTGAATGCCGCCGTGGCGGCGACCATCGTCATGTGGCAGATGAAGCAATAGAGACCAATAGATAGAGACAGGTGAGAAAATGCTGGTACACTGGATATGGCTTGCCCACCGTCCCGGCCTCAGCGACCGGGCAAAAGCGGCGCTATTGCAGCATTTTCAGGACCCTGAGGACATTTTCTTTGCCGACAACGAGGCCTTTGACCATGTTGAGGGGCTGAGCGAGGAGGCAAAGACCGCTCTGCGGGACAAGGATTTGGCCCCGGCAGAGGCCATTGGGGAGGTCTGCGCCCGGGAAAAGCTCCACGTTGTAACTCTTCGGGACGCGGCCTACCCTGCCCGGCTGAAGAACATTTCCGATCCGCCGGTGGTTTTATATTACAAAGGGCAGCTCCCGGATTTTGACGGCAATCCCGTCATCGGCGTGGTGGGTACCCGAAAGGCCTCGGCCTACGGCCTGACCACCGCCAAGCGCATGGGCTATCAGATCGCCCGGTGCGGGGGCATTGTGGTGTCCGGCATGGCTTACGGCATCGACGGCATGGCGATGTCCGGGGCACTCACCGCAGGGGCACCCGTGGTTGGGGTACTGGGCTGCGGTGCGGATGTGGTGTATCCCGTCTCCAACCGGGCGCTTTTCCGGGATGTGGCAGAGTACGGCTGCATCCTCAGCGAATTTGCCCCGGGAACGCCTCCGGCAAAGTGGACGTTTCCCAAGCGCAATCGGATCATCAGCGGCCTGAGCTGCGGCGTTCTGGTGGTGGAAGCCCCGGAAAAAAGCGGCTCGCTGATCACCGCCCGGCTGGCAGCCGAGCAGGGCCGGGATGTCTTTGCTGTTCCGGGCAACATCGACCAGCCCTCCTTCGTAGGCAGCAACCGATTGCTGCGGGACGGGGCCATTGTCGCCTCCTCCGGCTGGGATGTGCTCAGCGAATACGAAGCCCTGTTTCCGGACAAAATTCACCGGGACACCGCGCCGGTTCACCAGACGGCCTACCCGGACGAGGTGAAAAAGGCTGCGCTGGAAAGCGAGAAACCCCTTCCGAAAGTGGCGCAAAAGCCGCTTCTTCCCCGAAAAGAGGAGAATCTTAAGAAAAAATTAGTCAAAAAAGGCATTGACAAGACGCCGTCCGCGGCTTATAGTGACAAAAATGCGGCGGCTGCTTCACTGTCCGCCGATGAGCAGGCCATCGTCTCCGCCCTGGAAGGTGGAGAGCGGTTGGTGGACGACGTGATCGCCGAAACAGGCTTAAGTACCGGAAAGCTCCTGTCCAGCCTGACCATGCTGGAGCTGCGGGGCATCATCCGCCGTCTGCCCGGCAAGCGCATCGTCCTGAACGGACGGAATTGAGTAACGAAACGGAGAATGTTCATTCATGGGAACACCTGAAAATCTTGTAATTGTGGAATCGCCCTCCAAGGCCAAGACCATTGGCAAATACCTGGGCCCCAACTATCTGGTGAAAGCCAGCATGGGGCATCTGCGGGATCTGCCGAAGAGCAAAATGGGCGTGGATTTGGAGCACGATTTCACCCCCCAGTATATCCCCGTCCGGGGCAAGGAAGCGCTGATCAAGGAGCTGAAGGCCGACGCGTCCAAAGCCAAGACCGTGTATCTCGCAACCGACCCTGACCGGGAGGGAGAGGCCATTTCCTGGCACCTGAAGGAACTGTTGAACCTTCCCGACGGGAAGGCGCGGCGGGTCACCTTTAACGAAATCACCGAAAAGGTGGTAAAAGAATCCATCCGGCACCCCCGGGACATCGACTATTGTCTGGTGGATGCCCAGCAGGCCAGGCGGATCCTGGACAGAATCGTGGGCTATGAGCTTTCCCCCCTGCTGTGGAAAAAGGTGCGCCGGGGGCTGTCCGCCGGGCGGGTGCAGTCCGTAGCCACCCGGCTGGTGGTGGATCGGGAAAATGAGATCCGCGCCTTTCAGCCCAAAGAATACTGGACGCTGGACGTGACCTTAAACCGCCTGGGCAAGCCCGGCTCCTTCGTCGCCCGGTATTGGGGCGAGGAGAAAAAGCGGGAGCTGGAGAATGAAGCGCAGACCCTGGCGGTGATGGCGGACATCGACGGGAAGGAATTCACCGTCACCAACGTGAAAAAAGCGGAGAAAAAGCGCTCCTCCGCCCCACCCTTCACCACCTCCACCTTGCAGCAGGAGGCCTCCCGGAAGCTGGGCTTCACCCCCAAGAAGACCATGATGATCGCCCAGCAGCTCTATGAAGGCGTGGACGTGGAGGGCGAGGGCACCACAGGTCTCATCACCTATATGCGTACCGATTCCCTGCGTCTTTCCGACGAGGCCATGGATGCCGCCGCCGACTTCATCCGCAGCCGTTACGGCAGCCTCTATTACTATGGCTCCCACCATGTTTTCAAGACCAAGGCCGGCGCTCAGGATGCCCACGAAGCCATCCGTCCCTCCCATGTGGAGCTGGAGCCGGAACGGGTACGGGGCAGCCTCACCACCGACCAGTATAAGCTATACAAGCTGATCTGGAGCCGTTTTCTCGCCACCCAGATGGCAAACGCCGTATTTGACACCGTATCCATCGACACCGAATGCGCCGGGCATATATTCCGGGCAAGTCACCAGAGTCTGCGCTTCGCAGGCTTCATTGCCGTCTACGAGGAGGGTCGGGACGACGAGGATGAGGCGGTGGGTTCTCCCCTGCCGGAGCTGGCAGCGGGAGAAAAAGCCGTCTCTACCAAAACCGAAAAGGAGCAGCACTTCACCCAGCCCCCCGCCCGCTATACCGAGGCCACTCTGGTCAAAGCCATGGAGGAAAAGGGCGTGGGTCGTCCTTCCACCTACGCCGCCACCGTGTCCACCATTGAGGATCGGGAGTACGTAGAAAAGCAGGACAAGCGCCTCGCCCCCACGCCTCTGGGAGAGATCGTCACGGGACTGATGCTGGAGCGGTTCAACGACATCATCGACGTGGAATTCACCGCCAACATGGAGTCCCGGCTGGACGACGTGGAAGCTGGAAAGCAGAACTGGAAGGATCTGCTGGCGGACTTTTATCAGGGCTTCAGTAAGGAACTGTCCGACGCGGAAACGGCGCTGGAGGGCGTTCACCTGAAGGTGCCGGAGGAGGAGACCGACGAAGTCTGTGAGCTGTGCGGACGGAAAATGGTCATCAAAACCGGTCGTTTCGGCAAATTCCTGGCCTGTCCCGGGTATCCGGAGTGCAAGAACACCAAGCCTCTGGTGGAGCGGATGCCTGGTCGGTGCCCCAAATGCGGCAGCGGCATCCTCAAGCGCAAGTCCAAAAAGGGCTACGCCTACTACGCCTGCGAGCGGGGCGCGGAGTGCGGCTTCATGACCTGGGACGTGCCCACCGCCGAGGATTGCCCGGAGTGCGGGCAGACCCTGTTCAAGAAGTCCGGCAAGGGGCGGATGAAGCCCTTCTGCATCAACGAGCACTGCTCCCGGTTCCTCCCGGAGGATCAGCGGGGTTACTATAAGAAGAAAACCGAATCGGAAAGCGCGGAAGCCGCGGCTCCGGCGGAGAAGGCCGCAGCGAAGCAGACGGCAGCCGCGAAAGCAGCATCGAAAAAAGCGGCGGCAAAGAAGCCGGCGGCGAAGAAGTCCGCTCCCAAGAAGGAGATCAAGGCATGAAGGTAACAGTCGTCGGTGCGGGTCTGGCTGGGTGCGAAGCGGCGTGGCAGCTGGCAAACCGGGGCATTGAGGTAGCGCTTTACGAGATGAAGCCTCAAAAGATGACCCCCGCTCACCACAGCCCGGATTTTGCGGAGCTGGTGTGCTCCAACTCCCTGCGGGGCGACCGGCTGGAAAACGCCGTGGGACTGCTCAAGGAGGAGCTGCGCCGCTGCGGCAGCCTGATCCTCGCCTGCGCCGATGCCACCCGGGTAGAGGCCGGCGGTTGTCTGGCGGTGGATCGGGGCGGCTTTTCCAGAATGGTCACGGAGAAAATCCGGAGCCATTCCAATATCACCGTGATTTCCGAAGAAATTACCCAGATTCCCCCGGAGCCGGTCATTATAGCCACCGGCCCGCTGACCTCCGATGCCCTGAGTGAAGCCATCGGGCACTACTTTGGGGACACCGGGTATCTGCACTTCTTTGACGCCGCCGCGCCGCTGGTGGCCGCGGAGTCCGTGGACGATTCCCTGGCCTGGTGGCAGTCCCGGTACGACCGGGGCACTCCGGACTACCTCAACTGCGCCCTGGACAAAGAACAGTATGAACGCTTCGTCCGGGAGCTGACCACGGCGGAGGAAGCGGAGGTGCATGGCTTCGAGGACAAAAACGTCTTTGAGGGGTGTATGCCCGTTGAAGTCATGGCTCGCCGGGGGCTGGACACCCTGCGCTACGGCCCCATGAAGCCTGTGGGACTGAAAGACCCCAGAACCGGGAAGGAACCCTATGCTGTGTTGCAGCTGCGGCAGGACAACGCTGCCAAAAGCGTCTTTAATCTGGTGGGTTTCCAGACCCATCTGAAATTCGGCGAGCAGAAGCGGGTATTTTCCATGATTCCCGCCCTGGCGAACGCGGAATTCGTCCGTTACGGCGTGATGCACCAGAATACCTTTTTGCAGTCGCCGAAGCTGCTGGATCGGTACTACGCCGACCGCCGCAACCCTCTGGTGGCCTTTGCCGGGCAGATGACCGGCGTGGAAGGCTATGTGGAATCCACCGCCTCCGGGTATCTGGCTGCGGTAGCCATGGCCGCCAAGGTGCAGGGTCAGCCGCTGCCGGACTTCCCCAAGGAAACTGCCATCGGCGCCCTGGGGTTCTACGTCAGCGACGAGAGCATTGAGAATTTCCAGCCCATGAACGTGAATTTCAGTATCATTGCGCCGCTGGAAAAGCGCATCCGAAAGAAAGCAGAAAAAAATCTCGCCATCTCCCAGCGGTCATTGGAAATCATTGACGCGCTGATGGCGAAGGAGATTGAAAGAAAGAGGTGGAACGGTTGAAGATCATTCTTGACGCGATGGGCGGCGATAACGCCCCGGAGGCTCCCGTTCTGGGCGCTCTGGAAGCTGTGAAGGATTTCGGCGCCGAGATCACGCTGGTGGGTCGGGGCGAGGAAATTCTGGCGGTGCTCAAGAAACACGGCATCGAGACTCTGCCCGAAGGCGTGGAAATCGCCAACGCCGACGACGTGGTAGATATGCACGACGATCCCGCGTCCATCATCCACAAACGGAAGAATTCTTCCATGGTGGTGGGTCTGAAAATGCTGGCGGACGGTCAGGGAGACGCCTTTGTCTCTGCCGGTTCCACCGGTGCGCTGCTCACCGGAGCGACGCTGCTGGTCAAACGGGTCAAGGGCATCCGACGTGCCGCCATGGGCCCCGCCATGCCCAACAAGGCTGGGGGCAAAACCGTCATTCTGGACTGCGGCGCCAACGCCGAATGTACGCCGGAATTTCTGCTGCAGTTCGGTCTGGTAGGCTCCCTCTACGCCAAAAAGCAGCTGGGTGTGGAAAATCCGAGGGTAGGCCTGCTGAACATCGGCGCCGAGGACAGCAAGGGTACCAGCCTGCAAAAAGAGGCTTACGCCCTGCTGCAAAACGCGTCGGAGCAGGGTCTTGTGAACTTCGTGGGCAATGTAGAAGCCCGGGACGTGCCTCTGGGCGCAGTGGATGTTATCGTCTGCGACGGCTTTGCCGGCAATGTGCTGCTCAAATCCATTGAGGGCACCGCCATGTTCATGGGCAGCATGATGAAGAAAATGTTCAAAAAGAATCTACTTAGCAAGCTGGGGTATCTGCTGTGCGCCTCCGGCGTGAAGGATATGATGAAGCTGCTGGACTACCGGGAGATCGGCGGCACGCCGTTTCTTGGCATCCGCAAGCCTGTCATCAAGGCTCACGGTTCCTCCGACGCCCTGGCCTTCCGCAACGCCGTAAAGCAGGCCGCCGACGCCGCGTCGGCTGACATTTCCGCAGAGCTGGAGGCAGAGCTGCAACGTCTGGCAGCGGCAAAGGAAGGGATGACGGAGCATGATTAAGGATCTGGAAGCCGCCATTGGCTACCACTTTTCCAACATTTCCCTGCTGCAAAACGCCCTGACCCACTCCTCCTATGCCAACGAGCGGTGGCACAACGGCCTTCTCAGCAACGAGCGGCTGGAGTTTCTGGGGGACAGCGTGCTGGGGATGCTGGTGGCGGAGTACCTCTACCGCAATTTTCCCAACCGCCCCGAAGGCGAGCTGACCCGAATGCGGGCGGATATGGTCTGTGAAACCACTCTGGCTGCCGCCGCCAACCGCATTGGCCTTGGCAGCCATCTGCTGCTGGGTCACGGCGAAGAGCAGGGAGGCGGTCGGAGCCGGGATTCCATTCTGGCAGACGCCATGGAATCGGTCATCGCCGCCTGCTTCCTGGATGGTGGTCTGGATGCCGCGCTACAGGTGGTGAAAACCTTTATTTTCGTGGAGGTGCCGGTGACAAAGCTCCACAACGAGGACTATAAAACCGAGCTGCAGGAGCTGGTGCAGCAGAAGAAAAACCAGGTGCTGTCCTACGAGCTGGTGGGGCAGTCCGGCCCCGACCACGACAAGCAGTTTTCCGTGGAGGTTTCCCTCAATGGTACAGTGGTGGGCAAAGGCACCGGCAGCAGCAAAAAGCGGGCGGAGCAGGATGCCGCCCGGGCTGCCATCGCCGCGCTGTTTCCTGGCAGGGCATAAGCTGCAGCGCTCCCTGCCGGTAAGGCAAATGCAACTCGCGCCGCAGTCTCATTTTTGGGTTGCATTTTGCCGCCGCAAGGTATATAATGCAACCAGATATCCGGGTGTGGCCCAGTTGGTAGGGCGCCTGGTTTGGGAGCCGGAGCACCAAACTGGTTCGACTTCCCAAAATGTTGTGCACTCCCCCGTTTTCCCCCAATTTCCCCCAATCGCCGCTCTTGAAAGTCCCCCGCAAATGTGGTAGAATTTCCTTGACCACATATTTGACCACAACGAGCATTTTCTCTTAATTCAATATCCGGGTGTGGCCCAGTTGGTAGGGCGCCTGGTTTGGGACCAGGATGCCGGGAGTTCGAATCTCCCCACTCGGACCAAAAGCGACTGATTTTGGAGCAAAATCAGTCGCTTTTAAATTTATTTGATGCCTCCGTGGAGGAGATCGGAAATATGGTGTCTTGTAGAGACTTACTAAAGGCATTGAGGTCAATAAAGGCTCACTGCCTTATTCTTTGTTTACTGCATATCAATTTTTGAGTTATTGAAGCAAAGTCTTGGGATTCTCCTCTGGGTCCAACTCGTACTGTTCACCATTAGGTAACTGAACTGTAGCAGTGGTATTGGCCGGTATACAGATTTTGAACTGGTATCCATCTTCTGTCTTTTCCCAACCGCATTCTATGCTTGCGGTTTGGGTGTTGGGCAGGCTCCAGAATATTTCCTGCCTCCTGAAAGGAATCTAAAGTGAAGCTCCGGTGTCGTAATGGCACCGGAGTATTTTTCTCTATGTGTAACAATTCTGTTGCTCGTGGTTTCCATCTGTGTTATAGTGATTGCAATGTCACTAGATGAGAAATCTATGCAGGAGGCGGGATACGATGAAAAAGAATGGTCACTATTGTAAGGTGTGCGGCAGATACAGAGCCAACGAGAAATTTACCGGCAAGGGTCATGCCACGCATATCTGCAAAGACTGTGCCAAACTACCTCCAGAAGAAAAAGCCAAACAGGAGACTTTGAACCGGCTATTCAATCTTCCCTGGTATTTGTCGAAGGATCAGAAGGCATGGCTGAAAAACAGAATGCAGGATCGCCGCCCGGAAGTCAAGGCGCTTGCCCAGGAGCAATACGATATGCGGTTTGGGCGCAGGCATCAGGAAATGCAGCTTGATGATGTGGACGAGTTCGATGAAGATGAATTTGAAGAAATGGAATAGTGGGACAGCGGTCTGCTTGAAGCAGGCCGTTTCTTTT